>CAZWJK010000027.1:9190-22068 GCA_964634035.1 uncultured Candidatus Cloacimonadota bacterium | reverse complement strand
ACCTCGTCCCAACTAAGGTTGAACTGGTTGGCAGAGCCTTTGGCAATGTCCACTCTGGAGGGCGCATAGGGCGGAATGTTATCAACGCTGTAGCCGCTGACGGGAAGGGAATAACAGAACCAGTTGCTGTTGCAGAAAGTGATCATGTAGTCATAGGCATGGATGCCGGTGGAGGAGGAATCCTGCGGAGTGGGAACGATCGCTCCATAGGTTTGAAACAGCCGGGCCGGGATCCTGATATTGAGCCAGTACCAAGTACGGGTTCCATCGCGCCAGTAGATGTCTCTGCCGCTTGCTGCCAGTTCGGGTGTGATCTCCCTTGGATGAGTGATGACAAGCGCACTGGCGGAACGCGGGAATTCCGAGCGCCAGACCTCATAGAAAGCATTGGAGTCATAAGCTGTGTCAGCCCAGGAAGCAGCCCATTGCAAATCAAGCTGGCGACCCTGGTCACCGGGGAAGTCTGCTGCTCCGGTGATATAGGGAGTTATCACCCAATAGACTCCGATGTCCGGCACACTTGCATCCGGGTCTGTGCCTGATGAGGGATTTCCGGCATTGATGCATGGAAAATTGTTCTGAATATGCCAGTCTGCCGTCAGAGCATCATATCCCATACCGGTACCTGCCGTGGGATTGATAAAAAGCGGATTGTCCGAGATATTGTTCAGATAGTTATTGGACGGAACTCCGCTAACTCCGGCAAACCCTCCTTCAATACAGCAGTAACTGACGACAGGAGTTTCCGTATAGGCAACGATTTGGTAGTTTCCGTTGCCGCGGATGATGCAGTTTGTGATGGTTGCAGTCGTGGTATAGGTCTCAATTCCGGATCCGCCGTTGTTGATGATATCGCAGTTATATATGCCTCCAGAGCCGTCCAGATAACTCACATATAAACCCGAGGCAGCGTTATTGGCGATAATGTTCCTGCTGAATATACCAGCGCAGTTAATCAGATTCACAATCGGAGAACCATAGGCAGATGGATTATTGCAGATTTTGTTGTATGCAATTCCGTCCAGGCTGCTTGACTCTGCTAAGAAAGCTCCCCCGTAGCCGATATAAGTATTGTCATTGCCGCAAATATTATTGTATCTGAAGATGATTCCTGAGCATTGATAGATATAAGCTGCAGAACTTTTATTGCGCGAAAGGTTGTTATAAAAATCACAGTTTTCCACCACGATACTGGAATAGCTTACTCTTAGTCCCCCGCCCCCGTCAAACTCATAGTTAAGGCGCAGAGTGCTGTTGCTGATCCGTACTTTATTATAATTTAACACATAAATTCCGGAATCATTGCTTTGCTCGATTATGGCATAATTTATCAGGGTGTAATCATTGGCAGTATTCACGTTGAGAATATCTATCCCCGCCCAGTCCTGACTGCCGCTGAGAGAGGTAAAAGTCACCGGTTGTTCAGCAGTTCCATTAACCAGTAGTCTGCCCTGCATGGAAACTTTTTTATCGGCGGCAAAGCGCAATGTGGTCCCTGCCTGCAGAATCAGTGTTTCACCGTTGGGAATGACCAGGTCTCCAATAATGTCATAATTTCCGGGATTCCAGGTTCCGATACCGACGCTGTTTGAATAGACCAGGACGATATCGTCAAAATACAATTGACCTAAAGACGGGTCTCCCGTAAATTGCAGGGCAATATAGGTCGTTTCAGACTGACCGAGCGCATAATTGATATTTACACTCTGATAACCGTAAAAACCCTGAGTTGACCAAACTTCCGTCCAGTTTGTCAAATCAGTGGAGATGACTATTGAAGCAGTATTTCTGAAGAAAAAATTGGCATGGCAATAGAAACTGAGAGTTATACCATAAGCTCTTCTCGTATCAACCGCAGGAGATATGTAGCGATAAGTACCGGCTGCACCGGTATTGATTTTTAATTCTCCCATTGAGCCGCCTGCCTGATTGGTATTGGACCAGACCCAGTTCACTGTGCCGGGACCGGAATCTGTCCAGGTGTCGGGAAGAGCAGTGGAAAAAGTCTCTGTCAGTAGGTCAACAGCGCTCAGGAAAGTGATGCCCAAAATAAAAAGCAAGGTTAATGCAGTTTTCATGTTTACTCCTTTCTAATTATCGTTGTCTGGATGGGGATTTCAATATTTTCATAAAAAAACGTTTTTTGCATCTCTGTCAAGAAAATTTGCTTCCCGCCTGCTGAAAGACATTCTTCAGCTATAAAACAGACTCAGGAAGAGAGGGCTTTGAACCGTTCCTGAGTGGGGGAGTAGCCTTTGGTTTTGGGCGGAAAGGTGAGGTCGAACCGCTCTGCTTCGGCTTTGTCCAAGTCATATATCCTGTCTTCCAGGAAGCGGCCTGTGATGCCTGACAAAGCTTTCTCCTTCAGTTCACAGGCAAGCAGGGCGGGGCAGAATTTTCCGTCTCGGGTGGTGATGCCGTGCCTTTCCGCAGGAAAAAATCCGAAGCGGATGTAATAGTCAGGATCGCCATAGATTACTACGGCGCTGTGCCCCATCTCCCTTGCCAGGTTCAGGGTATGGCGGATGAGGGCGCTGCCGATGCCTTTGCCCTGCAGAGCGGGAAGCACGCTGACCGGCCCGAAGCAGAGCACCGGATGGGCAATGCCTTCCGTATCACAGACTACAGCGCGGGTGAACATGATATTGCCGGCAAGTTGACCATCCGCCAGGGCGACAAAATCCAGCCCGGGGATGAATGCTTCCGATGCCCTCAACACATGCGCCAGGTAATGTTCGTCACAGCCGGGGACGTGAACGTTCCAGAAGGCCTCCCGGGTGAGTTCTTCGACTTTTCTATGGTCTGCCGGTGTTTCCGGCCGGAGCGAGATCTGCATAGTCTTAATTGCGATGTGGTTATGCCCTGCCTGCCAGGACAACTGCCAGATAGATCAGCGCCAGGATCAAACCCAGGCAGCCCAAGCCGAGCCCGGCATAGAAAAATCCCTTGTGGACAGATCTTTTGCCAAGCAGGGAGGTGACGATCGCAATGATGGCGAGGACCAGACTCAGCACCGGAATTATGATTACGGCAAGAGAGGCGATGCCGGTACCGAAACCGATGGCGGAATAAAGCTCGTTCTTCTTCATAAAGACCCCTGATTTTTTATAAACCACAGAAAACACGGAATACACAGAAAAGTCAAGAATAATCACATTTGACTATGTACAGAGCAGGTTCTTTCCTGCCCTGTTCTTCTTTTGATCATCCCTTCACGGTATCCGGCCAGGTGCTGTCCCCCTGTTTGCCTCCCCCGCCCGGGCGCAGGGGCCCGGCAGGAGGCCGGCAGGTTGTTTCCCAGTCTCATTTATGATTGGAACACGAAATGATAAATCTGTGGAAAAGTGAAAAAGTGGAAAAGTGGAAAGCTGCGCCGGAGTTCTGAATATATTCCATATCTCACGTTTGTCATTCCTGCGAAGGCAGGAATCTTATTAACCATTTACGCAGATTTGGAAAGCTATCCTGTAAATTATTGCTCCGGCAATGCCACACCGGAGCCCAACAGATTGCCAATCTGTGTTACGACACGCTATGACAGATTTCGTGTGTTTAGTCCCTTTCGTGTATTTAGTGTTCCTTAAAACAGGCTGGATTCCTGCCTGCGCAGGAATGACGGATGAAGTGTTTTCCGTGTGTTCCGTGGTTTACAATCAATTCCGCTTGACTGCTGTGGGCCGTTGAACAATTTGGCTATACAAATACGTAAATTTAAGGAAATTAACATGGAAGACATCAGGGAAACGGGGAAAAATGCCCCGATTGAGGCTGGCGCTGAAACCAGGAACGAGGTTTCCAATTTCATCCGCTTTATCATTGACGAAGACCTGCGGACGGGTAAGCATACTAAGGTCATAACCCGCTTTCCGCCTGAGCCGAACGGCTATCTGCACATCGGGCACAGTAAGTCCATCTGCCTTAATTTCGGCCTGGCAAGGGATTACAAAGGCATCTGCCACCTGCGTTTTGACGATACCAATCCCACTGCCGAGGACGTGGAATATGTGGACAGCATCATGGAAGACATCCGCTGGCTGGGTTTTGACTGGAAAGACAAACTTTTTTACGCTTCGGATTATTATGATCAACTCTATGCTTATGCCGAAATGCTAATCAAAGACGGCAAGGCGTATGTCTGCGACCTTTCTCCTGAAGAAATGGCCGCCACGCGCGGAACTTTAAAACAACCCGGAACCAACAGTCCATACAGAGACAGAACGGCCGAGGAAAACCTGGACCTGTTCAGGCGCATGAAGGCAGGCGAATTCAAGGAAGGCGAAAAAACCCTGCGGGCCAAAATAGACATGGCTTCCGGCAACATCAACATGCGCGACCCCGTGATCTACAGGATCAAGTTTGCCCATCATCACCGCACCGGCGATAAATGGTGCATCTACCCGATGTATGATTACACGCACTGCATTTCCGACGCCATAGAAGGCATCACGCACAGCATCTGCACCCTGGAATTCGAGGATCACAGGCCCCTCTATGACTGGTACCTTGATCAGTTGCCGGTGCCCTGCCATCCTCAGCAGATCGAATTTGCCCGGCTGAACCTGTCCTATACCGTGATGAGCAAGAGAATGCTGCTCACCCTGGTCAAGGAAGGCCATGTCAAGGGCTGGGACGACCCGCGCATGCCGACCCTGGCAGGATTGCGCAGAAGAGGTTTTACCCCTGAATCCATCCGTGACCTTTCTGACCGCATAGGAGTCGCCAAAGCCAGCAGCGTGGTGGATTTTGAGCTGCTGCAGTTCTGCCTGAGGGATGATCTGAACACGAGGGCAAACCGTGCAATGGTGGTGCTCGACCCTTTGAAAGTGACTTTGGAGAACTATCCGGATGATCTAGTCGAAGAGATCGAAGCTCAGAACAATCCGGAAAATCCTTCGGCAGGAACGCGTCTGATTCCTTTTTCCAGAGAGCTTTACATCGAGCGTGACGATTTTAAAGAAGACGCTCCCAATAAATGGTTCCGGCTGGCACCGGGTCGTGAAGTGCGCCTCAAGCACGCTTATTACATCACCTGCAAAGAGGTTATCAAGGATAATGACGGCAAGATCACAGAACTGATCTGCACTTATGATCCCGCCTCCAGAGGCGGTTGGACGCCTGACGAGAGAAAGGTGAAAGGCACTCTGCACTGGGTTTCCGCCAGGCATAATCAAGCTGTGGAAGTGCGCTTGTATGACCATCTGTTCACCCAGGCGGATCCTTATGATACGGAAGAAGGCAAGACCTGGCTGGATTACCTCAATCCGGATTCGCTGAAAGTGGTGCAGTGCTATGCAGAACCCGGTCTGAAAGCCACAAAACCGGGCGACAGATATCAGTTCCTCCGCCTGGGTTATTTTGTTTCAGATCCTGATTCCACACCTGAAAAGCCTGTGTTCAACCGGATAGTGCCTCTCAAGGACACCTGGGCGAAACTGGGAAAGAAACAGTAATTCACACACAGAGCCATAGTTATAACAGATAGGAATTAACCGCAGTGGCACCAAGCGAATTCTGTTGACAATTAAACTCTGTATTTTAATTGGAGTTCTAACTGAAACAACATTAATAAAGAAAACCATAAAAAATAAAAAAGAGGTGAATTATGGCAACCGATTACAATGCCTTTAAAATGGCACAGGAGCAGTTTGACAAAGTGGCTGACGTCCTTGAACTGGACGAAGCAACCCGTGATTTGCTGCGCAACCCTGTAAGAGAATATCACGTCAGCATCCCTGTCAAGATGGATGATGGCACCACCAAGGTTTTCCGTGGTTTCAGATGTCAGCACAATGATTCCCGTGGCCCTGCCAAGGGCGGCATCCGTTTCCATCCGATGGAGACCATTGACACCGTGAGAGCGCTTTCCATGTGGATGACCTGGAAATGCGCCGTGGTCGATATCCCATTGGGCGGCGGAAAAGGCGGAGTCATTTGCGATCCGCATAATCTTACCCCAAGGGAACAAGAACAGATCTGCCGCGGCTGGGTGCGCCAGTTGGCACACGATGTGGGCCCCCTGCGTGACGTTCCGGCTCCGGATGTGATGACCAATGCGCAGCACATGCTGTGGATGCTGGATGAATATGAGACCATTCATGGAGCCAAATTCCCCGGTTTCATCACCGGCAAACCGGTCGGCATGGGCGGATCCCTGGGCAGAACCGAAGCCACGGGTTACGGACTGATTTTTACTCTGAGAGAAGCTTTGAAGGAACTGGGCATTGCGGTGGAAAAAACCACTGCCGTGTTTCAGGGATTCGGTAATGTGGCGCAGTATGCCATCCGTCTTTATAACATGATGAAAGGCACTGTGGTCGGCGTTTCCTGCTGGGATCAGACCGATCAGACTTCCTACTATTTCAGGAAAACCAGCGGCGTCAATATCGACGAGCTTATAAGCATCACTGATAAATTCGGCGGCATCGACAAGGCCAAAGCCAAGGAACTGGGCTACGAAGTCCTTCCCGGCGACAAATGGATCGAAGAGGAAGTCGATATCCTGCTTCCTTGCGCCCTGGAACATCAGATCACCAAAGACACCGTCACCAGGATATCTCCCAAGGTCAAGGTCGTGGCAGAAGGCGCCAACGGGCCCACCACTCCTGAAGCCGATGCTTACCTGAAAGAGCACAACGTGTTTTTGATCCCCGACTTTCTGGCCAATGCCGGAGGCGTGACCTGCAGCTACTTTGAACAGGTGCAGTGCAACATGAACTATTTCTGGGAAAAGGATGAAGTCCTGGCCAAGCTTGATGTCAAGATGACTTCCGCCTTCCACGAAGTCTATGCGCTCAGCAAAAAACGCAATCTCTTCATGCGCGATTCGGCCTACGTGATTGCCATCAATCGCGTGGTCCAGGCCTGCAAACTGAGAGGTTGGATCTAAATCAATATCAGGGGAAGGGAATAAAAACCCTTCCCTTCTTTTTTAATTTTCAAATAAACTGGAGTCAGGATGGATTTCACAGAATTTCAGCGCAGGGAATTTACGCCCATGCAGGGCTTTTCCTTTATCGGCACGGGTGAATTGGGCGGCAAGGCCAAAGGGCTGGCCCTGATGAAAGAAATGCTGGATGAGGCGATCCCCGGCGGAGAATTTGAGGGCATCAGGGTGGACATTCCGCAGATGGTTGTCCTGAGGACTGATATTTTCGATAAGTTCATGGCGGAGAACAACCTGTATGAAATAGCCCTGAATTCCACCGACGATGCTTTGATCGCGCTGGAGTTTCAGAAAGCCATTCTTTCGGTGGAGATCGTCGGTGACCTGATGAACCTGATCTCTTCCATTCGCAGGCCTTTGGCAGTGAGGTCTTCCGCCATGCTGGAAGACAGTCTGCACGAGCCCTTTGCCGGCGTTTATGAAAGTAAGATGATCCCGAACCGCAGCAATGATGTCAATACACGCTTCAAACAGCTCACGGAAGCCATCAAGTTTGTCTATTCCACCCTCTTTTTCTACAAGGCCAAACAATACTTCAAAGCAATTCACAAGGACATCAGCACGGAAAAGATGGCAGTCATCATTCAGGAAGTGGTCGGCGATAAATATGGCGATTATTTCTATCCCACCATTGCAGGCGTAATCCGCAGTATGAATTTTTATCCCACCGGCAACGCCGAACCCAAAGACGGAGTGGTGCAGCTGGCCATGGGCATGGGCAAATCCATCGTGGACGGCGGTAAATCATGGTGCTACAGCCCCCGCTATCCTGCCTCACCGCCCCCCTACAACGGCATAAGAGACATGTTGCAAAACACCCAGACCAAATTCTGGGCGATCAATATGGGCCAGATCCTGAATTATGATCCGACCGCTGAAACTGAATTCATGGCGCACCTCGAGATCTCGGAAGCCGAGCAAGCAGGTAATCTGGATAAGCTGGCCTCCACCGTCTCCGTTGATGATTCAGTCGTGCCCGGCCTCAGCACTGAGGGACCGCGCCTGATTAATTTTGCTCCTATTTTGCAGTACGACGCCCTGCCCCTGAATGAACTGGTCAAACGTATCCTGCTGAATGCGGAAAAGAGCATGGGTGAAAAAGTCGAAATCGAGTTTGCCATGCGGCTTCCCAACGGCAGAAGCGCTGAAAGCTATCTCTCCGGACCGGCTCCTGATCCCAGGCCGCATTTCGGTTTCCTGCAGGTGCGCCCATTGGCTGTGTCCAGCGGCATCGTCGATATCGACGAAGCATCCATCCGTCCGGAAGACATGCTGATCTCGCCTGACCGGGCCATGGGCAACGGCGAAACAGATGAGATCAGAGACATCGTCTATCTGAAACCGGAAGTCTTTAACATAGCCAATTCAAGGGAGATGACCAAAGAGATAGACAGCATCAACGATTCCCTGCTGAATGAGGGCAAACCCTATCTGCTTATGGGTTTCGGACGCTGGGGCACCTCTGACGAGTGGCTCGGCATACCCATCGTCTGGAGCCAGATCTCCGGCGTCAAAGTCATTGTGGAAACAACCCTTCCGTCACTCAATTCCGATTTCAGCCAGGGCAGCCATTTCTTCCATAATGTCTTCAGCAGCGGAGTTTTCTATTTCAGCGTGCTCAACAACCAGGAAGACAAGATCGACTGGGACTGGCTGAGCAAGCAAGCCACCAAACAGGAAACCAAACATGTCCGTCACATAGAACTAAGCAAACCCATCACCGTCAAGGTCGACGGCAGAAGCGGCAAAGGAGTGGTGCTCAAATGACACTTAAAAATCAACTGGATATCCTCAAGGAACGCGCCAAGGAACTGACCTGCCTCTATAAAACCAGCGATATCCTCAAAGACATCGATTCCCCTTTGGAAGAGATGCTGCAGAAGCTGGAAAAAGCGATCAGGGAAGGCTGGCAGTTTCCAGAGATCTGCAAGGTCAGGATCTTTTGCGACGATATCGTGGTGCAGTCGGATGGTTTCATAGACACGGTCTGGAAGATGACTGCCTATTCCCAGTATGAGATTGACGAAAGTTGTGTCATAGAAGTCTGCTACACCTCCTGGGACCGGGATGAAAGTCCCTTCCTGCCTGAAGAACGGCAGCTTCTGGATACGATCGTGGAACGCCTTGGCTATTGCCTGATCCAGAGAAAGAACCTCTCTTCCCAACCGCTGATCGAGGTGGAAAACATCTCCAAATCAAACTGGCGCGTGGTCATCGAACTGCTCAAGAAAAGCGATCCTGACCAGTATCAGCGCATTGCCAGAAAGATGATGAACTATCTTTCCAGCCTCGGCATCGAGGAGGCGCGCACCCTGCTTGCCACCTTCGGCCAGCAGAAAAACCAGAAGGATTCGGAAAGCGTATTCGACACCAACCGGCCCTTCCACCGCGAAAACAAGCGCCAGCTCGAAAGGCTGATCCAGAAAGCTTTCATCATTGCCGAGCACAACATCGGCAACAAGGATATCTTTGACCACATCCAGGCCTGGCTGCAGGGTGAAAAGATCAGCTTTTTGGTCCAGGCGCTGGAGAATATGTCCTTTTCGCTCAATTCCATCCAGGACGCCCTGCACCGCTTTCACAACCTGAACCTGGAAAGCATCGACCTGCCCCAGCCCACCCGCGACAACATCATTGTGCTCCTGCTCCTGCGCTTCTTCACCGAACAGCTTGAATTCATCAATATCTCAAAGCGCTATCTGGACATCGAGGATTTTGTCGATCTCATCCGCAAGATAGTTTTCCCTTCCAACTGCTTTGGCAAACTGGGTGGTAAAAGCGCCGGCCTTTTCCTTTCCCACAACATCCTGAAACGCATCAAGGACCCCAAATACCGGCTCGGCAGTGTCAAGGTCCCCAAGACCCGCTACCTGATCTCTGATGCTCTGCACCAGTTTCTCAATTTCAACGAACTGAACGAACTGATCGAGCAGAAATACAAAACCATCGAGCAGATCCGCGACGAGTATCCCAACATCGTTCAGGTCTTCAAGAATTCCAATTTCCCGCCCAATATCATCAGCGGACTGGCTCTGGTGCTGGATGAATTCGGCGACAAGCCGATCATCGTCAGAAGCTCCAGTCTATTGGAAGACAGGGTGGGTGCAGCTTTTTCGGGTAAATACAAGAGCCTGTTTCTGGCCAATCAGGGTGCCAAGGAAGAACGGCTCAATGCCCTGCTGGACGCCATATCAGAGGTCTATGCCAGCACTTTCGGGCCCGATCCAGTGGAATACCGCAAGGAACGCGGCCTGCTTGACTTTCACGAGGAAATGGCAATCATCATTCAGGAAGTGGTCGGCACCAGAGTTGGAGATTACTGGCTTCCCGCCTTTGCAGGAGTGGCTTTCAGCACCAATGAATTCCGCTGGTCGCCCCGCATCCAGAGAAACAACGGACTGCTCAGACTGGTGCCCGGACTCGGCACCAGAGCGGTTGACCGTGTCAGTGACGACTTTCCTATTCTGGTCTCTCCGGGCCAGCCCAACCTGCGGGTCAATCTTTCCACGGACGAGATTCTGCGTTACTCGCCTAACAAGATCGATGTCATCAACCTGAAAACCAATACTTTCGAAACTATAGATTTCGAATTCCTGTTCCGTAAATACGGTTCGGAATATCCCATCATCGAGAAAATTGTTTCTCTCTACCTCGACCAGAACATCATCTCCAAACCCATGATCAGCATGGATTTCGAACATGATGTGCCGGTCGTGACCTTCAATGGCCTGATCGACAAAACAGATTTCATGCCCCGCATGAAAAGCATTCTGGACCAGTTGCAGTCAGCCATGGACGTACCGGTGGACATAGAATTTGCCTTTGACGGCGAAGAGCTATACATCCTGCAGTGCCGTCCTCAGAGCTCTGCTCCGGAAAACCGTCCCGCCCCCATTCCCAAAGACCTGCCGGAGCACAGCATTCTCTTTACTGCCAAAAAATATGCCGGCAACGGCATCATCCAGGATATCAGCCATGTTGTTCTGGTTGACCCGGATAAGTATTCTGCACTGGACTCAGTTGATGAAATGCAGATGATCGGCAGGATAGTGGGCAAGCTCAATAAGATCCTGCCCAAGCACAAATTCATCCTGATGGGACCAGGACGCTGGGGCAGCAGGGGCGACATTAAGCTCGGCGTCAGCGTCACCTATTCAGACATTAACAACGCTTCCATGCTAATCGAGATCGCCCGCAAAAAAGGCAATTACACACCTGATGTCTCCTTCGGAACACACTTCTTCCAGGACCTGGTGGAATCCGGAATTCGTTACCTTCCTCTTTATCCGGATGACGAAGGCGCCCTGTATAACGATGATTTCCTCAGCCGGGCTGACAACATCCTTTCAGAGTTGGTTCCCGACGTCGCTGAGTATGAATCCGTGCTCAAGGTCATCGATGTGGAAAAAAGCACGCAGGGCAAGCGGCTTACCATTAGGATGAACAGTGATCTGGACGAGGCAATGGCATATTTCACGGAAACAACTTCTCTTGACACCAAGCTGGATGACTGGTCAGACGAGAGCCGGCAGGAGGAAAAGCATTGGGTCTGGCGCATGAGAATGGCGGAGCGCATTGCCCAGAATGCCGATAAGAAGAAATTCGGAATCAAAAATATGTATATCATCGGCAGCGTCAAGAACGCCACTTCCGGACCCGCCAGCGACATTGATCTGCTGATCCACATCGACAGCAATCCCACTCAGAAAAAGCTTCTTTCCGAATGGCTGGAGGGCTGGAGTCAGTGTCTTGCCGAACTCAACTACCTGAGGACCGGTTACCACGCTGAAGGCCTGCTGGACGTGCATTACATCACCGATCAGGACATAGCGGAAAAGACCAGTTTCGCCGCCAAGATCAATGCCGTCACCGACGCCGCTAGACTGCTCAACCAGCAATCCTGACATGAATTGTTTCTTCGTCTCTGACCTGCACGGTCACGTCAGAAAATATGAAAACCTGTTCCAACAGATCAGACAGGACCGGCCGGATGCTGTCTTCATCGGGGGAGACCTGCTTGCCGCCGGATTTTTAAGACCCGGCCAGTCCGACGATGTAATAGACGGGATCCTGGCCAGCGGTTTTCAAGAACTGAAAGCGGAATCGGATTATTATCCCGAAGTCTTTATCATCATGGGCAATGACGACCCCCGCAGTGACGAGTTCCTGCTCCGGGAATATGACCGTCAGGGCTTCTGGCATTACATCAATCAGCAGCATTTCAAGGTTAATGATATTGATGTCTTCGGTTATTGCTTCGTGCCGCCCACGCCCTTTCTGCTTAAGGATTGGGAGCGTTATGACGTCTCCCGTTTTGTGGATGTGGGCTGTGTCGCTCCGGAGGAAGGGCAGCACACCACACCCGTTTCTTTGAATGAGATCGAGCACCGCACTATTCGGGATGACCTGAACGAACTGACGGAAGGATTTGACCTCTCAAAAGCTGTCCTGCTGTTTCATGCCCCGCCTTATCAGACAGGACTGGACAGAGCGGCCCTGGACGGCAAGATGGTGGACCACGTCCCCCTTGACGTTCATGTCGGCAGCATCGCCATCCAGCGCTTCATTCAGGAAAAACAGCCGCTCGTCACCCTGCACGGGCACATACACGAATCCTTTCAACTCACCGGCATCTGGAAAGAACAGATCGGCAGAACAATCTGCATGTCTGCCGCCGGAACCGGAAAATCCCTAATTCTGATAAAGTTCAATACTGATAATCCCTCAGACGCTCAAAGACTGGAACTCTGATAAATCTTTGTCATTCCTGCGAAGGCAGGAATTTTAATAAACAATAGCTAAACGCATCCCTGCGTGTATTGTACAGGCGTGACAACCTTACCAACTATGTTCTCAATAAATTGTTTGACAGTCTGTAAATATTCATTATCTGAGTAATCAGTTGCTATTTTAAATACAGTCTGCGGAAGATCAG
>CAZWJK010000027.1:0-9090 GCA_964634035.1 uncultured Candidatus Cloacimonadota bacterium | reverse complement strand
ACAGGACTGACCAGTAGTGGACAACTGAGGTTGACAACTGAGCTGGCCAATCTGTATGTGGAAGACCTTACTTTCAACAGCGGCGCTACAATGTACATTCCTTACAACGGGGCGAATATCTATATCTCGGATGATCTTTATTTCAATGCCGGAAGCAATATTAATCCAGACTATGGGCATTTCCGGTTCAGCGGTTCCACGCCATCCATTACCATTAATGCTGAAGCATCCATTTACAGTATTATCAGCAGCAGTACAAACCTCAGGCATCAGGCGGGCAGTGCCAGCCTGACCATCAAGGGTAACCTCACCGTGAATAGCTCTTATGCATATATCTGCAATGTTGACGTGTATACCTATATTTATGGAACCATATCTGTCGGCACAGGCGGTATACTGCAATGCAACAGCGGAACGTTTCGCCTGCAGGGCAATAGTGTAAATATGACAACCCGGAGCGGAAGTTATTTCAATAATCTGTACATAGCTAAAAACACGGGCACTACTGTGACGCTGCTCAGCAATATTGATATAAATGGCAATCTGACCATTGGCTCCACCTCGTCTTTGGTGCCTGGTTCTTATGATATAAATTTGGGTGGTAACTGGCAGAATTATGCCGGCGCCAACGGATTTGTATGTAATTACGGCAATGGTTGCGCTGTAACCTTTGACGGATCAGGCGCTCAAATTATCTATTCTACGGAAAACTTTGACGAGATTTATCTGAATAAAAGTTCCAATTCTCTGTATATTGATACTGCTGCAGTTGTATGGTGTTATGCTTATTCAAGGACAAGCGGAGGATTGGTTGTTTATGGTGATTTTGAGATATACACTTTGTGGGATAATTCGATTGACGGGACAATCTATGTTTCAGGCAGTTTGGAAATAAACCAGGATGATAATCACGGTGTGAACATAACAGGATCGGTGACAGTCGAAAGCGGTACATTTAATATTTATGGAGGCACAAATCCCTGTCAATTCATGCCGGGAGCATCCCTCTTTGTACATTATGGTGTATTAGCCATAAATGATGTTGGCATTACTATTAATGAGGGCTTTAGTTTTACCAGTATTTATGGTACCATCAAAACCGGCGGAGACCTGCGAGTGCTATCTTCTACTATCAATGAGATAAGCGGAGTTTTTGAAATGATAGGTTCCGGCTATCGACAACTTCAATGCAATCCTGCAGCCAAGTTATATTATCTGTACATTAATAAAACAGCCGGAGGAGCTGTCGCACTGGACTCAGATGCTGACATTAATGGTAAACTTTGGATTCGTTCCGGCACTTTTTACAATCATGACCGCACGCTCTATCTGGGCGGACATTATGAATGTAATCCGGGAGGATATTTCAATGCTGGAACAGGGACGGTGGTGATAGATGGAATCTATGATCAGGTCATTTTAAGTCCTCTTAACTTAAGACAGATAACCTTGAATAAAAGCGCTGGAAATCTGAGTGTGATAAATTGCCAGGTCGAGTGCCTTTATTATGATTGGGAAGCCGGTAACCTATATGTTGAAGGCGGTGTTTTTACCGCGAATGACCTGGTCGATGACGTTCTTCGAGGGGGATTGTTTTTAAATTCCAATTCTGTAGTCAATCTGCATCAGGATCCATCTCAATCCCTCGTCAGTGCTGCTAATATAGGAATCACAGCAGGCAGCACTCTTAATCTGTATGGCGGGAACGGCACATTCATCATTTATGGTACTTTGCAGATGACGGGCGGATTACTGGATGTAATTGACCATGGCATCTTTTTCTATCCAGGTATGACAGAACAGGTTAGCGGTGGCATTATTCGGGTGAACGGCAATGTGGGCACCTATATGACGGAAGAACTTGACCTTTCCGGCTCATTACTGGAAATGTGCGGAGACGATTCTAGCATCAATATGGGTAACGCCCCGATGCTGGGAAATCTCAAGATTAATGCTGGCGCATCCTACGTCACTACTACTACAGATTTGCAGATGTCAGGCTCATTGACCGTGCAGACAGGATATTTCGGCACCTTGGGTCATTCATTGAGAGTGGGACAGAATGTTGAGCTTTATGACGATATGGAATTGACAGGAAACCTTCAGATCGATTGGGGCGATTTTATAATCCATGCCGGTGGAAGCTTATATGCGCATGGGATAGAATCAGACAATGTCGTCATCACCAGTGGTAATCCATTATCGCATTATTATGGCTTTACCATAGAGCCAGGTGGAAAAATTCTGGCCGACAGAGTTATCTTTGAATACATGGACATCAACGGTGTCAATATGATGAACGGATCTTATATTCATACGACCTATCCATTTCACCACTGCACCTTCCGCAATGGCGCACCCGGCGGTACTTTGCTCAAAATCAACAATAGTCAAGACCTGACCCTGTATGATGTCACTTTCCCGGAAAACACCTGGGGCGGTGCTTACAACGTCAGTAAGACCAATAACATGGGCAGTCTGCACTTTGTGCTCTATATGGGTACATTCGGAGGCCAGTCTTATGAACAGGATCCCGATGGTCGTATCAATTGGAGCCAGATGGCGATTCCACCGGTAGAAAACCTCACTGTCAACTACATTGGATACACAGGCTCAAGTGAGTGTGTCCGCCTGGATTGGGATTATCCGATTGCGGAAGCCACCTATGTCATATACCACAGTACAGCCAATCCTTACAATAACTACACGGTGTACGGAACAACCGCCAATAAGTATATGGAGATCCCTGTCCCGACTACTACAGTAAAGAGGTTCTTCCGGGTCACGGCAGTATTGGAGTAATACTATACAGATAAAATCATTGACGCCAAAGCCACTGAATAAATTGAGTTATAAAAACTGATGGTGATGGAGTTCACCTTAACCGCTGATGTAAAAAAAAGCTGATGACTCCTGCTTATAGATAAAGAAGGAGTATAACAATGTCATTCAGTCTGGTTTTCGCCATCATTCTGCTGGCAGGCTGGGCAGGCGGTAAGCTTGCCAGGTACGTGTGACCCTGCCACCGATCATCGGCATGCTGCTGATGGGCATGCTGATCGGGGCGCTCATCCGTTCCTACATACCTTCCGCTCTTTGGGAGATCGAACCTTTTCTCAAATCCCTGGCCCTGATCATCATCCTGCTGCGTGCCGGACTCGGCATCAACCGCAGACTGCTCCGCAGGATAGGCAAAACAGCCATTCTCATGTCTTTCATTCCCTGCCTGTTTGAAGGTGTTGCCCTGATCCTGATCCTGCATTATTTCTTTGATTTCAGTTTTCTGGTGGCGGGGATGGCAGCATTCATTCTGGCTGCGGTTTCTCCTGCCGTGATCGTTCCCGCCATGCTCAACTTCAGGGAATTGGGATTGGGCAGTCGCAAGGAGATCCCTACTCTGATCCTGGCTGGAGCTTCAGTAGACGATGTCTTTGCCATCACTGTCTATGCCCTGTTCCTGCGTCAGTTTAAGTCTGTCAAACCTTTTGCCTACCAGGATCTGCTGTATATTCCCTGGTCGGCGGGAACAGGTATAATTCTTGGATTGCTGTTCGGGTTTGCCCTGGTCTGGTTTTTCCGCCGGCACTACAAAAACATCCGTGCCACGGAAAAGGTCATAGTCTTGCTCGGATTCTGCCTTGCTTTGGTGGAGATCGGCAATCTGATCGGGATTGCTTCACTTTTGGGCGCCATGACCATCGGCTATGTCCTGTTTGAAAAAGAGAACAAGATTGCCCATGAGATATCTCAGAAGCTGAGCAAGATCTGGGTTCTGGCGGAGATAATTCTGTTTGTCCTGATCGGGATTTCCGTTGATCTGAATGCTCTCTGGTCGGCAGGCTGGAAGGGCATTGTGGTCATTGTTTTGGGATTGGTCTTCCGCAGTCTGGGTGTAATTGCCGCCACGGCTTTTTCCAATCTGAATAGGCAGGAAAAGCTCTTCTGCATCATTACTTATCTGCCCAAAGCCACGGTCCAGGCAGCTTTGGGATCAATTCCTCTGGCGCTTGGCATCCCCGGTGGAGGCATCATCCTAGCTCTGGCGGTGATGTCCATCATTCTGACGGCTCCCGTGTCGCTTCTGCTCAACAGTAAATTCAGCACCAAACTGTTGACCAGAAAAGCAGAATAGCTGTAATTCATATTCAGCAGATTTGATCGGTCGTCATTTATTCATGTTATAACAGCCATTCTAAAGAATGGGCTACATTATTGTTTCAATCATGCTTTAGTGTGTTTCGCTCATTTGGTGTATTTCGTGTTCCTTCATTTTCCGTGTTCTTCTCTGCTTTCCGTGGTTTAGAGCAAAATCTGAATATATTTCTTGACACGGATATTACTCTCCTGTAAACATGCAATTTAGATAGACAATCTCGCCTGCTCAGGCAAGGAGGATACTATGACTAGGACTTTGCTTACTGTTATTTTGGTCGTCCTCTGTCTTGGACTTTATGCCCAATGGAGTACAGATGCAGCCAATCCAACCATGATCTACAACTTAACCAGCGCCCAGGTGCTTCCCAAAACCGCCATTTCCTGCGGAGGCGTGACCTGGATCGCCTGGATGGACAATACCACAGGCAACTACAATACATATCTGCAGCGCCTGGACATCAACGGCGCCCCGGCCTGGGCAACTCCGCTTCTGGTCAGCAGCCACCCCACCATGTCCTGGCTCACGGAATGGGACATGAGTTGCGATCCCTGCTGCAACGCAGTGCTGGTCTTTCAGGACATCCGGCTGGGCACCAACAACGTCGTGGCCTACAAAATATCGCCCCTGGGTGAATTTCTCTGGGGACCAAGCGGTTTGATGCTTTCTCACGACACCAGTGACGTTTACAGCAACATGGCTCCCACTGTGCTTTGCCTGTCCGGGGGCAGGACTGTCGCCGCCTGGCAGAGAATGGGCAACACCACCTCAGTGGTCATCCAGAGCATTACCGCTGATGGCGTTCTGGAATGGGGCCTGGACGGGATCACGCTGACTCCCGATGTCGGCAGCTACACCTGGCCTCAATGGGTGGAATCCGTGGACGGCAATGTCCTGCTCAAGTTTTATGAAGACACCGGACCCTTTTGGGCGCCTAACCGCAAGCTGCTGGTTCAGAAGATCGGTCCCTCTGGCATGCCGCTGTGGACTAGTCCGACCTATGTTCAAAACCTGGGAGGGATCACGGCCTGGACGCAATGGCTGAGTCTGTGTTCTGACGGCATGGGTGGCATCATTCTAGTCTGGCACGACGACCGCAACCAGGAAAATATCTCCTATTCCTACATCCAGCGCGTGCTGGTCAACGGCACCGTGACCATGCCCGCCAACGGTGTCCTGGTCTCCACTGAGACCGGCTTTAATCAATTCTATCCCAAACTTGCCTTTGAACCCACCCTGCAGGAAGCTTATGTCTTCTGGAACAGGGTCAATGGAAATCAGAACATGTGGGGCCTGCAGATGCAAAAACTGGCCCTGGACGGCACCAGAGAATGGGCGAACTACGGCTTGCCCATCGTTACTTTGGACAGCTATCCCACCTACCCCATCTGCGCTTTCAATATGGATAGCGGCGTCGCCTTTGTTTATGCCATCGGACCTTATGCCTCAAACGACCAGATCAGTAACCTGAAAGCTTTTTGCGCAGATCCGGAAGGCCTGTCTGTCTGGAATGGCGGCCTGGGCTGGATCGCCTCCACCAATACCAGAAAACTGCATTATGATCATTCGCTTTACCTGAACCAATGGGGCGTAGTCGTCTGGGAAGAGGAGACTGATCCCTCCAATATCTTTGCCATGCGGCTCAACTACGACGGCTCACTGGGCATGATCGAACCGCATCCTTATAACCTGATGGCGCAGGTCGTCGACCAAAACAACGTACTTCTGACCTGGGATTTTCCTGAAGTGGCCAATGACCCCATCGGTTTCAAAGTCTATCGCAATGATATATTTTACCATCTGGTGGCAGGCGGTAGCACGAATCAGGACTACATCGCCAACCTGGGGCCTGGGGAATGGAGCTTCCATGTCACTGCCCTGTATGATGACAATGAGGAATCCCCGCCCTCCAACACCGTCCTGGTCAATATCACCGGCACGCAGGATGACAGTATTCTGCCCATGCCCTTATCTGTCTCCGCCTATCCCAATCCCTTTGTAAATGGCGTAAATCTGCTCGTCAGGGGCATGAAACAGGACGCCCCGTCCTCCCTCACCGTTTACAATCTCAAGGGCCAGAAAATCCGCCATTTCAACTGCTCCGGTAAAACCGGCCTGGATTGGCTCTGGGACGGCACAGACAACTCCCGTGCTACCGTCAGCCCCGGACTCTACATAGTCAAAATCAACTCCGGCCGACAGCAGCTTACTGCCAAACTGCTCAAACAATGAGCATTTACTGGAGTTCAATATCGAAGGTCAGGATTACCAACCCACTAATCATCAGGAAAGGAGAAAAACATGGCATCGTCTAGAATTATCATTTCCCTATTAATCGTGTTTGCCGTGCTGGTTGTGTGCACAGCCGTTTTTGCCCAGCAACCGGATGAGCATGCATCCCAGGTTGTGATGCGCGTTGGCACGTTCGATTCCCGCGCTGTGGCGGTTGCCTATGCCCGTTCGGAAAATTTCATGAAACACATCAGAGGCTTAATGGATGAATATGAAAAAGCCAAAGCCGCAGGGGACGAGAAACGTGTCAAAGAATTGGAAGCAGAAGGTCCTGCCATGCAGGAAATGATTCACAAGCAGGGTTTCAGCACCTGGCCGGTGGATGACATCCTTGAACAGATCCAGGATAAAATTCCCGAAATTGCCAAACAGGCCAAGGTTGATGTCATTGTCAGTAAATGGGACATTGTCTATCAGTTGCCGGGAGTTGAGTTTGTTGATGTTACGGATTTATTGGTCGTGCCGTTTAATCCCACCAAAGAAACTCTGGATATCATAAAAAGCTTGAAAGAACAAGAACCGGTTTCACTTAAGGAACTCGAGGAGCATGGATCAGATTGAGTTTGTTTAAGCAGTGAATATCTAGCCATACTTTCTTAAGCCGGGTTTTCTTGAAAAAATCCGGCTTGAGAAAACAAACATAGATCTTGGGGCGCAATAGTTGAATTACCTGGCAGTGCAATAAACAGGCCCAAGATAATAAACTGATTACTATTTTTCTTGACACATATATCTTACTATTTATTACTATGTTATAAATGTCTATTTCTGTTACCTGCTCAGCAAAGGAGGATCAGATGAAAAGATTAATTGTCTGCCTGGTTATGTTTCTTGCATTTATCTCTCTGTTGGCACAAAGCTACGAATGGGATTGGGTTGTTTCTGCCGGCGGGACTGGTTCGGATAATAGCATGAGCATTGCCATCGACAGTCTGGGCTGCCTGTATGTGACAGGATTATTCAGCAGTTCCATTAGTTTGGGGTCCCTGACACTCACCAGCAATGGAGGAACTGATATCTTTGTGGCCAAACTGGACAATAACGGCAATTATCTCTGGGCCGTCAGTGCCGGCGGGACAGGTAATGATAACGCCAATGACATTGCTATTGATACTTCTGCCAATGTCTATATTGCTGGAAGATTTGAAGGCACCGCCGGCTTTGGGTCTCTGCAGTTAACCAGCAACGGCGGTTATGATGTTTTTGTTGCCAAACTGGACAACAGTGGAAATTATCTCTGGGCAGCCCGGGCAGGGGGAACAGGTTCTGATGCAGCATATGGCCTTGCCGTCGATAGCGCCGCAAATACCTGTTTGACGGGACGTTTTGAAAATTCTGCCGCTTTTGGCTTTCAGACTCTGACCAGCAGCGGAGGTGATGATATCTTTGCCGCTAAGTTGGATGAATTTGGAAGTTTCCTTTGGGCAGTTCAAGCCGGCGGGGCTGAAGTTGATGAAAGAGGTACTGACATTGTTGTGGATAGCTCCGACAACGCTTATCTAACAGGATATTTCTATGGTACTGCCGGCTTTGGCACTCTTCAGCTTACCAGTGCCGGATTAAGGGATATTTTTGTTGCCAAGCTGAACAGTAACGGAAACTTTCTATGGGCGGTTCAAGCCGGAGGGATAAATGATTATGATTGGGGGTCCGGTCTTGCAGTTGATAACGCTGACAATATCTATCTTACCGGGTTCTTTGACAATACGGCAAATTGGGGTTCTATTCAACTAATTAGCAACGGGTATCATGATGTCTTTGCAGCCAAGTTGGACAGCAGCGGAAATTATCTCTGGGTGGCAAAAGCAGGCGGGATAGGTGGTGATCAGGCTTGGAGCATTGCCGTGGATGCAGAGGCTAATGTTTATTTGACGGGCTTTTTCTTCGGAACAGCTTCCTTTGGTACAAATTCTGTCACCAGTTTTGGTTACTTTGATGTCTTTGCCGCAAAACTGGACAGTGGCGGTAATTGGTTATGGGCTTTGTCTGCGGGTAGTGCCAATGATCAGGATGTCGGTTACGGCATAGCTGTTGATGACTTTGCAAATGCCTATCTTACGGGATGTTATGAAGGAACTGCCACTTTTGGCCCCGTTACGCTGACCAACGCCGGTAACACTGATCTCTTTGTCGCAAAACTCACATCCAATGTTGTCGTCAACGATGAGACCTTACCTCAATTTTCAAATTCTCTCAGCTTGCATGATGCCTATCCCAATCCCTTCACGAAAGGGGTAAATCTGCAGATTAAGGGACTCGATCCAGCCGTTTCAACCCAAATCTCGATCCATAACCTGAAGGGGCAACTGGTGCGCCGTATCGCTGTCTCAGGCAAAAGCGAACTGAACTGGCTCTGGGACGGCACGGACAACTTTCATACCACTGTCAGCCCCGGACTCTACATAGTCAAAATCAACTCCGGTCAACAGCAGCTTGTAACCAAACTTCTAAAACTTTAATCCGCTTCTACATCAGATGTTATTAAGGCAGGCGGAACCCTTTCTCCGCCTGCCTTTCCCTTTTTCTACCTCAAAATTGCCTTCCCTGATCTCTATCCTGTTTCCTAATACCAAAAGTAAATCAAAAGCAGATCAAATGTATATCAAATGTATAGTAAATGTATTTTAAAACACATTTGATATACT
>CAZWJK010000026.1:20594-22194 GCA_964634035.1 uncultured Candidatus Cloacimonadota bacterium | reverse complement strand
CGGAGTTCAAATTGTCCTTTGTAAATTCTGTGGATAGCTGTGAAATGAGTAATTCGATCTTCGTGGTTATAATACTGTCTCATATGTGTTTACGAAGTCCTAAATTCCCTGATACATCCGTAGCCCCTGACAGTTTTGCAGGGGAATTTCGAACTCCGGAAAATAAAATGTTACGCTTCTGGTTCCAGTCCCAAAGGGACGATACAATGTAACACGGCACGTGAGTGCCGTGAAGCTTGCAACAAAACAAATGAGTCCGGTAGGACGACACCATAATCGTTACGGGACTAAACATCGTGGCGTCCTGACGGACTGGTCTGTATTTTTCCCCTTACCCCGGCACTCACGTGCCGGGTTACAAAGTGCCGTCCTGATGGACTTTAAGTCAGGGCAAAGTGCCGTCCCGGAGTTCAAATTGCCCTGTCCCGGCTTTATAAGGTATGCAGTGTAATGGGGCAATTCGGACTTCGTGCAATACGATGGTCAAAGCAGTTTCGCGCAGTCCAAAATTCCCTTAATTAAAAGTCAGATTGACAGTTAGCGTTTGAATTTTGAACTCCTGCAGAACTGTCAATCCCCTATACAATATTTCGTTCACGGACAGGATTGTCCGTGACATATATCATATCAAGTTATGGCTTGACAGGTTTCTCTGAATTCTCAGATACTGCCTTGCCTGTAAAAATGGCTGGCTGGAGGCTATGATGAGCTTTGGTCAAGGGATCTTAACGATAATGCGAATACCCGGAAAGCTTGCCTGGCGGGGTTTGCTGCTTGTTTTAGCGCTGTTGGCAACGGGCTGCGCGACAATGAACGTGTCCTCTTTTGAAAACGCTGTTCCCAACCGTGAAGAAGATATTGATAATAAGAAGATCTTCATCAGCACCGGGATCGAACTGGCCGGGCTGTTTTTCCCCGAAGAAGGCTGGCCCAGGTCAGGTTGGGACAGGGAAGGATACTACCTTTTCCCCATCTCCGGCATACAGTTGAGTCCCCGGGGATCTGAGAAAGTAAACGCGAGCCTGCAATTTTGGACATCATTGGGCAGCATAGGAGGCAAAATTCAAGCAAATTGCAAGCTGGCAAAACTGGGCTGTAACTATCTGGCGCTGATACCGGGTATGACTTTTGGCTCGGGCTTTGCTGAAGAGCGGAAGGACTTCGATGAGGGCACCCTCGAATACAATTACTTTATAGGAGCCGATCTGCAGCTCCTTTACACCCTGAAGTTCAGCAGGGACTGGTCCTTCACCCTGATCGGCCGAGGCGCCGGAACCGGCTTCTACCAAACCTTCAGGCCTGAGTATGCATGGTATGGAGATGATGATTTTCCCACAGGAGAAAGGGGCGTGTGGCACTACGGCTGGCGGGCGAACCTGCGCTTCCCGGTGGGCAGGTTCCACCTGATCCCTGAAGCGGGAGCGGAATATCTGAGTCTCCGGCACGGGAGAATAATGATCGAGCCGGTAGTGGGGCTGGCGTTCCAATTTTAGTGCTGATCCATTATAAGAATGCGCACAAGAGCGCAGGATGATTAGTCCGTACCACACTTCATATCATAATTGGTATTTCTTTCACGGACAGGATTGTCCGTGCCACA
>CAZWJK010000026.1:0-20494 GCA_964634035.1 uncultured Candidatus Cloacimonadota bacterium | reverse complement strand
CGTGCCACAGACTTGACTTTAATCCCTATATATTTTCTTGACAAAGTTTAAGCGGAGAAACTTTATGATTAAATCAGATAAACATTGGAGGCAAAATGAACCTCGCCATCATTTATTTCTCGCAGTCCGGCTGGACAGAAAAGCTGGCAAAGCTTCTGGAAGCCAGGCTGACCCGCGAAGGCCACACCGCTTCAATGATAAAACTGCAGACTGATGTTACGGTCAAAGGCGGCACCATCAGGCAACCGATGAATTTTAACGTTACCAATCTGCCTGACCTTTCCATTTATGATGCCTATTGCATCGGCGGCCCGGTCTGGGCGTTCGGACCCAATGTGGTCACTTACAAAGCCATTCTACAGATGGATGACCTGAAAAAGAAAAACGTCCTGCCGTTTGTGACCATGGGCTTTCCCCTCACCGGAATGGGCGGCAAAGGCGCCATCAGGCACATGAGTGATGCCATTAGACAGAGAAACGGCAATCCCCTGCCCGGAATCATTGTTCCCAAGATGTTCCACAACTTTGACATCGAAATGGAGAAAGCCGTCAGCACTTGCCTTGGTTACTTCGTTGACTATCCCATGGCTCATCCCTGATGCCATGCTTCTTTACGGGACTGAAACTTTTTCTGCTTAACAAAATGTACAGATTTGGAAAAGGACATCTGAATGGATGAACACACAAAAGAACTGCGCTGGATCAGGATCCTGCTGATCATCATCGCTTTGCCCGTTTTGGTGCTGATCCTGAAGACGCTGAAGTCGATCTTCATACCGCTGGTGTTTGCCATATTCCTGAGCTTTGTGTTCGCCCCCCTGACCGGCTATCTGCGCAGGAAAAAAGTGCACATCTATGTGATCATGCTGACCATGGTGGTGATCATTCTGCTGGTTTCCTTTGGCATAGTTTTGCTGATGTCCGCCGCCACCAACAACCTGATCTCGGGCTTTCCCAAATACCAGGCCAGGCTCTTTCTGCTGGTGCAGGATGGAGTTGCCAAATTTGAACAGATTTCAGCTAAAATGGATATTGCACTGAGTAATTTTCCGCGCCTCGACATCACGCAAATGCTGTCTCCGGGCAGCTTTAACATCTCCAAAACAGTGTCTGACGTGATGGCCACGACGTTGGGCATCGGCTGGAACTATTTCCTGATCGTGATCTTTCTGCTCTTTCTGATCGCGCAGGGCGGGCAGTTTGAGCAGCGCCTGAAAAATGCGCTGAAGGATTCCGATCACCAAAGAACCAGCACCACATTGGCCAATATCCAGAAACAGATCCAGCGCTATCTGCTGACGAAAACAGTGATCAGTCTATGCACAGCGGGGGTCGGCATGATCCTGATGCTGCTCTACGGAGTGGATTTTATCCTGATCTGCGGCATTCTGCTGTTTGTGCTGAATTTCATTCCCAACATTGGAAGCATAGTGGCCAGCACTGTACCCATCCTGATCTGTCTGCTGCAGGGCGGGCTCGATATCAGGTTTGTGACCTTTTCCCTGCTCATCATTGCCACCCAAATGCTGTTCGGCAACATCATCGAACCCAAGGTCCAGGGCAACAGACTGAACCTGAGCCCCATCACCATCCTGGTCTCCTTGATCTTCTGGGGCTGGGTCTGGGGCATCGTCGGCATGATTCTGGCCGTGCCCATCACCTCTGCCATCAATATCATCCTCATCCAGTTTGACGAGAAAAACGTGATCTCCGCCATCATCAGCGGAGACAGAAAAGTAGCCTGAACTCACTCTTCCATTATTATATAGAACGGTAGCCGGACAAAAAAAACAACCGGAACGCAATTTTCTGCTTGACAGAAAAAGGCGGTTGCTAATCTTAGCACTCGTCCATAGTGACTGCTAAAAATAATAAAGCAAAATAAAAAACACTAAGCATAGGGAGGTTAACTACTATGGCTAAACAAATGCAATTTTCACACGAAGCCCGCACTTCACTGAAAAAAGGTGTGGACAAACTGGCTGATGCCGTCAAGGTCACCATTGGTGCACGTGGTCGCAACGTTGTTCTGGACAAGAAATACGGCTCACCCACCATCACCAATGACGGCGTGACCATCGCCAAAGAGATCGAACTGGAAGACGAATATGAGAACATGGGCGCTCAGCTTTGCAAAGAAGTGGCAGAGAAGACCCATGACATAGCCGGCGACGGCACCACCACAGCCACCATTCTGGCACAGTCCATCATTGAAGAAGGCATGAAGCACGTGACCGCAGGCGTTAATCCGATGTTTTTGAAACGCGGTCTGGAAAAAGGCACCAAGCTGATCGTGGATAAGATCCATGAATTCAGCAAAGAGATCAAAAACAGTGATGAGATCGCGCAGATCGCCACTGTTTCCGCCAATAACGATCCTGAGATCGGTAAACTGATCGCTCAGGCGATGGACTCGGTCGGCAAAGAAGGCATCATCAACATCGAAGAAGCCAAATCAATTGACACAGGACTGGAAAAGGTGGAAGGCATGCAGTTTGACCGCGGTTACATTTCACCTTACTTCGTAACCAACGGTGAAAAGATGATCGCTGAAATGGAAGATCCCTTCATCCTTCTCTATGACAAGAAGATCAGCGTCATGAAAGATCTGCTTCCCATCCTGCAGGAAATTGCCCAGACCGGCAAGCCTTTCCTGATCATCTCTGAAGATATCGAAGGCGAAGCTCTGGCCACTCTGGTCGTCAACAAACTACGCGGCATCCTGAATGTCTGCGCCGTCAAGGCACCCGGTTTCGGCGACCGCAGAAAAGCCATGCTGGAAGACATTGCGGTGCTGACCAACGCCACCCTGATCTCGGAAGAGATGGGACGCAAGCTGGATAGCTGCACCATGAGCGACCTGGGACGCGCCAAGAAAGTGATCGTGGAAAAGGAAAACACCACCATCCGCGAAGGCGCCGGCGAGGAAAAAGACATCCAGGCACGTATCAAGCAGATCAAAGGCCAGATCGAAGAAACCACTTCTGATTATGACAAGGAAAAACTGCAGGAACGCCTTGCCAAACTGAGCAGCGGCGTTGCCGTCATCCGCATCGGAGCAGCCACCGAGACTGAGATGAAAGAAAAGAAAGCCCGCGTGGACGATGCTCTGCACGCCACCCGTGCAGCCGTGGAAGAAGGAATCGTTCCTGGCGGCGGAGTCACTCTGATCCATGCCGCCAAAGCCCTTAAAGAAGAGAAGGGCATGTCCCACGAGGAAAGAGTCGCTTATGACATCCTGAGAAAAGCTCTGGAAAAACCCTCTTATCAGATCGCTGCCAATGCCGGACAGGAAGGCGCAGTCGTGGTGGAAAAACTGAAAACCTATAAAGACATTCATATGGGCTTCAATGCAGTTTCCGGTGAATTTGAGGATATGTTCAAAGCCGGTATCATAGATCCCGCCAAGGTCGTGCGCAGCACCGTGCAGAACGCTTCTTCCATCGCAGCTCTGCTGCTGACCACTGAGTGCATCGTAACCGACATCAAGGAAAAGGAAGCACCCGCCCCAATGCCCAATCCCGGCATGGGCGGAATGTATTGATAAACAAGAATCCTGCCTTGGCAGGAATAAGATTAATGGAAAAAGCTCTCTGTTGCAGAGAGCTTTTTTTTCTGGCAAGATTGAGGTTGCCAAAATCCTGCCGCTGCATATTGTTGGGTTTGATTTACCTTAGTCAAGCAGATGGATGTTATGAATAAAATTGTGCACTATGCCAGACAAGGTTGGCGTCATATTTTTCTAAGCAAGCTGGAATTGGAGTTGTCTTACTGGAAAGATACGTTTAAATCAGAGAATGGCCAGTTTGAGAACGGTTTTTACAAAAAGATGATGTTGGCCATGGCCGCAGAAAATGATGATACTTTTCTGAAGGGCAAGGTGGTGGGAGATTTTGGTTGCGGGCCAAGAGGAAGCCTGGCTTGGGCAGATGCTGCCAGTCTCAGAATTGGTATCGATGTCATAGCAAACAGGTATCTGCAATGCTTTCCAGCAGAACTCCAAAAACATAAGATGATTTATGTGACAAGCAGCGAGCATTCCATCCCGATCCCGGACGCTACTCTGGATATCCTGTTTACTGTCAATGCCCTGGACCACGTGACCAACCTCTCAGATATCTGCTCTGAGCTTAGACGCATCGTTAAGCCGGGAGGACTGATCATCGGCAGTTTTAATCTGAACCACCCTCCCACAAAAGCCGAACCGCAACGTATAACCGAAGATGTGATCAAAACCCTGCTCTTCAGAGATTATGAAATCCTGTCCTGGAGAGTGTCCGCACCCGATACTGCTGATAAAAACAAATCGCTCTACCATCCTCTTTTGACTAATCAATTGATTGAACCAGGCGGCAAGCCTGCTTTTTTATGGGCCAAAGTTCGTAAAACATAGACTAAGACTGATCCAGCCACTATCCTACAAAGAATTTATTTGACAATCCCTGCCATCTCCAATCAGCGTCAACAAACTGGAAAATTGTGTTAAATAAAATACAGGAGACTGTTTATGAGGTTATCTAAACAGCGGATAGTCCTGATTTTGCTGCTCGGGTTTGCCGTACTGGTTTCCATATCAGTGGCTGTCTCTGCATCGGATAAGGACGCTTTTACAGTTAAGAACTTCACAGTGAGCGATGTTCCTGCCGACGATGGAACGGGTCTGGTCCTGAGTTGGACTCCTCTTCCCAAAGAGCGGCGCATCATTGAGTATCGCATCTACCGCGGAGTTGATCCCAATCAATTGTTTTTCTTAAGTTCCATCCCGGTCAACGTGAAAACCGGCGTGGCTTCGGAGAAGATGTATTTTTACGATAGCGCCATGGATGAGTTCATTCGGGTCAAATCACCCGGAAAACTGCGCAAGGAAAAACAGCAGGGCAAAGACAGCCCGATCTTCCGAAGCCCTCCCCGTGATATCAAACTGCTAGCGGAACTGGCCAAGCACTATAATCTGTTGTCAGTCATCGATAAACGGCAACTCTACTACCACACACGGAAGAATTTTTCTGCCGAGGAGAGTGATTCGACTGCCTATGCCGGGCTGAAACTGCATCAGATGACAGTTAGAGCAGGTCTGAAACCGGGTAACAAATACTATTACACCATTATTGCAGTTGATGAGAGAAGCACTTATCATCCTTATGCTGAGATCACGGAAGGGTCACCCTATGAAAATCCACCCGATCCCGCACCGGTGTTTTATTCTGTTTACCTGCAGGACAAGCAACAGCTCCAGTTTGAGTGGGACAACCCTCTATACAAGGACGATCTGTCGCAGTATCAGATTCTGATGATCCCAGCCGTAACAGACCAGGAATGGGAAATTAAAAGGAATCTACCGCAACTGGGTGGGATCAACGCTGTACCTATTACAAGCGGATATGCGGGATACACGAATTACGCGACCTTTGACGCCAATCAGTTGTTGGCGCAGGGCTTCAGCCTCCCGCAGATCACGTCTGCCAGATACTGCCTGGCTCTGTATGACGGCTCAGGCATGTCTTCCTATTCAACCTTGAGTTCAGTCAAGTTGACGGACAGCTCCCAGCTCCCTCCCAAACCAGTATTCAAGGTCATTGATAAGCCCAACGATAAGGGCGATCGCCTGACCGTGATCTGGAGCAATCCGGTCGTGATGGTGACCAAGGTCTCCTTTACCAATGCCAAGAACAACAAAATGAAGATCAATTACATGCTCAATGCGGCAGAAACGCAGCATGTTCAGAACATCTTTTTTGATTTTTATAAGAAGGGAGAAAACAAGCCCTTTAAAACCATCAATGAATTCTATCCCGATGATATAATCACTCTTAAAGTTCCGGAAGGCTATGACATTCACAACGGCCTGAGAGTTGTGATGAAACTGCGCAGCAAACCTATGCTGGAAGAAGGTTATGAGCTGTCACAGGATCTGCCCTGGGATGATCAGATCCTGTCATTGAATCCCGGCAAGCTCTATAATAACGGCAATAACCTGTTTGAACTGCAGAACATAGTTTATCAGAAGCCGCCTGCCTCCCCCATTTTCTATCAGGCCAAGAAAATGTCTTCCTATGACAGCAATGTCGAGATCACCATACCCTATGAATCACTTCTCTACCGCGGCGTGGCGGGTATCAACATCGTTGAGGGAGACACACTCTACACCTATGGCGGAGATGAAGTTTTCAAGCGCAAACTGACAAATAAGGACGCCAATTCCAGCTATGTTCTGGTGGATGCCAGCATTGATCTAATGGTGGATCCTGAGGCCAAGAAGACAATCAGGACCAGCATCTATGCCGACGAAGCAAGAAAAGACAATGAACTAAAGATCAAGGATGCCACAGATAAGCTCACGCAATTGAAAGCTCAGGAATCTGTCCTGACGGAACAGGCAAAAACCAGCCCTGAAGCGGAAGCTGAGCTTCAGAAGATCAAGACTCAGATCGAAGATGTAGAGAAGAATTTGGCTTTTCTGAAACATCCCATGCTGGCCAAAGCCAATGAAATCACCTCAGACCGCTCCAGAATGCGTTTCGTGGCCAGGACCAGAGAAAAGGACAAACGCCGCGCTTCCTTCTACATGGTGCGCACCGACGGCAAGGGCATGCTGGTGGAAAGTGACTATAAAAAAGATGAGGAAACCGGTGAATACACCTATTTTGCGCCCATTGCCAACTGGTTTGACCGCAATAAACTGACCGCCCTGTTCGCTTCCCTGATCTTTGGCGTAATGGTCTTCTTCTTCGTCAGAAAAGCGCGTAAGGGACACGATCTATATATCAGGCCGATCGCCGGAATCCATGAGATCGATAACGCTATCGGCAGAGCCACGGAAATGGGCAGACCCATTCTTTATATCATGGGCAGCGGTAGTTTGTCTGATATCCCGATCATAGCGTCCCTCGGCATTTTAAGTCAGGTGGCAAGAAAAGCCGCTGAATATGACACCCGCCTGATCGTTCCCTGCTACGATTACATTGTAATGCCTGTGGCGCAGGAAGTTGTGCGGGAAGCGCACTATGAAGCCGGCAGGCCTGACTCCTATGACAAGAATAATGTGTTCTATCTGACTCAAGTGCAGTTTGCCTATGTGGCAGGCGTGAACGGAATCATGATCAGGGAAAAGGTTGCCACCAATTTCTTCCTTGGTTTCTTTGCCGCTGAAGCGCTGCTGATGACGGAAACAGGCAATGCCATCGGAGCCATTCAGATAGCTGGTTCCGACGCAGTTACCCAGATCCCGTTCTTCATCACCACCTGTGACTACACCCTGATCGGCGAAGAACTCTATGCCGCATCAGCTTATCTGAACCGTGAGCCCATGCTGTTGGGCACTTTGAAAGCGCAGGACTATTACAAGTTCCTGATCCTGACCTGTATAATCATTGGGGCTGTTCTCAGCACCGTTCAAATAACTGGATTCATCCAGATATTTCCTTTGAAATAGAGGAGGCAAGGTGAAAAAGAATATACCACTTGCAATTGTAATGATCGGAGGTCTGGTTTGGGTGTTGTGGGTGTTCATACCTCACAAGATCCTGTCAGAAGACTTCATTAATAATTTTTATCTGCCCTGGATCTATGTTCAGGCACCATTTGGAGTGATTTTGGGCGTGATGTCACTGGTCATGATGCACACGGCCAAGATCCAGCGCAAAGCGCCCAAATGGCAGTTCAGCTTTTTTGCATTGGGAGGATTGCTGATAACCTGTATAGCAGGTTTCGGTTGGGGAACTCAGAATGGCAGCCCCATGATGTGGATGTTCACCAATATGCAGATGCCGATGAGTTCCACCATGTTTGCCCTGCTCGCCTTCTACATCGCCTCCGCAGCTTATAAAGCCTTCCGTGCCAGATCGCCGGAAGCGACGGTACTGCTGCTGGCAGCCATAGTTGTGATGCTGGCTCAGGTGCCGTTGGGACTGAAAGTCAGCAAGCACTTGCCGGATATATCACAATGGATTCTGGACGTTCCCAATAACGCTGCCAAGCGCGGAATCCTGCTTGGTATCGGTCTGGGCGGCGTGGCAACATCCCTGAAGATCTTACTCGGAATCGAGCGCTCCTATCTGGGCGGCGGCGAATAAAGGCAGGTGAGAAATGAACTTCTTTGAAAAACTACAGGCTCTCGACCGCCGTTACATCTATATCGTAGTTGCCCTGGCCATCATCATTCCGCTGATGGTGCAATATAATTCTGATGTGGTGACCACTCCACCGACTGAGAATCTTTATCAGTTGATAGATTCTTATGCCGGACGCAGCGACAGGGCAATCCTGATCAGCTTCTATCATGATGCAGCCACCATGCCGGAGCTATATCCGATGGAGATCGCCATCCTCAGGCACTGCTTTGAACGCAAGGTCAAAGTCTTTACCATGACCTTCTACGCTGCCGGTGCTCCCATCATTGACTTTGCCATCAACACCGTGAAGGAAGAATATCCTGATATCCAGTCCGGTGTTGACTATTGTAATTTCGGTTACAAGATCATGCCCATGATCACGGCACTCGGAATGGGCGACAACATTGCCACTGCCATAGATACAGACGCTGAAGGGCGCAAACTGGCAAATCTGCCGATCATGAAAGACATCGTCAATTATAATGAGATGAATCTGATCATCGAGACCAGCGGCAGTTCTGCAGGCGGCACCTGGATCACTTATGCCCGTTCCAAATTCGGCGCTAATGTAGCTGTAGGTGTCACCGCTGTCATGGCTGCCGATATGTATCCATATCTGCAGTCCGGTCAGTTGATCGGCATGCTGACAGGCCTCAAGGGCGCTGCCGAATATGAGAAACTGGTGGATGTCTTCGCCGCTTACAGAGATGAAAACTTCCCCCAGGGCAGACCCTTCAGCAACGAAATCCTACGTGACCCCTCCATCAACAAGCTGATCAACATTACCACCCAGACCCAGGCAGTCTTTTCTCCGCAGGAGTATCAGGCATTCCTGTCCAAGTATCCTGAGCAGGCTGTCAGTCTTGATAATCTCAAGGAAGATAAGGATGGACAGGTTGTCTTTGATGTTACCAAAATATCTGCCGAACAGCAACAGGAGCTGGGTTACAATGCCTGGACGGCCCTTAATAAAAAGACCTACAACATCCTCTATAAATTCAAAACAGCCCGCATCGGCATGAATGCGCAATCCATTGCCCACATCATGATATTTGTTTTTATCCTGATAGGCAACATTGGGTACTTCGTCACCCGGAAAAAAGACAAAAAGGTATAAGGGAGGAGACCATGTCATTCGAAACTTTCAGTAATCTTGTAGCAGCGTTTTTCACCCTCTGCATATTCTCTTTCCTGTATAAGGACAATCCCTTCTACCAGATGGCAGAGCAGCTATTGGTCGGCATTTCGGTCGGCTACGGCGTTGTCTATTCTTATGAGCGCATTTTCATACCCTGGCTCTATCAGCCAATCTTCATCCAGCATAAATACATTCTTATCTTTCCTGCTCTGATCGGTTCACTGTATCTGTTCAGATTCAGCAAGAATCTCAGTTGGCTGTCACGCTATCCCATCGCCTTTTCCATGATGGGTGTGGGTGCAGGAGTTCCGCTTTCCATGCACGCCGGAATCCTGGTGCAGATGAGGCAGGCAATGGTTCCTCTGGAAACCGTCAATCTGCTTCTGATCTTCATCGGAACGATAGCAGTGCTGCTCTATTTCTACTTCAGTAAAGCTCATACAGGGATCTACGGAAAATTCACTACCATCGGAAAGTGGTATATGATGATCGGATTCGGTGCCTCCTTCGGATTGACTGTGATGGCACGTATCTCATTGCTGATCGGCAGGATTCAGTTCCTGGTCGGCGATGTCCTGAAACTGATCAAATAACATCTTATGAAACCGGATCGAGTTCAGCCTGGCTGAACCGGTTCGGTTTTCTTTGATAACCACTCCCTTTTCGAATGAGGAATGAATGAATAAAATACAATTGATTCTGACCCTTCTGCTGCTAATGCTCATAACAGCCATGGCAGCACAAAAACCTGTCTCGCAGACCGGCAAGATCGAATCTCTTATCGTACAGGACGCACCTTATGATGACGGCAGCGGCATCATGCTCAGTTGGAAACCCCTTCCCCGCCAGATGCGGATTATTCAATACAGAATCTACCGAGGCATCAGTCCCGACACTCTGTTCTTTTTCGGCCAGGTGGAAGTTGATCCCACCGCCGGTGTGGCTGCCGAGAAAATGTTCTACTATGACAAGGACTTTCAGCTCATGCTTTCCATCGATTCACCGTCCCGTCTGAAAAAGGAAAAACAGCAGTCTGAGCAAAGCCCGCTCTATGGCAAGATTCCCCGCGATCCAAAGATTCTGAGCCGACTGTATCCCTATTTTACGATCCTGGGCATCACCAATCCCACCAATCTGTATAAGCACTCTGTGAAAGTTACTGCAGAGGATGGATCTGTTTCGGCAGGTCTGCGTCCCGCCCAATTTGAACAGCTTGCCGCCAATCCCAAGGAAGGTATGACCTATTACTACACTGTCCTGGCTGTCAATGAGAAGGGCACTTTTCTGCCCTATGCCGATATCAAAAGCGCAGTCCCGGTGGACAATCCCCCTGACAATACAGCCCGCTTGGCATCTATCTTTCTGACTGACACCCAGGAATTCCGTTTGGAATGGACACCTCCGGTCTCCAGTTATGACATTGCCCAATGGCAATTCTGGCTTCTGTCAAAGTCTGCAGAGACTGAGTTTGACCAATGGCAGAAAGTCTACCAGGAAAATCAGGGTGCACCCGCTCCCTGGACTGCCAAAGCTATTTTGATCTCAGAAAAACCCAACGACTACAGGAATTTCCTGACTCTGCAAACCACTGACGGATTAATTGTCAATCCTGATGGCACCAAAGGCTCAAGGATTTCGACAAACAATCTGCAAGACTACATTCCGGTTCTGGCAGTGCAGGATTACAGTGGTTTTACAGCTTATTCCAAAGGTGAACCCCTCCGCTTTCTGACTTCGGATCAACTACCCAACAAACCTGTTTTCACTGTTGCTGACAAACCCGATGACAAAGGCGATGTCAATACCATCTCTTTCGGACTGCCGATCTGCTTCATCACCACTGCAGACTATGTAAACTCGAGCCGCACCAGGATCCGCATCAATTACGAGATCAATGACAACATCAAATACAAGATCGAAGGCATCTCCTTCCAGATCTATGATACTGCCGGAAACCTGATCACCACTATCACAGAACACTATCCTGACAAGATCATTCACCTCAGGCTCAAACAGCCTGATCCCGATCTCAAAACACTCGATCTCAAGATGGCTTTCCGCTTAAAAGGCAAAAAGACCTTCTCGGATTACTATGTCCACCAGAGTCTGAACTATGATCTCCAGACCAAGCGTTTCATCAGCGGTGATATCTATTACATGGATGAAAATCTCTCCCGCAACTACTATCTGATCCTGCGCAAGAACCGGATGCAGGGCGACTTTTATCCCAATAAAAAGATCTCCACCATCTCCCGCGACTATGATGACATCATCACTTTTGAAACTTCACTGGACAGACTCATCACTGGCGTTGATCTGAAAACCGGTCTCCTGCTGCTCTCACCCACGCTCGATTTTGCGGTTGATGAAAAGACCGGAATACCTCTCTCCATAAACATCTATCGCGATGAGCAGATCAAAGAAATCAAACAGATGCAGGACGAACTCATTTCTTTGCGAGAGCAGCTCAAAACCAATCCTGACAAAGCTGACTCATTGAATCTGGCCATTTCAGAAACCGAAACATATCTGAACGCCCTGCTCAGCCATCCTGTTTACAAACAATCCGGGCAGCAGAAAAACCCCCGCCGCTGGCTCAATCTCTTCTATCGCGAACAGCAGAAGAACAACCGCTCCTATGCCTATCTGATCATGAAAACCGATTCCGAGGGAGCATACACCTTCTCTGATGAGAGCGAATTCTATCATCCCGTTTCCAATTGGTTCAATATGAATTTCCTGATCGCCCTGATCGCCAGCATCCTGTTCACCGGCATTGTGATTTACACCAGCTACCAGGCACGTCACGGCAAAAACCTTTACCTGAGGCCTATCGCCGGACTGCAGGAAATCGACAACGCCGTGGGCAGAGCCACCGAAATGGGCAGGCCGATCATGTACATACCCGGCTGGAGCACCATTGGCGAGATCACCACCATAGCCTCGATGATGATCCTCAACCGCGTAGCCAAGAAAGCTGCTGAGTATGACACCCGCATCCTTGTTCCCAATAACGATTACTATGTGATGCCCCTGGCACAGGAAATGGTGCGCGATGCATTTTATGAAGCGGGACGCCCCGACAGCTACAATCCAGTCGATATTTTCTACATCTCGGCAGACCAGTTCCCCTGGGCGGCAGGCATAAACGGCACCATGATCCGCGAAAAGACCGCCACCAATTTCTATATGGGATTCTTCAATGCGGAAGCGCTGCTGATGACGGAAACCGGCAACGCCACAGGCTCCATCCAGATCGCCGGAACCGATGCCATCACCCAGGTGCCCTTTTTCATCACCACCTGCGACTACACTCTCATCGGCGAGGAATTCTATGCCGCATCCGCCTATCTTTCCCGCGATTCAGAACTGGTTGCCATGCTCAAGGCACAGGACTATTTCAAGTTCCTGATTATCTTCTTTGTCCTGCTGGGTGCGGTGCTTGCCACCTTCCACTTCAACTGGCTGACCAATTCCTTCCCGTTGGAATAGATAATCCAGCATAGAAACACTTACTGACATAAAAATGCCGGTCTCACTGACCGGTTTTTTTGTTTACGCCCAAATATGGCTCCCTGTTCCTCAGAAAACTTTCTGACGTCTGATTCATTTGAGCTCCATTAATCTTTTAAATATAGGCCATTATATTATTATCTGATTATTTCGCAAATGGTTCTTTTTATTGAGCAGACATATTTTGCTTGACATAATGATCAAATTGAGCAGGTTTCATATTCAGTAAATTGGACTACGTTTGCTAAATGTTCTTAAAATAGTGATTCTGCCCAAATCAGATCTGTGAAAAAGGTAATGATTCATTGCCTGGAGATGTATCAGGGTTAGTTAAGAACATGCTGTTGGTTGCATGAGTGAAACTATCAGATTTTAAATAAAATCAGCGTTGAAACCCGGATTTCAGATACCAGAAAGAATAAACTGATTTAAGAAGGAGCGAGCATAATGAAAAGATTGTTTTTTTTAGTGGCAATTTTAGTCGTCTTCGGCGCAGCACATTCTCAACCATCTTATAACTGGGTCATTGGAGCCGGTGGGCTCGATCTGGATAATAACTATTCTATAACAACTGATAGCAATGGTAATAGCTATGTTGCAGGAAGCTACACTGCCTCTGCAACTTTCGGAACTGCATCTCTTGTTTCTTTGGGAGAAACTGACATCTTTATTGCCAAACTGGATTCCAACGGCAATTGGCTCTGGGCTGTTAGTGCAGGAGGCAGCCTGGCTGACAATGCTTATGGCATTGCTGCTGATTTGGATGGTAATGTTTATGTAACCGGATTCTTTTATGGAACTGCAAATTTTGGAACCACCTTACTGAGTGTTAATGGCGGTTCGTGGAGTGACATCTTCGCCGCCAAACTGGATACCAACGGCAACTGGCTCTGGGCAAAAAGAGCTGGAGGAACAAATTTTGACGTTGGATATAGTATTGTTGCTGATCCTGAAGGAAACTGCTATCTTACCGGTCAGTTCTATTATACGGCAGATTTCGGGTCCTCTTCAATTTCCAGCAGCGGCAGCAATGATGCTTTTGTTGCCAAACTGGATACCAACGGCAACTGGCTTTGGGCAGTTCATGGAGGCAGTACCGGTAATGATTTGGGGCAAAGTCTGACAACAGATTTGAACGGAAACATTATCCTTACTGGGTACTACAGTAATAATGCCCTGTTCGGAACAACCAGTCTTAGCAGTAATGGTAACAGGGACATTCTCGTCGCCAAGCTGGATCAAAATGGCAACTGGCTCTGGGCAAAAGGAGCCGGAGGAACAGTTTGGGATATGGGACAAAGTGTTTCCGCTGATGGCAGCGGCAGCATATATGTGACAGGGTATTTTAAAAATTCAGTTGTTTTCGGTAATTCCACAGTTAGCAGCGGTTCAGATTATAATCAGGATATCTTCATTGCCAAACTTGATGCCAATGGCAACTGGCTTTGGGGTGTAAGTGCAGGCGGAACAACGATTGACAATGGATACGGAATTGTTGCCAATCTGTATGGCTTCGTATATGTGACAGGCAGTTTTGACGTTGCCGCTTATTTTGGTTCATCCTATCTCAGCAGTGCCGGGAATAGTGATATTTTTGTTGCCGGACTGGATACCAATGGCAATTGGCTATGGGTGAGGACCGCCGGGGGAGTGGCAGCTGACATGGGTAGAAGTCTTGCCCTTGATGCTGATGGCAACCTTCGAATATCTGGTGATTATCGATTATCTTCTTCCTTTGGAGACATGACTCTTAATTCTGTCGGTGATGCTGATATATTTGTAACCAAATTATCGGTTCCCGGGTTGCCTCTTCTGACTTTGCCCTTTCTGGAAGACTGGTCTTCCGGCTCGCTTTACACCAATTTCTGGACTGCCGATTCGGAAAACTGGCATATTGATGATAATGTCGGCAATCCTGCTCCGGCTGTTGTTTTTACCGGCGAGGCAGGCATGGTGAGTTATGAATACACTCTCACCAGTCATGAAATTGATGGAACTGGTGTCGATTCGGTTTTGCTGAAGTTCTATCTGGAATTGTCTATATCCGATGGTTACGGCGGCAATTACATCAGCGTTGAGGTCTGGGATGGTAGCACTTGGAACGAAATACACACCTATAATGAGTATGACCTGTATGATCCTCAGTTTGGTATCTTTGATATCACATCCATAGCGGCGGGAAATATCTTTAAGGTCAGATTCAAGGTATTTGGATATGACGGTTCATATATAAATTATTGGCTGATTGACAATATCATGCTGAAGCAGATACCATCTTCCTTGCCGGTCCCGCAGAATTTCTCTTTATATGCTGTCGGAACAGACGCTTTCCTTTCCTGGAACGCAGTTCCCGACGCGGACTGGTATGCCGTATATGCTTCAGATGACCCTTCTGCCGTTTTTGAATATGGCGGATGGATCGATTCCTCCATCACTTCCGTTTCAATACCATTAATGTACTTTTGGCTTCCCCGCATGTTTTATAAGCTCACTGCCGGTTCAGGAGCCCCACCCGAGTTTAGAAGCACTGAAGGACATCCTCTTTTTCCAGTCCTGAGATCTGGGCAGGAATAACCGCAATACATAATTTCTCTGAAAAAAAAACAGCCCGTTTTCATTTCGGGCTGCTTTTTTTATATATCGTTATAGATTATTTCAGGGAATAGGTCTTGCTCACATAGTGGGCGTTCTTTTTCAGGATGATCAGGGCTGTGAAGAAATCGTCCTTTTTGACTTCCAGCTTGGAAAAGTCCGGCACTGAATCAGGGTCTTCGACGGCGGCCCTGATGTCTATGGCGCGCCTGACAGCCACCAGCGCCGCTTCTTTTGCCAGGAACGTGATCTCGGCGGCCGAGTAGCCGATCACCTTTTCGGCAAAGGTCAGCAGGTTCACGTCACTGGCGAGCGGCATGTTTCGGGTCGCGATCTCCAGCACTTTTTTGCAGCCCACCAGGTTGGGTTTGCGCACTTCCAGCTTGTAATCAAAGCGTCCCGGCCTCATGAATGCCGGATCCAGCAGGTCCGGACGATTGGTCGAAGCCAGCACCGTCACGTTGCCGAAACCCCTGATCCCGTCCATCAGCGACAGCAGCTGATTGACCACGGTGGCATACCATTTGGAGGTCTCGCCCGCCAGTCTGGACTGCGCGATCGAATCCAGCTCGTCAAAGAAAATGATCGCCGGCTGCAGCGTCCTGGCCTCTTCAAAGATCTCCCGCAAGTTGAACTCCGATTCGCCAAAATTCTTGTTCAGGATATCGGGTCCCACCACAGGAATGAAGTGCGCCCTGACCTCATGCGCGATCGCTTTGGCGATCAGGGTTTTGCCGTTTCCGGGCTCGCCCCACAGCAGGATTCCGCGATAAGGTTTGATGCCCAAATGGTCAAACAATTCCGGTTTTTTGATGGGCAGTTCGATCACTTCGCGGATCTGCATGATGATATCGTCAATCCCGCCCACATCGTCAAAACTGGTCTCCGGAACGTATCTCAGGTATTTATTCTCGCCTTCCTTGCGTCCCCGGGTTTTGTGTTTGCCCATACCGGTCGGGTCGCTTTCTGAATCGAATCTGTCTTTCTCCGTACTCTGAATTTTATGCTGAACGCTGATCGCTTCCCAGCGCCTGACATCGGAAATGCTGTCTTCGGGATAGACCTGAGCCCAGTTTTCCGTGTCTGTCACATCGATGAACGCAGGCAGAGCCGCTATGATCTTGCGGAAAAAGGCAGGCCTGAAAATGGGGCAGAAATCGATGTTTTTCTTTTCCACGATCTGGGTCAGGGCTTCGGTCAGCTCTTCCTTATTGACGGCCCAGGTGGTGGCGTTGATGTAAGCTCCGAACTGGTACCAATACTTGAATTGTTTCTGGAAGGGCGCATCCGGATGCCGTAATATGATGCCTTTCAGGTGCTTGCAGCCCCAGCAGTTGGACTTCTTATCATCACAGTAATTGCCCTTATCATCCGATTCATTATAGCCGATGGCGCATTCAGTTATTTCTTTGATGCTCAAGAACCAGCTGACCGGATCGATTTCCTTGCCCTTGAACCTGACGCCGGCGAGCTGCCAGCTTCCGATGATGTTGATCAGTTGCTCGAACAGCGGATACTTATCCACGATCTCCTGGTTGTTGGTTTCGATCGTATTCAGCTTGTTTTCTTCTTTAGCAGGCAGAAAACGATCGAATTTCGCCGCGATCAAAAGTGCTTTTTCATACTCGGGAGAATCGACTTCACCGAAGTATATGGATGTGTTGGTTTCCATCTTCACCCTACAGTTTTTTATTTGTTGTTTAGTTGATTTTTCCTCCCTTTGCTGTCAAGCAGAATCTCCCCTGCGCAATTTTTCCCCCTCTTCACTCTTGGAAATAACATTGAAAATTACATTTTGGCCCCTTTTTTCAGGACAGACCACCCCTACTACCAAAAGCATATCATCTGTATATCAAATGTATATCAAATGTATAGTAAATGTATTCTAAAGTACATTTGATATACTTTAACCATACTTTTGATATACTCTTGATCTATATTTAGATTTTGGGGTAGAAAATGTGGAAAAGTGGAAAAGTGGAAAAGTGTGTCGTTTTGCAGATTGGCAATCTGTTGGAGTCAGGGATTGTCAATCCCGGGCAGAAAGCTTCCAGGAGTTCAGAGTTTGGCCCAAAGGGTATCTCTGGTTGTAGTTCTGCGTTTACGCAGGTGGGTTAACATTTACACGAAGTTGGAAAATGTATCATACCTGCCTGAAGGCAGAATTACAGACACCTAAGACATGATGTATAACAGGGCAATTCGGACTTCGTACGTATATGCAAATAAAATAACCAGTTTTACGAAGTCCTAAATTCCCCAGAAGATAAGATGCTTCTGACTGTTAATCAAATGCGGTCACATTTGTTTTTACGAAGTCCTAAATTCCCTATTATATAACATACTCCTGACAGTTTGGCAAGGGAATTTTGAACTCCGGAAAAACACTTTGACAGTTTATCAAGGGAATTTCGAACTCCGGAAAAATACTTTGGCAGTTTATCAAAGGAAATATCGAACTCCGGAAAATAAAACTTAACACTTCTGGTACAGTCCCGCAGGGACGATACAATGTAACACGGCACGTGAGTGCCGTGCAGCTTGCAACAAAACAAATGAGTCCGGCAGGACGACACCATAATCGTTACGTGACTGAACGCCGTTCCGTCCTGAAGGACTGGTCTGTAGTTTTGATCCTGATCCCGGCACTCACGTGCCGGGTTACAAAGTGCCGTCCTGAAGGACTGGTCAGATATGATGATCCGAGCCCCGGCACTCACGTGCCGGGTTTCAAAGTGCTGTCCTGAGGGACTTTAAGTCTGGACTAAATGCTTTCCCGGAGTTCAAACTGCCTCTTGTTTGCGTGTCAGTCTGAGCTTAGTCGAAGACCAGACACGCGATCGTTGCCAACCCTTCGACTAACCACCCCAACCTGTGCTTCGCACCGTTTCGGGGACCCGGAGCTCAGGATGACACCACAGCAGGAATGACAATTTCCGTGGATTTCGTGTATTCCGTGGTTATTAAAATCTGGATTCCGGCCTGCGCTGGAATGACAAAACTGGGACAATTTGAACTACGACAACAGTGTTCAGCTTTTCTTTTCGCGGGCGCGGGGATGGGATTTGTGATAGGCTGCTTTGATATCCTCCAGAGTGACATGGGTGTAGATCTCCGTGGTGGAGAGGTTTGAGTGCCCCAGCATCTGCTGGATGGCGCGCAAATCTGCACCGTTCTGCAGCAGGTGGGTGGCAAAGGAATGGCGGATGGTATGGGGTGAAAAGCCTTTCTGGCGGGCGATCAGACGGATGAAGCGCTGCAGGATGATATTCATCTGGCGCGTGTAGAAAGGCAGTCCGGAGCGGGTCAAAAACAGATGGTCAGATTTACCTTCCGGATCGAAGGCAGAGCGCACGGACAGATAGGTCTTGATAGCTTCCAGAGCGGGTCTGCCCACCGGGACGATGCGTTCCTTGCTGCCTTTGCCCTTGACCCTTAGCAGGCAGTTTTTCTGATCCAGATCACGCAGCAGAATGCCGCAAACCTCACCGATGCGCAGTCCGGAAGAATAGATCAGTTCAAAGATGGCGCGGTTGCGGATGCCGAATTTGTTGTCCAGTTCAGGGATTTTCAGCAGGCGGTCGATCTCCTCGGGGGTGAAGAACTTGGGCAGGGGCTTTTCAAAACGGGGCGTTTCCATCTTCTGGACAGGATTTTTGTCGATATGGCCCTGCAGTTTCAGAAAGCGGAAAAAGCTCTTGACGGAGGCAGATTTGCGCGCCAGGGAACGGTTTTTATCAGGTTTGTCATGCAAAAAACGCAGCCAGTCCCGCACCATCAGGGTCGTGATCTCATTCACTTTGACTTCCGCATCGGGATAGAGGGTCTGCAGAAAGCCGTGAAACTGCTCCAGATCGAGTCTGTAGGCGGTTTGCGTGTGTACAGATTTGCCTTCCAGACGCAGGTGTTCAATGAACTTATCTATCAGTTCTATCATCGGGGCCGTTACAGGTTAAAATTGTGCTACAGGCGCTCGACCAAGTCCCTCAGGATGGGCATCCGGGTTTGATAATTGAGAACGTCATATTTGTATAAAGCGATCAGCAAAAGCATTCCCAGCACCAGTCCAATGACAAATTTCCAGCGCATCTCGTCTGACCAGAGACCCATCACACCCAGAAAAGCGAGAACGATGTAATAGACAATATACCACCACTGCGCCGCCCCCAATGTCGTGATATAAATCAGAAAGACATATCCGATGCCCAGGATCGCGAAGAAAAACCACTGAGGTTTCATTGCCTCTTCTCCTTTTTAAGTTATTGCCCCCTTTGTTTTGTCTGTATAATGCTAAATTAATCCACCTTGGTATTTATGTCAAAGATTTTTCTTGTCAGAATGGCAATACTGGGAAAAATCTGTTTCAATGTTAAACTGCGGAGGAAGTATGAATCAGCACATTGCGGACACAGCCAAACTCGGACAGAATGTCACTCTGGGTTTCAACACAGTTATCTGTGATGAGGTCACGATCGGCGACGACTGCACGCTCGGACACAACGTCGTTATCCATAAAGGCACTCAGATCGGCAAAGGGACTCGCATCGACGACAACACCATCATCGGGAAAACGCCGCTTTCCTCACCCCGCAGCATCTTCAAACCGCCTGTGGAAATGCAGCCTGCCGTGATCGGTGAAAACTGCCAGATCGGCGCCAATGTCATCATCTATGCCCAATGCACAATCGGCGAACGCAATCTGATAGCGGATCTGGCCACGATCAGGGAAAACGTCAGCATCGGCGAACTCAACATCATCGGACGCAACGTCACCATCGAAAACTACTGCGAGATCGGCAACCGGAACAAGTTTGAGACCAATTGCTACATCACGGCGTATTCTTTGGTAGAGGATTACTGCTTCATCGCGCCCTGCGTGGCAACCAGCAATGACAACTTCATGGGACGTGACGCAGAACGCTTCAAACACTTCAAAGGCGTCACCATCCGCACCGGCGGGCGCATCGGAGTCAATTCCACCGTCCTGCCCGGCAAGGTCATCAACCCCGACGGCATGGTGGCCGGCGGCTCAGTCGTCACCAGAGACGTTCCTGAAAACACAGTGGTGATGGGCAGCCCAGCCAAACCGGTCGGCGAAGTCACGGAAGCCCAACGCCTGAACAATAATCTGGATAAATGA
>CAZWJK010000025.1:17389-23048 GCA_964634035.1 uncultured Candidatus Cloacimonadota bacterium | reverse complement strand
CGCGTAAACGCGGAACTACATACCTTTTCTGTAATCAGTAATCTTTGTGGAATGGAACGCTGGCTTTAGCCGGCGTTCCTTCATTTCCCAGTAACATAGCTTTCCTAGCTGTTGTTAGTCCGGTTCTCGGAACCGGACAAATGCTCGCAAGATGCATAGCCGTTTGTAAAACGGCGCCGCAACAAGATGCAATCTTATGATACTAATGGTCTGTAACACATCCCTTCCATACTCAAGTCAATTTAAGCGTAATCTAAGTTCAGCGGGAGATCAGGCAATAAAACCCACTGATCTTCCGTTGATCAAAGTCTTTGGTTAGATTGATAGCAGTATGAGCCGTCTTATTAATCAACCAAGAAAAAAACGAAATACACGATTAGGGGATCGTTAGTTATGGAGTGACAAAATCCCTTCAGGGTTTTTTCATTCGGTAGCCCATGAATTTATTCATGGGAAAAGAGATGGCAGTAAATTAACCCCATCGGGGTTTCCTATTGTGTGCTTTTTGACCCACGGTTATAATCGCGGGCTAACGAATATAAAACCGCGCTGCGGTTTGTAAAGATTTTCTCGTCAGCGGTATTCGAGGATATACCAACCCTGTGTCCCGGCACCTAAAAAGATATATTCTTCGTCCAGATCGATGGAATTGACTCCGTTTCGAAGGTAGAAGCTGTTCTTTTCCCTGATGTTACGGGAATTTGTGATATCAAGTATTTTCAGTCCTGAAGTTTTAAGCCCGACATAAAGTTCATTGCTGCGTGCTTTGATGGCATTTATCTCGGCATTGAAACGGTAGCGGTTGATGATCACGGGTGTTTCCGGATATGTAATGTCAAGCGCGAGCAAAGTCTCCCCCGCTCCCACCCAGACGATGTTCCGGTTGACCGTCAGCACTTTCCCGTTTACAATCTCATAGTTGAATCCAACCGTGCGGGGTTGTGTCAGGTCTTTGACATTGATATTGACATAGCCGAAATCGTTGAGTCCATGTACGATGGGAAAGCGCGCCTCGCTGTCTATAAGACCCCAGTCTTCCGCATAGGAAACCACCCTTTGGGGAGCTACGCCCTTACTGATGTCATAGATCTCAAGGCCGTTATCCACATGAGATGTGAAGAGCAGGTTTCCTTCCCTGTAAGCTTTGTTGCAGAGCAGCTTCTGTGCAAAATAGATGCGCCCCAGGGTATTAAGCGAGTCCAGTTCCATAATATAATTGGTCGGTTCCAGAGAGCAGATGTAAACATACCTGTCCTCTGTGCTTTCTACGTCCGTGATCGGATAGGTGCTGCTGTAAGCTGTTTCAATGGTTGGGTTCCAGATATTGGCATATGAATAGATATAGAGGTACCAGTCGTTGTAGACAAACACATTGCTGTTCCTGACCTTGATGCTGTTGGCGGCAGGAATCTTGTTGTGATAGACTACCCTGAGGAATTTATCGTCTAATGCGCTTAGCAGGTTTATAAAAAGCAGAAACGCCAGAATCAGCAGGATAGCGGTCTTTTTCATGATCAAATCACTTTCCGCTCAGCAGATGTCTGATAACATCCACGGAACGGATGCCTTCCGCCTCTGCTGCAAAAGAGACAAGAATACGGTGCTGCAGAACGATTTCAGCCACTTGCCTGACATCTTCTTCGGCAGGAGTCAGGCGACCATTCAAAGCTGCCCTGGCCTTGGCTGCCAGGATCAGAAACTGGGAAGCCCTCGGCCCGGCACCCCAGTTCACCCATTTCTTTATGTAATCACTGGTTCCCGGTTCGGTGGGACGGGTGGCTCTGACCAGTTCCACAGCGTAGTTAATCACATGCTCGCTGACCGGAATACTGCGGATGGATCTTTGGGCAGTGATCAGTTCCTGTGCTGACATGACTCGGAGAACTTCTTCACTTTCAAGACCGGTTGTCTGCGCCACGATATGCTTCTCCTCATCAAGTGAGGGATAACCTATGTTGATATAGAACATGAACCTGTCCAATTGCGCTTCCGGCAATGGATAGGTCCCCTCTTGTTCGATGGGGTTTTGAGTGGCTAAAACAATAAAAGGCAGATCAAGATTCCAGGTACGGTTTCCGTAGGTTACCTGATTTTCCTGCATCGCCTGCAGAAGGGCAGCCTGGGTTTTGGGCGGAGTGCGGTTGATCTCGTCAGCCAGAATGATGTTGGCAAAGACAGGGCCTTTGATGAACTCGAAATAGCTGTCCTGACGCTGCTCACTCTTATTCAGGATTTCGGATCCGGTAATGTCGGACGGCATCAGGTCAGGCGTGAACTGGATGCGGTTGAAACTCAGATTGAAGGCACGGGCAATAGTTGAGATGAGAAGTGTCTTGGCCAAACCTGGTACGCCCTCAATCAGCATATGCCCATTGGAAAAGAGCCCGATCACAATTTCGTCGATGACCTTATCCTGGCCGATGATGACCTTGTGTATCTCTTTCAGCAATTGCTGCCGTTTTTCATGCAGAACTTCAATAACAGCTAAATTCTGTTCCATTATAATTCTCCTTTAATCTGTCTGACGGACCTGATGCCTGCATAACTAAAGCCAAGCACGCCCATTACAGTTATGATGCAAGCCGTAAACAGATGCGCAAAAACCATGATTGCTGAAGCCGTATTCCGCGTCAACCCGAATCCCAGGGAAAAGATGATAATCATCATCCATTCGTTGCTGCCAAGCTGTGCCGGGGGTTGCGGCAACACATAGGACAGGTTGATCAGTGTGTAGCCGAACAGAACGATCAGAAATCCCGCATCCTGATTGAAAGCAGTGAACATCAGCCAGAAATACAAACCGTCAAATAGGACTCCTAAAGCTGTCAGTAAGACAGCATAAACGATGACCTGACGTTTGTGTTCAAAAACATTCAACCCGTTTATGAATAATACAATCAGGTGATCGATCTTACTGCGCAATCTTGCAGGCAGCCAGCCAAAGAGGATCTGCAAAACATAAGTGATCCTGCGCCTGTGAGTTGCTGCCAGAATTAGTATTCCAAAGATGATGTCAAACATTATTATCAGTAGGATGATAAGCAGGTTCAATCCTTTTGAAGCGCTGATCCCGACAAATGGAATCAGTAACAGCACAAAGAAAATCCCCAAAGTGTCAAAAAACTTGTCAATAAATATGGATGGCATGACGGAAACAGCGCTGACTGACTTGAGCTTTTTGACCAGCACCGCTTTCACAACTTCGCCGGCACGAATGGGGATCAGATAATTGAGCCAGTTTCCTGCCGCCGAAATCAGCCAGGTGTCCTTGTAAGAAAGGATCGTCTGTTTTTTCAGAAGCAGGTTCCATCTGACCGACCTGATATAGTATGCCAGCAGGTAAAACAGACCAGCCAAAGCTACATATTGATATTTCAAGCTGCGCAGGGTTTCGTCAAAATGGGCAAAGTCGAAGGAAACAAGCCAAAGAATGATCAGGATAAGCCCTATGGCAAGTCCGATGATAATTGAGATAATGCTTTTCTTCATTTATGGGTGGAAGGCTCGAACAGCATCCAGAAATGATGGGACCATAGTTTTTTGAAACAGGTGGGAGCATGGTTTTCCAAAATCGAGTATTTCAGCATACGCTTTGCAAATTTGCTGTCCTTCCCTCTATAAAAATCCATAATGCTGACCTGTTTTGACGGCTTATCATTGAATTTATTTACCTTTACCCTACTGAGATAACCACCGAGAAACTTTTCCTTGCTCATACCGATGTCCGGCCAAGGCGGACAATCGATGTAATCCTCCCTGATCAGCACCCAGTTCAGCTTATTCATTTCCGATTTAAGCAGTTCCAGATCGATGTTCTGTTCATTGAAAACAAGCCCGGCAGGAATGTCTGAATGGGCTTTCTGCCATTTATAACCGATTCCCTGCCGATTGGGAACGCAGAGCAGAATGGCTTTAGCAGTCACTCTGTTCAGTTCAGCAAGAAATGCGGTCAGATCATCTACAAACCACAATGCTGAGAAATTCCAGCTGAAGTCAAAAGCTCTATCCGTAAAAGGCAATTGATGATATGATGATATACTCTGAACTTCTATGTCAGCATTGAGATCCTGGTGTATTTGCCTGATTCTTTCCACCCTCCGGGGATCGTTATCAAGCAGAGTGACCCGGCAGCCGGAACGGCTCAGGACGATGGAATTCAGTCCTGATATCCCGGTGAAACCAAAACATGGAGCTTCCAGAACAGATGTGAATTTGTATCGTCGCTTCAGGTTCAGCAACAACTTGTTCAAGATAATTCTTTCATAAGAAGACCCCAGGCCTTCATGATGATTGTCAAAATAGGAGTCCCAATCATGCAGAATCGGCAGCGCCATCTTTCTATTTATCCCTATCTTTCAGAACTGCTTTTTTGATGATTAAGCTGATGTCAGGTATGGTGAAATGCTGCGGCAGATCTAGCTCGGCATAAGCTTCCCGCACTTGATAGAACCAACTATGTGATATCAGCTCAAATCTAGCTGTCCAGAGCTCATTCTTAAGCTTGCGTGCAATCCATTCACCAGCGCGCAGGACATCGTTGTCAATGGTCAGTAACTTCGGGTAGTTCCGGTTATATAACTGTCTGTAGATAAAGTTTGCCAAATCCCTTTGCTGCACCGGTTCCACATCTGCCACATTATAGGTCTTCCCCTGAATGCCCGATTTATCAGTCACCAGTCTAACAAAAGCGGTTGAGATGGTGTCAATGTGGCATAGATGCATCCATATGGGTTTATTGCTGACGGTGAACATCCTGTTTCTGACCATTTTAACCAGTTGATGCGGAAACCCGTGATCTCCTGGCCCATAGGTTATTGACGGTCTGATAATGACGGCATTCAATCCTTTCATAATGGCTCTGTTGATCACCTTCTCGCAGACAATCTTGGTGTAATGGTAATAGTTATCCGCTTTGTATGGAGTTTCATTATTGGCAGGGATCTCCTCAGGAATGGCTCCGAAAACACCGACCGAAGAGCAGAATATTAGCCGCGATTGATTAAGCAGGGCATTTTCCACCAGTTGTTCAGTGGATTGCACATTCGCTCTGTAAAAGGCTTTCTGCGAATAGTTGCGTCCTCCTCTCAAAGCCCCTATATGCAGAATGATATCGAATTTTGCTGAAACCAGAAATGACTTGAGCCCTTCCAAGTCACCAAGATTGAGAAAAGTGACATTGATCCGGTCAGAATATCGGCTGAACCTGTTGCGGTTGGTGTGAGGACGAATCAATGCAGTGATCTCAAAATCATCAGTAAGGGATAACAGTTTGTCCAGAACGGAACGTCCAATCAGTCCGGTAATGCCCGTAATCAGGATCTTTTGCGCCATCATATTCTCAATGATTTAAACAATTTCGAAGGCAATCTCCTCCTGGAATCACGATAAACAATCACATAGTCATAGGAGACCTTGGTGTTATTCAAAATGGCTTGGGGATGAGTTTGGGTCAGAAATTCAGCTGTTTCTTTATCTATATGCTGTGTAATTTTTTCTTTCGCCTGAAAGAAAGCCTTGTAATCTGTTTTATTATGATGGTCTGAGCCCATGAAATGCACCCAGCCGTTGTTCAGAAGTTTCCAGGCTGTTTGTTTGACCTTGTCTCCATAACCGCCGACCAGGCTGGCGGCATTGATCTGGATATATACGCTGCGATTGA
>CAZWJK010000025.1:0-17289 GCA_964634035.1 uncultured Candidatus Cloacimonadota bacterium | reverse complement strand
CCATAACCGCCGACCAGGCTGGCGGCATTGATCTGGATATATACGCTGCGATTGATCAGTTCCTTGGCATTATGAGTTTTCATCATAATGGGAACGTATCTTTCAGCGTGAGCCAGAATAGGTCTGTAACCTGCTCTCAACATGGTGAAGATGTTCTTTTGAAAATCTGGCGGAAACCCGTTCAAATCTGATTCTATGAGCACATAGCTGGAATCCGCCAAAGTCAGTTTATTGGCTTTTATATCATCCGTAATGCCCTGCGTGACAAAAACTTCCGCTCCTGGATAGATGGTGACAGGAATACTTTGGTGTTTGATCTCGGCTTCCAGTTCCCTGAATTTTGCCTGATAGGTTTCGGGTTTGAACTGATACAACCCGCGCATATAATGACTGGTGCAGATGACAGACCTGATACCACCATTTACCATCTGCCTGAGTGCATCAACCGTGCTTTCCAGACTGGTGGAGCCGTCATCAATATTGGGAATTATATGCGTATGGCAATCTATCATATCAGGGCAGACGGTCCTTGATCATCTGGATGAACTCGATCAGGATCTCGTTGTGTGAATAGCCTTTTACAGCTCTGAACGCATCGTCCAGCAGTTTTTCAGTCTGCTTTCTGGCTTTGTCAAAACCCAGCAGCCCTGCATAACCTGATTTGGAAGCCGGAGTGATCTCCTCATCAAAATTGAAGTCCTCTGTATCGTCATAATCTTCGATGATATCCTCTATCATCTGATAGGCCAGGCCGAGATTGAGTGCATATGTATTTAGAACCTGTCTGGTATCGTCATCTGCGTCTGCCAGAACACAGCCAATCTCTGCAGAGGCCTGAAGCAGGGCACATACCTTTTTAACATCTATGTATCTTAGCGTATTGATCTTTATGACTTTGCGGCGGTGGATCAGGTCAACCACCTGTCCGCCAATCATGCCGTAACTATTGGATGCTTTGGCAATGATCCTGACACATTGATTGGCTTTGAGAGCGTCAGGAATCTCTGATAGAAGCTCAAAAGCTAATGTGAATAGAGCATCACCTGCCAATACCGCCATCGCATTGCCGTATTTTTCATGCACAGGTTCCTTACCGCGCCTTTCCTTGCGGTTCATCAGCCCGGGCAGATCATCGTGTATTAAGGAAGCGCTATGTATCAACTCGACAGCGCAAGCTGCAGTCAGGGCAGAATCCAGTTTGGTTTTTTTCTTGTGCCCGGTCAGCAATTCATATATAGCCAGAACGAGCAGAGGACGCCACCTTTTTCCACCGGAAAAGACAGTATAGTTCATCGCTTTGACCAGGTCGCGGTTGTACTTATCCTGTAAGGACAGCGCTTGTTTGAGCCTGTCTTCGATCATCTGCAGACGGGTTTCAAAGTAATTCTGTATTAACAAATTACCTCCCTTTGAGCTGAGGATATTCAGATTTTTATATTTTAGGGAAATATTCCTTTATGTCAAGATATTTATGCTGAGCAGTTCAGAAATCGACTTATTGCTCATCTTCAGCAAGTTCCTCTTCACCAGAAATCTCAAGATCTTCTTCCGGAATGCTGTCCAGTTCATCGTCCAGGATCAGCGAAGCGTCCTTTTCCCAGTCCACGACAGCTTCCGAAGCCTGTGCCAGACGTTCTGCTTCCCTGTCAACCTGCTCGTCATCCGGCTCAGGCTTGATCCTTGTGATGTCATTGACCTTGTCCTTATCATTGAGGTTGATCAGACGGACACCCTGTGTATTACGGCTGATGGATTTGATGTTCACAACTTTCTGACGGATGATCATGCCGTTTTTAGTGATAATGACCAGGTCATCCTCATCCTCCACTTTCATCAGGGCAGCCAGGTAACCGTTGCGCTGAGTTGTTTTGAGTGTGATCACCCCTTTGCTGCCGCGCCGGGTTACATGATAGGCAGAGACATCAGTTCGCTTTCCGTAGCCGTTTTCGCTGACAGCCAGGATGGTGCCCTCATCATTATGCACGATGGTCATCGAGATCACAAAATCGCCCTCCCGCAGATTGATGCCTCTCACGCCCTGAGTGTATCTTCCCATTTCGCGAGCGTCTTTTTCATTGAATCTGTTGCAATAGCCGTTGTGAGTCGCCAAAATTATGTCGTCATTACCTTCGACCACGCGCGCATCGATCAGCTCGTCATTGTCCAGCAGCTTGATCGCCCAAATGCCCATGTTTCTGGGTTTGCCAAAAGCTCTGAGTGCGGTTTTCTTGATCAATCCATTGCGGGTGCACATCACGATGTAGTTAGGATCCATGAACGAATTAACCGTCACAAAGGCCTTGACCATTTCCTTTTCCATGAACTGCACAAGATTGACGATAGCTTTTCCCCTGGCCTGACGGCTGGCTTCCGGGATCTCATAGACCTTGAGCCAGTGACATCTGCCCAGATTGGTAAAGAACAGGATATAGGAATGATTGGTAGTCACAAAAATATATTGGGTGAAATCATTCTCCTTGAGATTGGTGGCGGAAAGCCCCTTGCCCCCTCTGCCTTGAACCTTGTAGGCATCCAAAGGCATTCTTTTAATGTAGCCGTCATGCGTGATGGTGACAATCATCGAATCATTGGGGATCAGGTCTTCCATGGAGAAACTTCCGGTTGCGGCAGTGATCATGGTCTTGCGCGAATCGCCGTATTTTTTCCTGATCTCAAGCGTTTCCTGTTTGACTATTTTGATCCTCAGCTCTCTCTTTTCAGCTATCTCTTTCAGTCTTTTTATGGTGATCAGCAGTTCCTGATATTCCTGTTCGATCTTGTCTCTTTCCAATCCTGTCAGTCTCTGCAGGCGCATATCCAGAATGGCTTTGGCCTGGATTTCGGAAAGTCCGAATTTGGCTTGCAGTTGATCGCTGGCTTCCTGAGGAGTCTGGGACGCTCTGATGGTCTTGATCACTTCATCCAGATTATCCAGCGCGATCTTATAACCTTCCAGAATATGCAGTCTGGCTTCCGCATTCTTAAGTTCAAAAAGGGTCCTTCTCAATATAACATCATGTCTGAACTCGATGAAGTTGCTGAGCATATCTTTCATGCTGACGACCTGAGGGGTTCCATCAATCAAACAGAGATTAATGACGCCGAAAGTGGAACGCAACTGCGAATACTGATACAACTGGTTGAGGATCTTCTCTCCGACAGCGTTGCGCTTGACCACTATGACCAGGCGCATGCCGTCGCGTCCTGATTCGTCACGGATATCGCTGATGCCTTCGATCCTCTTTTCCTTGACCAGATTGACAATTCTTTCGATTAATAATTTCTTATTCAATTGGAAAGGAATTTCGGAGATGATGATCGACTCCTGCTCATTATCATTGGTCTCGATCTCTGCTTTGCCCTGAACGGTCAGCAGTCCCCTGCCGGTTTCAAAGTATCTGTCAATGCCTTCAGTTCCAAGAATGAAACCACCTGTCGGAAAATCCGGCCCTTTGATATATTGGCGCAATTCGCTGTTTGTGATTTCAGGATTTTCGATCACAGCCGCGACCGCGTCACAAACCTCGCTGATATTGTGTGGAGGCATATTGGTCGCCATACCGACAGCGATACCGGACGAACCGTTGACCAGCAGATTGGGAATGCGGGTGGGAAAGACTTCCGGCTCTTTGCGCGTTTCGTCATAATTGGATTTGTAATTGACTGTATCCTTGTCCAGTTCATCCAGCATTTCCACCGTGATCTTTTGCAGTCTGGCTTCCGTGTAACGCATGGCTGCTGGCGGGTCGCCGTCGATGGAACCGAAGTTCCCTTGACCGTCGATCAGAGGATAGCGCATGATCCAGGGCTGGGCCAATCTGACCAGGGTGGGATAGACAACCTGTTCGCCGTGCGGATGATAGTTTCCACTGGTGTCGCCGGCGATCTTGGCGCATTTTCTGAAATGGCCGCCGGGAGACAGATTCAGTTCGTACATGGCATAGATAATGCGCCTTTGTGAAGGTTTCAGGCCGTCTCTGATGTCAGGCAGAGCGCGTGAAACGATCACGCTCATCGAATAATCCAGGTAGGCCTGCTTGAGCTGGTCTTCAATTTGGATCGGTGTCAGTTTTGATTTTATTTCAGTCATTTCTCTTCTCTCCCTTATACATCCAGGTTCTGCACATAGCGGGCGTTGGCTTGAATGAATTCACGGCGGGGCTCGACTTCATCGCCCATCAGAATGGTGAACATTCTGTCCGCTTCGATGGCGTCATCCATTTTGATCAAAGTCATCAGCCGTTTTTCCGGATCAAGCGTCGTTTCCCAAAGCTGTTCCGGATTCATTTCACCCAGACCTTTGTAGCGCTGGATGATCACATTCTTGGCTCCATACTGCTCAATCAGTTTGTCCCGTTCATCTTCAGAATAGACATAATGCTTCTGTTTGCCTTTCCTGACCAGGAACAGCGGCGGTCTGGCAATGTAAATATGGCCTTGTTCGATCAGAGGACGCATGTATCTGTAAAAGAAGGTCAGAAGCAGCGTCGAGATATGCGCTCCGTCCACATCGGCGTCGGCCATGATGATGATCTTGTTGTAGCGGACCCTGGTAACATCAAATTCCTGCCCAATGCCGGCTCCGATCGCCAAAATTATGGGCTGGATCTTGTCATTGTTCAGAACTTTATCGACTCTTGCCTTTTCCGTATTCAGCATCTTGCCCCATAATGGCAAAATTGCCTGAAAAGCCCTGTCGCGACCTTGCTTGGCGCTTCCGCCTGCGGAGTCTCCCTCAACCAGGAAGAGTTCTGTCTTTTCCGGATCGGTCAGAGTGCAGTCTGCCAGCTTTCCAGGCAGGGAACCGCTTTCCAGCACCGATTTTCTGCGGGTAAGCTCTCTCGCTTTGCGTGCTGCTTCACGCGCTCTGGCAGAAAGAACGCTTTTCATAGAGATATTTTTCGCAATGGCCGGATTTTCTTCAAAATAGGTCATCAGTTTGTCATACACGATGGAATTGATGATGCCTTCCACGTCTGAATTCTGCAGTTTTGTCTTGGTCTGGCCTTCAAACTGCGGATTGGTCAGCTTGATACTGACCACGGCCGTGAGCCCTTCGCGGATGTCCTCTCCGGAGGGCGAGACTTTTTCATTCTTTAGAAAGTCGCCGTTCTTGATGTATGTATTGACCACGCGCGTGAGGCCTGACTTGAAACCGCTCAGATGCGTTCCGCCTTCTATGGTATTGATGTTGTTGGCAAAGCTGAAGATGTTTTCCTGGTAGCCTTCATTATATTGGATGGCGACCTCGAAAGCGATGTCTTCCTTGCCGCCTGAAATGTGGATAGGTTTGGGGAAAAGCGGCTTTTTATTCAGATTCAGATATTCCACAAAGGAGATGATCCCGCCATCATATTTGAAATCGTGTTCACGGTCAAAACGCTCGTCCCTGAGCACGATGCGGACACCGCTATTGAGAAACGCCAGTTCTCTCAGGCGGGTGGTCAGATAGTCAAAACTGAATTCCACCGATTCAAAAATCGTACTGTCAGGTTTAAAGGTCACTGTGGTGCCGGACAGATCGGATTCGCCGATGATCTGCAGTTCTGTGGTTGGAATGCCTCTTTCAAAGCGCATGAAGTAGATCTTGCCGTTTTTATAGATCTTCACTTCCAGAAATTCAGAAAGGGCATTGACCACGGAAACGCCGACACCGTGCAGACCGCCTGACACCTTATAGGTCTTGTCGTCAAACTTGCCGCCGGCATGCAGAACCGTCAGCACAACCTGAACTGCCGGTAGGTTCATATCCTTCTGAATGTCAACCGGAATGCCTCTGCCGTTGTCTATTACCTCAACCGTTCCGTCCGTTTTGATGGTCACAGTGATCTGGTCGCAAAATCCTGCCAGGGCTTCGTCTATGGAATTGTCCACGACCTCATAGACCAGGTGGTGCAGACCGCGTTCGCTGGTCCCGCCGATATACATCGAAGGTCTTTTGCGGACTGCTTCCAGACCCTTTAAGACCTTGATGTTGCTTGCAGTGTAATTTTTGTCGGTCATAATTTATGTCTCCTATACGATATACTCATTTTTAAGCCGTTTATATGGTTTTTAGAGGAAAAGCCATAAAACTGGCACTTTTGTTGTTTTTTTAGGCAATTCACCTTTCATGCTGCAAAATACTAATTGATAGTGATTTGCAGTTTGGCCTTTCTATTTGTTTGCAGGATAATTTATTAGTCTTATTTTGTCAAGATTTAATTGAACTTATTTCCGTTTTCTAATGCCTTGCCAAACAGTATTTTAACACTTGCTCATAATTATCCCCTCCTTATTCTTCAATTTTCTCTTTTTCCCTCTCCCCTTTTTCACCCATAATCACACTACGGTACTATCACTATACCATTACGGTACCAATACGGTTATTTACCGTAATGCTACCGTAGTAGTACCGTAATGGTAAAGTAATGCAATTATGCAGGATGACTCGTCCTGAGTTGGGATGAAAGCATACACAGGAAAGACACAATCAGCGTGTCACATTGAGCACAGTCGAAATGCGGAACACGCGGCCGGTGTCTTATCCTTCGACTATGCTCAGGATGACACCGTATGGCACAGGAATTACATTGTTTGTAGTTCTTCCTTCAGGCAGTTTTTCTTTCATGAACAGAGTTGAAGTTAACACTAATGGTAAATAGTCTTAATTTAATAGCTATAATAATGAAGTTCTTGTAAAATAATCCCGTCAGGGATTTCAATTCGATAGCCCACGGTTTTGAACCGTGGGTAAAAAAGGGCAGACCATATAACCCCAGCGGGGTTTCCCATTAAATCATTTTTCAAATCATAAAAGAATCATATGAAACAGGAAACCTCTCTGAGGTTAATTTTGCGGATCATGTTACCCCGGAATAAATTCCGGGTCTATCGAATAGAAAACCTCTATGAGGTTGAGATGGATTATGTCTTTACCCAGGAATAAATTCCGGGTCTATTGAATGGAAAACCTCTACGAGGTTGAGATGAATTACATCTTTATCCTGGAATAATTTCCGGGTCTATCGAATGGAAAATGCCGACGGCATTAATGCCTTTAATATCGAATGGTAAATGCCGATGGCATTAATGCCGGTAATGTGGGGATAACTTGATCATTGTAAAAGAATTATGACGACTTAACCTTATTATTTGATGACCATGATTTTTTTAGCCAGATCGAAAATTGAATCTTTATATTTCATGAAGTACACACCAGAAGCGCATGGCCTGCCGGAAGCGTCACAGCCGTCCCAATGGGAAATTAAGATATGAGTGGATTTGTATTCTGCCTGGATCTGCCTGACTAACTGCCCTTTTGTGTTGTAGATGCATATGTTCTTGTCTGTTGGTTTGAATTTGCTAACCAGTTTTATCTCAATATTCAGATTCGATCTCATAGGATTGGGATATGCAGAGATATTAGGGGAGGTAGGTGTTTGTTCGGTATCATCATCTATCCCTACATAGTTGCCATTCGAGTCAATTCTAACAAGAGCAAGCTGTCTGGGTTGATAGCCAACCGTTGCACAATATAGTAAATCTCCGTTTCCAAGCTCTATCAAGGGATGACTGCCAATCCCGATTCTTTCATTTTGAAGGGCGTTACTGCTCCATAACAAATTAAAGTTACTGTCATATTTGAAAATCTCGCCTATAGGAGTGGATACTGCTAAGATAATGCAATCATCCGAAGTTCTGATTACACTAAAGGGTTCACCCAACCCATACGGATTATTATCAAGTAAAGGATAAGTGGGTATGACTAATATTGGATCTCCCGGGTTTTCATTCTCAAAATCAATACCAAAATCGTAGACTCGCAGTTCTGCTGTGTTGATGTTTATAGAATTATACTTCAGTCCAAAAAATCTATTGTTGATTTCTATAAAATCATCGACCACTTCACATTGAACTTGCTTTACCCAAATACTATCTCCCGTTGATGATACTTTCATTACTCGAAAGTAGGGATTATACCTCCATAAAATGATATACGACCCATCAAGCAGTTTCTTAAAGCGTTTATGCTGGTTTACTGGCAATGGTGTACTCCATAAGCAATTGAGTTCAAAATCGAACTTTGCTATAACATTATCTCCTAAGTGTGCTACTACGATAAACCCATTATCTTCACTAATCAAGTCCAAGATTCCCCCGGGAGTTCCATTAACACATAATAATCGAACCCATTCAACAAATTGCAAATCACTATTCAATCTATGAATCCTGTGTTCAAACATATCCAAAGCCAAGTATCCGCCATATCCATCTTTGATGATATGCGAATAATATCCAACTAACAGACCGTCATCATTATAAGGCCCGAAGGTTGTATTGATGTACTCTCCACTACGATTGTATGATGCTATTGGCGACAGGGGAATTACCAACTCAGGAGGGGGCGAATGGAATGTTGATAATATCTGCATTCCGAAATTACCGTCATATTTTTCAAACACATTGGCAGCATTAGTATCGTATGAAGGAAGTGAATACCAAAAAGGATGAGTCTCAGAGGTGGGGCTGTAATAACGTACAAATGTACTGTCATTTTGAGCGGACAAAGAGATAGCTATGCTGATAAGAAGTAATATGCCTAATACAAATCTTGCTTTCATAACTATCTACCTTTTGATGTAGCGGAATGCTATAAGCTACTAAAATAAATGGTGACATGTTGTCAATGCATAGTTTACTTCAACTGCTGCAGAAGGTTTTTCCTTACCAAATGCTTTGCGATCAAGCATAGAACACATGTTTGATTCTTCCCGATATTCATTATGTTAAGCCCTGTATTAAGATTATTAATATTCTTCTTGACAGATAATTCAGTATATTAATTATGACATCGTATATCTCAATAGAGGTGATGATGAAACTAACAACCTGTCCGGTCTGCAAGGGTAAACTGCAGATCAAGGAGTATCAGTGCAGCAGCTGCAGACTCGTGCTCAGAGGCGATTTTGAAGAAAGCCACTTTGCCAATCTGAGCCAGGAGCAGCTTGAGTTTATCAGAACTTTCATAATCGTGCAAGGCAACATCAAAGAGATGGAAAAGCGCCTGAACATATCCTACCCAACCGTCAAAAACAGATTGTCTGAAATAATCAGGGCATTGGGTCACAGACCTGCCGACAACATAGATTATTCAGATGTCTTCAACGACCTGGAAGAAGGATTCATTAACGTTGAAGACGCACTGGCCATGATCGAATCAAGGAGGAAGAAGAAATGAAGACGATCAGACTTAACAAGGACATCACTTTACCGGAGATTAAGAAAGTAAACATCTCCAATGAGTTTATGGGCACCAAGCTGGTGCAGAGTGAAGATGACGCAGTACATATCAATGCCGAACTTTACCTGCGCATGGAATCAGATGCTGAAGAAATTGAAATTGAAGATTTCATAATCCTTAAATCCGTCGAAGAGGCAGGCATCATCAATATCGATATTGAAGAGCTGGACCTGGACGAAGAGGATTATGACTTATCGCACCGCAGTGAAATCACGATCGCCATTCCCAGGCAGGTGCAGATCGTGGCTGAAACCGACAATCACTATATCACTGCCGTTGGCATGAACAACAGCTTCGAGATCACGAATGAAAACGGCCCTGTCAAAATGGAAGACTGCGCCGGAACATTCAAGATCACCAATGAGAACGGCCCCGTCAAGCTCTACAAATTGAACGGCAACCTGAATCTGAAAGAAGAGAATGGCCCTGTCTCTGCTGACTACCTGAGCGGAGGCAAACTCAAGATCAAATCTGAAAACGGAGCCATCAAGCTGCGCGAATGCCATTATGAGGACGTATCCATTACCAACGAAAATGGCATGGTCTATTATGAAAGCCTGCAGGTGGATGCCGGCTCCATCACCATCCAGAACGAGAACGGGCACATCAACCTGGCGCTCTCTCCGTTGCAGGGTTTTGCCCTGGAAGCGGAAGCCGAACTCGGACAGATCAAGAACAGCTTCATGGGACAGGAAACCACCATGTTTGACACCTACAAGCTGGAAGTCGGCGACCAGGGACTCAAGATCAAACTGAAAACTGAAAACGGGATGATCAAACTGAGTTCTTCAGACATGATCGGCATTGATTTTCTCAAAGGCAAACTGGAGTACATCAAAGAACTGCTGAAAGACAACACGGAACAGGGCATCCAGGAAACGCATAAGATCATAGGCCAACTGCTCGCTTCACTGACCAAGCTGATGGATAAGGTCAAAGACGAGGACATCAAAGAAAAGATAGAAAAAGCGCTGGCTCTGCTGAAATCCTGGAAAGGCAAGATCAGTGATCCGGAAGTAAAAGACAGCGTTAAAGACTCTTTTGAGACAATTTCCAAGGAAGTCGGCGTAGCTGTTCAGGAAGCCCTGAAAAGCGCTCAGGAAGCGATGAAAGCTGCACAGGAAAAATATAAGGAAGAGTTCAAGCCGCAGTTTGAAAAGCAATTCGGCAAAGGCAAAGAATTCTTTAAGCAATTCAAGGGATTCAAAATGCCGCCCTTCCCTCCGTTCCCGCCTTCTGAACCAAAACAACGGACAGAAGCCATGCAGGAAGCGGCTCGGATGAAGATCCTGGAGATGCTGGAAGCTGGAAAGATCACTTCGGAAGAAGCGGAGAAGCTGTTGAAAGCCATCCATTGAAACTCTAACCATTATCTATGATTAAAGACAGCTCTGCGCAGGGCTGTCTTTTTTCATGGCTAAAGTTTGCTCTTGACAGATAAACTGACTTTTTATTGAGGTCAAGTTTCAGGTCGGGATGTAGCGCAGTCCGGTTTAGCGCGTTCGGTTCGGGACCGAAAGGTCGCTGGTTCGAATCCAGTCATCCCGACCATTTTAATCCTCTTGCAGCAAAGGTTGAAAATGAAGTCCAAAGAGCAAAACTGGTTTTTCTACATACGTCAGATAATCCCCTATCTGAAGAAAGACAGATGGCTCTTTGCCTTCGGACTTTTTGCCATGCTGCTGACCAGCGCCATGCGTTTGGTGGACCCTCTCATCCTGGCGCACATCATCGATAAAAGCATCCCCAATAAGGACATGGCGGATATGCTGCGCTACGGCGGATATTTTGTCATAGTCATCATTCTGTCGGGAGTGCTGTCCTATCTGCAGATCATTCTGATGTCGCGCCTGGGGATCAAGATCATCACTCATTTCAAGGGCAATGTGTTCAAGCATCTGCTCAAAGCGCCGATCGGCTGGTTCAACACCCAACCCGTGGGCGAACTGATCGCCAAAGTGGAAAGCGACAGCGAAAGGGTGAGGAATCTCTTTTCAGACCTTTCGATCCAGATCCTGGGCAATATCATTTTCTTTGTTGGAGTCTATGTCGTCCTGATGGTCAAGGAAAGCCGGATCACATTGCTGATGACAGGTCCTGCCATCATTGTGATGATCTCTTACTACTTTGTCGTGAAGTTCCTGGCAAAGTTCTACCGCAGAATCCGTGAACTGTATGCCGAGATCACTGCCAGAATAACGGATTTCGTGCAGGGAATGCAGGTCATCCAGGTGCTCAACCAGCAAAAAAAGGTCTTTCAGCAGCTCTTTGACTCATCACGCAAAAAGAGGAATCTGGATACCAAGGCTTCCTTCATCGAATACAGCATGCAGTCATTTTTCCTGTTTGTCTTCAACGTGCTTTTTATCATCATAATCATCAAGACATCCGCTCCAAAGATCATTGCCGGAGTAATGACCATCGGCACACTGCTGATCTTCATACAATACATATCGCGACTGATCTGGCCGCTGATGAACATCTCGGAAAACGTAATGCAGATCCAGAGGGCAATGGTTTCGCTGAAGAGGATCCTGGACCTCACCACTCTGACTACAGAGGATGAAATCCATACCGGCAAAGCGATTCCGTCCTTCGAGCAGGAGATCAGGTTTGAGAATGTGTGGTTTGCCTATAAAGATGAGGACTGGGTGCTGAAAGATGTGTCCTTCACCATACCCAGGGGGCAAAAAATAGCTCTGGTGGGAGCTTCTGGCAGCGGGAAAACGACCTCTGTCAGTCTGCTCTGCGGTTTTTATCAACCCCAAAAAGGACAGATCCTGATCGACGGGGTACCCTTAAACAGTCTTAATCTTTATCTCTGGCGCGAGAAGATAGGACTCATTCTACAGGACATTTTCCTGTTTCCGGGCAACATTTTGGAAAACATCCGCGTTTACAATGACGAGATAGCTGTTGACGATGTCAGAAATGCCATCAACATAGTGCAATTGGATGAATTCATTTCCAACCAGGCCTTGGGCATTGAAACAGAACTGGCAGAACGCGGACAGAACATTTCTCAGGGAGAAAAACAACTGGTTAGCTTTGCCAGGGCTTTGGCCTTTGCGCCCGAAGTCATCGTCATGGATGAAGCGACCGCCAGTATAGACCCCCAGACGGAAGGGCGCATCCAGGTCTCGATGGAAAGGGTCCTTGCCAACAAGACTGCCGTGATCGTGGCGCACAGATTGACTTCAGTCCTGGATGCCAATCAGATTCTGCTTTTCAAGGACGGTGAGATAATTCACCGCGGTACACATCAGCAGCTTATGCAGAGCAGCGAAGAATACAAGCGCCTGGTTGAGCTCCAGATGCTGCATACGATCATGGATGACACGGACAGCAGGGATTAGAGCATTATGAACTTTCACATAAAATGGATCATCAGGCAATGGATAGCACAGAAATGGTATATCCTGATCATGATCTTTTTCACTCTGCTCAGTTCGGCTGTTGCCATCGCCTATCCCTTTGTTTTCAAGAAACTGATCGACCTGATGAGCGACATCCTGAAATTCCCTGCCAATTATCCTGATCCGATGCAGCAGGTGAACAGGATAGTGATGCTTTTTCTGACAGTGGGGATAGCGCAATACATATCCGGATTCTATCCCTGCTTCAGGGCTTTGATGAATGTGCGCTTTGAGCATTCACTCAGGATGTTTTACTTCAAGCATATTATGGACAAAGATTATGCCTTCTACCAGAAATTCCGCACCGGAGACATCGTAACGCGCCTGACTGACGACCTGAGCGATTTCCCAAAGGTCGGCTGGTTCCTGTGTTCTGGTATTTTCAGAGCTTTTAATTCTTTCTCCATGATTGCCTTTTCCCTGATTGTGATGTTTAGCCTGAACTGGCTTCTGACCCTGCTTTCCATAGCATCACTGCCTTTCATGATGATAGTTTTTTATGTCACATCAGACAAGCTGTATTTGAATTTTGAGAAGAATCAGCAGGCCATCAGCAATATCAACAGCCAGTTGGAAATGAGTTTCAGCGGGATCAGGATAATTAAGGCCTTTGTCAGCGAGGAAAAATACAACCGTTTTTTCCAGACTGCCCTTGCCAAGCGTTTCAAGACCGAGATGAGCGTGGTCAAGCTCAATGCCATTCTGCATCTGATCTATGAATATATTGATTACTTTGCCCAGATCGGCGTGATCATCTTTGGCGGCTGGATGGCAGTAAAGGGATCGATAACTGTAGGAACTTTCTTCCTGTTTTACACCTATCTCTCTATGATGATCTATCCTTTGCTGGATCTGCCGCAGCTCTTTGTGTCCGGCAAACAATGCTTTGTCAACATCGACCGACTGGAGGAAATGAAGAATTATCCGGTCATCCATAATCATAATCAATCAGGCGTCAAACTGGAAAAGCTGCACAACATCAGATTTGAAAATGTGGCTTTCACCTATCCTGAAAAGGAAAGACCCGTTATCAGCGATTGCAATTTTACTCTCAACAGAGGTGAGAAAATGCTCATTCTGGGTTCTACGGGAGCCGGTAAAACCACTATATCAAACCTTTTAACAGTCATTCTTTATCCGACTCAGGGACGCATTCTGATCAATGATCAGCAACTCTCAGATCTTGACTTGGAGAATTGGAGAAACCTGATCGGTTATGTGCCTCAGGAAGCTCTCCTTTTTACAGGAACCATAAAGGACAACATCAATTTTGCCTTGAGAGAAAAAGCAGCTTTCCCATATGATGATGCGGTCAGGATTTCACAGCTCAAAAGCGAACTGAACAATTTCCCCCAAGGTGACGCTACGCCTGTCGGAAATAAGGGTTTGACCGTTTCCGGCGGTCAGAAGCAGAGGGTCACGATCGCCAGGGCTTTGATCAATAGACCGCAATTGCTCATCCTGGATGATATTACGGCTGCCCTGGACGCCGAAAATGAGGAAAATCTCTGGCTCGAGCTTAAGCAGGCATTTGAGGACATCACCTGTGTGGTGATCTCGCACCGGCTGTCAACTCTACGTTACATTGACTCGATCTTATATATCGATAAGGATGGAAAGTGCCACAAGGGCACCCATGACGAGTTGGTCTTTGCCCTTCCTGAATACCATGCCTTCATTCACGAGCATCTGAAAAAATAAGCCGCAGATTATTAGATCTACCTCACTAACTGTTCTATCTGTCTGAAGATTTCTGCCCAGCTATTATCCGGTCCTACGATTAGAGCGATTATAATCCCTAACGCTGCAGCGAAAATTATCCATATGGCTGTTGAGCAGCCGGGTTGCCTGTGCCCGCAGATCTCACATTTGAGCATGGTGACAGGGATCTCGCCCCCGCAATTGGGACAGCGTTTAAGATTCAGGGGCTGAGCAGGCGGAGCAGGCCTTTCGTATTTCAGGTCTTTCACCTGAACTGGAGGCCTGATGATTGTGGCAGGTTTATTCAACGGCTTTTCAGAATACGTTTCTTCCTTCTCCTGATTGGCCTGCTTTTTCTTTTTCTGAACAGCTTTCTGAACAGCCCGAAAAACAAATACCATGATCAAAATATTGATCAGGCTGGGAATAAATGAACCTGAGCCACGCATATAAATCTCCCGCTTCTCATTTTGTTTCATTCAATTTCATATCGCTCAGCTTGTCAACAGAAAGTCCTTCCTGCCTTTTTATCAGTAACAGATTATAGGCAGGATAATCACAAGCCCAAGCCGTCCCGGGGCTTTATCATGTTATAATTATCTGTCCCGTATGCGCTTAAGTAAATGGACGGGGTATCCGGGAATAGTGAGCCGGCGTATTGATCTGATGTGTTTCATTGTTTCCTTAAATCTCGCATTTTATATTCAATTTATATTTGTTCATTTTCTATTTTTACAATATATTTAAAAGCAAATTAAGGAAACATCGAAACACTTAGATACTGGTGTAAACCCTCACCCCAAACTTCATATGACCCTCACTTGGACAAATGGGGATAAAGCCTTATGTGGTGCGGAGATAAGATGGACTATGTTTGGACTTGGACATCCGAGGGTTTGGACGTTTTTTGACGTGTTTAAATCACCATTACTTCAAATTCAGGTCGATATTGGACTGGATCTGGACACTCGAGAGCTATGCTAAAACAAGGCGAGCTGAAAAGGGCGCAACATAAGTGACAAAATCCCGTAATGAAATCTCTCCAAATCCTGATCTTGGTCCATAGTTCAGGCAATCGATCAAAACTAGGAATTCTCACCAAACCGAGACCGCCAAGGTGCTCTTTCCGGATGGACAGGATACACCCACCCTGATCAGCCAGTTCCTCACCTATCCTGATGGCTATATCGATGGCTGTGATGCTCTGGCTGGATGCCTGGAACGCTTCTCCGAATATGAAATCGGCAGGAACAGAGTCAAGGTCCGGAGGTTCAGTTTCTGATGAACTACTATGATAAGCTCATGCTTGAGTACTACCGGGTTCTCAACAATGCCTGGAAATCCGAGATCAAGGATGCTACCCGGCTTGCCATCCAGATGCTGAGTGACATGCCAAGAGCCGAGAAGATCAACAAGGACTCCATAGATAAGCTTATGAGCATCATCAATACCCAGTTGGGAGGATGACTTCGCAGCCCTGGTCAATGAGCCCACAAAAGCGATAATAGACCGCTGTGTGCGGCTTGGACTCAAGGACACGCAAGTGCAAGCTCCAACCAAGAGCAGCATTGGACTCTGGGGTATCGAAGATCAGCATCTCTCATCCACCATCCAGAAGAAGCAGTTGTTCTGGATCGGGAATCACTTCGAAGCTGATATCAGGCAGAACTTTGCAGATACCCTCTCCAAAGCCATGGAGCAAGGCTATACCAAAGAGATGCTTGCGGATACCCTCAAAGACCAGTTCAATGACCTCGCCAACCGATCATCCCACTACTGGCAGGGACTTGCGGAGCATACCGCACTGAGAATCAGGGAGTTTGGAAGATTGCAAGGCTACAAGAAAGCCAAAGCCAGATACTACATGCTCGTAGTGATCCTGGATGATCGAACCAGTGATATCTGCCGGGCTCTGGCTGCCCAGGATAAGGTCTATCCACTAAACGATGCCATCGAGGTGATGGATAATCTCATGGCTCTGGATACCAAGACTAAAAGCTTGGTTGAAGCCAGAGAATACATCAAAGCACTCGCACCTTGGATCAAAGGTGACCAGATCGAATACGACTCAGAGATGAACCCGGTAGGTGTCTCTGGAGCGCATACACCCTTCCCACCGTTTCACTGGAAGTGTAGGACAACGACCACACTAATCTTATAACCGATACATATATACGCATTAGATTTTTATTCGTTAAACTCACTTTCGCTTATTGAATTGGTATCAAAGCTGTTCAGAGCTGCAAACTGCACTACATTAAGACTAACGCTATATGATGGGATACTGTAATTCTGGACATAGCCTTCGTCTGTGTACTCTTTGCTCCCATAACTGATGTTATAATCGAGTGTCTCAGTGCCAATCTCATACTGGGCATTGGTAAGAAACTTGCCAACAATCTTGCCTTCAATTTCCTTCTGTCTCCAGTTTTTCCCGTAGGCAATTTTCAGATAGTAATGTCCTTGTGGAATATTGGTTATACGGTATGTATCATTACCCTTAACATAAACATATCTAATGCAGTTATCAGTTCTCGAGCTCACCAGTTTTACAACCACATCCGTATTATCTCCTACGGAAATCTCCAGATAGTTGTCCATTTTTCTATCTTTTTGTGGTGTAAACTCAAGTCCATCAGGAGTAATTCCTGTTCTCAAGCCGGGATCAATCCATGTGGGATCATTAAGTAATTCTTCCTCAATGGCTGCTTGACGCTTGGCAGCGCTCGTAGAGTCGGATACCATTAACTCCCCAGATTCTTTTAAGGAGCCTCTCCTCTCTTCACAAGAGATCAGCATTAGTGATATAGCCAACCCAACTAATAACAATGCGTTACGCATGATACCTCCAATTATTGATTAGAATCTAACTTCTACTTTATCATAATA
>CAZWJK010000024.1:7607-23089 GCA_964634035.1 uncultured Candidatus Cloacimonadota bacterium | reverse complement strand
TAACTAAATCATTTTATAATGAAGGGTCAGGCATTTCATCCTGCTTGGCCCTTCCTTACAACATCTCGACTGAATCATCGAAACATCATCACAGGATAAAGCCGAAACAGGCGAATATGTTGTGTTGATCTTGTTTCCGTCGCCGGAGCAAGTTAAAGGCAGGAAAAGGGTTAAGAGCAGCACTAATATGACCAAGGAAAACCTGAAGCGTTGATCGAAAGTAAGTTACAGACACACCTCTTCTGCGTCATAGCCATCGTCTTTTTCTCCACGATCGAAGTGGTGGGAAAGCTGATCGGAACGGGCATCTCTCCTTATGGCATCACGGCCTGGCGCTTTCTGATCGGCGGATTGTTGCTTCTTCCCCTGGCTCTGAAAGAAAAAAGCATCTATGCCAAGCAGGTCTCTGCAAAAGATTACCTGAAGTTTACACTGGCGGGAATCCTGAATGTCTGCATCAGCATGCTTTTTCTGCAGCTCTCGATCTATTACGGCAAAGCTGTCCTGAGCGCTGTCATAGTAAGCACCAACACCTTGTTTGTAGCGCTTTTTGCCTTTTTCTTTTTGAAGGAAAGGATCACAAAGCTCCATATCATCGGTTTGGGACTGGGACTGTTGGGTCTCTTTTTCATCATCTATGGTGAACGAGTACTCCTGTCGCAATCACGCAATCTCGTTTGGGGAGTGATCTTCGGCCTTGCCGCAGCCCTGACCTTTGCGCTTTATACGGTCTATTCCAAACAACTGGTCATCCGCTTCGGCAACTTCACCACGCTAAGCTTCACCTTCATCTTCGGAGCGATCCTGCTGTTCATCTATTCAGTTCTGAGCGGCAGGGAAGTTTTGTTTGATCCGAGTCTTAAGAATATCCTGCTCATCCTTTACCTGAGCATGTTTGTGACCGGCCTGGCTTATCTTCTTTATTTTTCCGCCATGCAAATACTCGGCGCTGCCAAGGCGTCGCTGTATTTCTTCCTTAAACCGGCTGTGGCGGCCATTCTGGCGTGGCTTTTGCACAGGGAAACAGTCAACCTGATGCAGCTTCTAGGCATTGTAATCATCATGCTCAGCCTGAGCCGCGAAACCGTGGTGCGCTTTCTGCACTGGAACAGCCTGTTGAGAAATTCCAGATGAGCAAGGTCAACCTCAAGCAAAACATCCTGATGAGCGGCAGCTTCAGGATCATTGTTCTGGTCATTTCATTCATCACCAGCGTATTTTCCACCCGCTTCCTGGGTGTAGAGCTCAAGGGTAAACTCAGCTACCTGATCACCATCAGCGGTTTTATCTGGATGGTACTGGACCTCGGCCTATACAGAAGTTTTCCTTATCTGATCAGAAAGTTCCCGGAAAAGGTAAACAGTCTCTTCTACTGGATCCTTTTGCAGTTCTTTATTAACCTCTCAGTTCTGACTGTGTTGGGCTTGGCCCTGCTGCAGTTCTTCAGCGGAATCTTGGGCTATGCCTTCAGCCCTGTTTACATGATCCTCTTTGTCTGCCTGATCACCTTTGGGCAGCTAACCACTCAAATGCAGAGTCTGTACCTTGGCCTGAACAAGATCTGGAAACACTCCCTGGCCCAGCTTCTAAACGCTCTGCTGATGCTGACCCTGGTTCTGGCTGGATACGCCTTTTTACGCCAATCTGACAGGCTGGCATACATCCTGGTCGCCACCATACTGTCCTACACAGTCATCATCATATACTACATAGTCAATAACAGTTGGAAACAGCCGGGCAGGAAAATTGACCTGAGCTTCATAAAATCATCATATAAATCCGGCATCAGGGTCTTTCTCTCCACCTTGTTCATACTGATGCTGATCCGCTTCGACATCATTCTGGTAAAGCGTTTTCTGGGCTTCAGCGAAGTGGGAATCTACTCACTGGCTGCGCATCTGATCGACATGCTGCAGATCGCCTCCAATGTGGTGGGAGGTCTTTTACTGGTCAAACTCAGCGACAGTACTGACGATATTGAGAAATGGAATATAATGAAGAAGCTGCTGATGGCATTCTTTGCCTTGCTGCTGATTGCCAATCTAGGTTTCGCAATACTGGGTAGATTCATCATATCGACTCTATATGGAACACAGTTTGTTCCGGTCTATTTTGTTTACCTTTGGCTCATTCCAGCCAGCTTCGGACTCAGCTTCGGCTCGCTGTTCAACATGTATCTGAACAGCAAGGGCTTTCCCGTCATCAGTATCATCCTGCCGGCAATTTCTTTACTGGTCAATATTCTGCTGAATCTTCTGCTGATACCTATTTGGGGCATCTATGGCGCAGCCCTGGCAACCAGTTTCGCTTATCTGCTATGGTTTGTTATGATCCTGCTCTATGAACAGAAATGCAGTCAGGGAAAGATGTTCAGCTATCTGCTCCCCAGAGGTCGGGAATGGATTTTACTGTGGCAGGAAGGGCTTCAATTTATCAAAGAAACCTGGTTGAATGTGGTAAAATCGGGGGGAAAATCTTAAGCTGAATTTGTCCTGATATGGGCTTTAAATGTTTCTACGGATATATTTGTTAACTATGCCTTTGCCCGTTTCAGATAGATGGCTGCCAGTTTTTCAGTGCAGGCCTTTCTGGAATATTGCTCGATCAGTTGCATATCCTGTCGTGGTTGAAAACTGCCATTGATCAATTGCTCTAAAGCATTTCTGATCTGCCCCGCGTCATCACTGCAGGCATAAATACCGGAAGTGGTTTCATTTATGATCTCCCTGACCGTACTGGTCTCCGGTCCCAGCGCCAGGATCGGCTTGCCCAATCTGAGCAATTCAAACAACTTGCCTGGAATGACACCGCTGGAATCAGGATCGTTGTTCAGGATCAGAACATTGATGTCAGCGCCCGCTGAGTATGATAACGCTTCGTGGTGTGGCTTGTAGCCAAGGAAATGAAAAAAGGACATACCTTCCTGTACGATCCTCTGCAAGAGATTCTGACTGATAATGCCCAGATGCAGATATTGCAGATCAAGATTCGGCCAGTTTTTCAGTTCCCTTAACAGCGGCAATGGATTCCCCTTTACAGGATGCAGCTTACCCATGTAAACGAAAGTGAATTTATCATACTTTCTGGTTTCGAGATTTGTATAATCATCTTCATCATACCCGTTGGTGATGTAATCGGATTTGGTTTTCAGCCACGCATATTTTTCCTGATACCGCTTCAGCACATCAGGAGACGAAAATACTGCGTAATCTGCCCTGCTTAATACCTGCTCGTCCATATGGCAGATGTATTTGTAGCGGAAAGGCAAAACGAAAGTTTTCAGCAGGGGTGCAAACTGCCAGGCATCCCGATAGTCAGCAACCCAGAAAATCCTGTTTCCAAAGATGCGTTTCAATATAATACCGCAGAGAAAAGCTGAAAAGGGCGAAGCCGTTATATATACATTCCTGATCTTGTATTTCCTGATCACACGCATGGCTTTGACAACAGCAAAGGGAACCCAGCCGATCTGCTTGTCAAAAGGAAAGAGGATATCATTAAACAGCTTTAAAACTTTCCAGATCAGCTTTTCCCACAAGCCCACACTTGCTTCCAATTCGAACCTGACTTCGGTTAGTTTGTCTTCCCTGATGCCCCAACTGCCGGTTTTGAATACTTTGGTGCCTGCCGGAACATCTTTTTCCAGAGTTGCATCCCTGTTTTTCAGCATAACCGGCTTGCGTGGAGTTACAACAAAATTTTCCCAACCGTCTTTGGCAAGGTACTTCATGAATTTTACAGGTCTTTGAACACCACTCTCTCCCGAGGGTGGAAAAGCATTGACTATCATCAGTATTTTATTGTTCATAGATATCGATAACTTTCCCGATCAGTTGCTCGATCCTGAACTTGCTCTGAACCAGGCTTTGCCCTTTTTCTGCCACTGTCCGGGCAGCTTCTCTGTGGTTGATGATGTATTCGATTTTTACAGTCAGGTCATCCGCGTCCTGCGGTCTTGCCAGATAGCCGTTCTCCCCGTCAATGACGACTCCGTCAATGCCCTGGCCCCTGATCCCGATCACCGGCAAACCTGAATACATGGCTTCGATATAGACCACTCCAAAGGTTTCGCTGTAGCTGGCCAGCACGAAAGCATCAAACAGGGAATAGAGATTGCGGACAAGTTCATTACTTAGATCCCCTGTCAGAATGATGCTTTTTTCCACTCCCAAACTCTTTATCTGCGACCAGAGCCGGTCTCTTTCAGACCCGTTTCCGACAATAAATAGCTGGATATCATGGTTACTCGCGATCAATCTGCTGACCGCTTCGATCAGGATATCAAATCCCTTTTCTTTTTTCAGATTCCCGACTGAGATGATCTTAAAGCTGTTTCTATCAAGCTTGCTTTTATAAGTATCCAATTGACCGGGATCAATTTTCGGGACAGGACCAATGGCGTTGCCGATCGTAGTAATTGCTGTTTGTTTGGCTGATACGGAAAGAGTTTTCTTCAGTCTGTCATTTACCGTGAAGATATGGTTCCATCCGATATAAGACCTGCCCAGACAATACCTGTAAAACCAATTAAAGCAGGTGGATTTGATCATAGACGGATGAGTTCTGATATTATGGACCGTCAGATATCTGGGAATCCGGTATCGTTTCAGGCAATAATGCAGCATGAAAAGTTCCGGCACATGCTTGAAATCATGCACATGAATGAGATCGGGTCCCCAATCGTTTATCTCTTTGCAGATTTCAGGGATAGCATAATATCGGTAGGTAAAGATCAGCGAAAAGTAAACGTATCTGATGTATGGTATATAGATGTAAGTAACTGGATATTGTTCAAACTGCACTTTTTCCAGTGCCCGCCTGCGCTTCAGACGGGTGGATATGACCCTGACTTCATAGTATTTTGCAAGTTCATCCGCCTGCTGCTTGACAAAGACTTCTGAAAACGGGAGATATTTGTCCGGAAACAAGTCTGTGATGATCAGTAATCTCTTCATATCGTCATTACTCTGATTTTTACCTTTTAATTTTGTCAACTTCAATCTATGTGAAGAGTTTATCATTACTTCATGTTTATTAATGATGAGACTTCTGATTTGAAAAAGATTGACAGGATAGTTCTGTCCAGGTTTTTGCATTCTTATGTCAATGGAAATGAAATGTATTATTGGTAAATTCCATAAATGCACAGAAGCAGGATTATCTTGATGATGGTCTTTCTCTTCTGGCTTGGATTCGCTTTGCTGATGTATCACCTTGTTGTGTATCCAGTATTCTTGTGGATGGCCAACCGTTTAAATAAAACTCCTGTAGTAAATGCTATCAAAAGTGATTTGGCTTTACCAAAAATAACAGTGATTTGTCCTGCCTATAATGAAGAAAAGCACATTGAAGCCAAGATAAAAGCATTCTTGGCTCTAGATTATCCTATTGACAAGATCAAAATGATCGTGATCTCAGATGATTCCACCGACAGCACAAACGAGATAGTTAAATATTATACGGACAGAAATGTCGAACTTGTTGTTCAGACTCCCAGAGGGGGTAAGCAAAAAGCGCACAATCTGATCGAACCTTCCATTGATTCTGACTATGTGCTTTCCACTGACGCCAATTCCCTGTTTGCACCAGACTCTGTGAAAGAACTGCTCAAGGTAATGCTATCTGATGATAGGATTGGAATTGTGTCAGGCGAATTGAAGCTGATCAAAAATGGCAAGAGTGACTCAGGAGAGGGATTATACTGGAAGTATGAATGCTTTGTAAAACAAATGGACAGTTCCTTTGCCTCCATAATCGGCTGCAACGGTTCCATCTATCTCATAAAAAGAGAGCTGTTCGGGCAGATCCATCCTACTGCCATTGATGATTTTGAGCGCACCCTGCATGTTCTGTCCAAAAATTTTAAGGCTGTTTATGCCCCTCGGGCTGTTGTGACGGAAGAGGTTACCAAGCAGGCTCTGGAAGAGATCAATCGTAAGATCAGGATCATTACCAGGGAGTGGTTTTCCATAAGCAGGTATGCCCATTTGCTTAATCCCTTCAGATTTCCCAGAATCAGTCTGATCCTGTTTTCTCACAAGCTGCTGCGCTGGATGTTTTTCCTCTTTTTGTTGATGATGCTGATCGCCAGCGCTTTCATTCAGACAACTTTTTTTAATATTTTATTTTTTCTACAATTGGCATTTTACCTGATCGGGACAGTCGGATTGCTTGCTCAGAAACATGACAAAAACCTGCCCGGCCTGTCGCTTGTCTCATATGTTACAGCAATGGGCTGGTCTTCAATGGTTGCCTTTTTCAACTTCCTGTTTAGAGTCGATATCACTACCTGGAATCCCATCAGAAACAAGGAAAATTGATGAATATTTTAGTAACCGGCTCCAATGGTTTTGTCGGCTCTGCTCTGATGTGGAGACTGCAGAACGAAGGACACAGCGTAATTGGCATTGACATTTCACCGCACTGTGATGACAAACCTCATCCCATGACGCGGCTGGGCGACATCAGAAACTTGGATGATTTACAGGCAACGCTTGCTGAATGCAACAGGATTTACAACTCTGATATAGAGTTGGTCATTCATTGCGCTGCTGCAAAACATGACTTCGGAATATCGGAGAAAGAATACTATTCCCATAACGAGCTGGGCACCAAAGTGCTCCTTGAATTTATGCAGCAGCAGAGAATTAATAAGCTCGTCTATTTCAGCACTGTATCAGTGTTTGGACATCCTGGGCAACGCACTGATGAAGACGGCGGATTTGCTCCCGACCATCCTTACGGAGCATCAAAACTGGCGGGAGAACTGCTCTGCACAGACTGGCAGAGACAGGACAACAGCAGAGAGCTTGTGGTACTCAGGCCGACTGTGATTTACGGCGCTTACAATTATGCCAATATGTATAAGCTCATCGACACGATGCACAGGCGTCCGTACATAATGGTTGGTAAGGGTGATTACATAAAATCCATAGTCTCCAGAGCCAATACAGTAGATATGACGGTCTTTGCCCTATCACAGCTTAGACATGGCGCGCAGTATTTCAATTGCGTGGATAAGCCATACATCAGGCTTTGTGAACTTATGCAGATAATTGCTCGCAATCCAGCTTTCAAAATACCTCAAATAATTGTTCCAGTCTGGTTGGCAGTTCTAATCGGAAAAATATTTGACATTCCTGCTAAGCTTTTCAAACTTGATTTACCTATAAATAGTGACAGAATGAAGAAACTGGCAACTGCCACTGATTTTGCTTCCGAAAGGATCAGGGAAGCAGGTTATGTGCAGAAACATACCATTGAAGAAGAAATTGAGGTTATGACAATCTGGTATTTGGCTCAAAAAAGTAAAGGACACTGACATGAAGAAACTCAAACTGGGCTTAATTGGCTGCGGCAGAATTTCCAGGAATCATTTCGAAGCGGTTTCCCAGATCGCAGAAGCAGAGTTCATTGCCTGCTGTGACATCATCAAAGAAAGAGCAGATGAAGCTGCTCAGCTTTATGACATCAAATCAATCTATACTGACTATCAGGAAATGCTGCATAAAGAGCATTTGGATGCCGTATCGATCTGCACTCCGAGCGGCCTGCATCCTGAGATCGGAATTGCTGCAGCAGAGAAAAAGATCAATGTCGTCACGGAAAAGCCGATGGCCATTGATATCCAGGGAGCGGACAGACTGATCAATGCCTGCGATGATCATCATGTCAAACTGTTCGTAGTAAAACAGAATCGATTGAATGCCACCCTGCAGCTTCTGAAACGGGCAATCGATAAGAACAGGTTCGGACAGATCTACCTGGCACAGTCCAATGTTTTCTGGCAGAGGCCTCAGAGCTATTATGACCAGGCACCCTGGCGCGGAACTCCTGAATTGGACGGCGGTGCTTTTCTGAATCAGGCCAGCCACTATGTCGATGCTTTGTATTGGCTATTGGGTGATGTGGAATCCGTCATGGCAGAAACTGCTATCATGGCGCGCAAGATCCAATCAGAGGATACAGGATGTGCAGTTTTGCGATTCAAAAACGGCACTATTGCCACCATGAATGTGACAATGTTGACATTCCCCAAGAATTATGAAGGATCAATAACAATCCTGGGCGAGAAAGGAACAGTCAAGATCGGCGGCGTTGCAGTTAATAAGATCGAAAAATGGGAATTCGAAGACTATGATGACGATGATAAAATAGTTGCTGAGTGCAATTACCAGCCGCCCACGGTCTATGGCTTCGGTCACAATCCTTATTATCAGAATGTCATAAACAGTCTTCTCTATAACTCACGCCCCAGCACCGATGGAAGAGCCGGCAGAAAATCTGTGGAGATCATTCAGGCGATCTATGAATCTGCAAAAAACAATATTAAGGTCTTCCTGCCTCTGTCATCTTTATAGAGATAACAAATAAACTTAACTTCCGTTTAATGCTGTTTCTTGTAGTGTGGTGAATCGCCCCACTGATCATAGCCAATCGTCTCACCTATGCTTGCCACTCTGTTCTCCAGGCAATTTCTGCACAAAGAGGCATTTTCATCCAGGCAGGGTTTTCCATTATATAGTTGGTAATTTCCTCGGTACTTGGGATCTGTGATATTGGGCATGATGATATTGGCACCCGCTTTTAGGCCCAGTTCCCTGCCATCCGGTTTGAGAGCTTGCAGAGCTGTGGTGGAAGCAATGTTTATGTCTTTCAATAAGATTCTGCAAACAGCTATCATCTTAAGTGCCAGTTCCAATTGCTTTTCTTCATCATAACCCGGCAGCGCATTGGCCAATGGCGTGTCCTGATGAGGGATAAAGGGACCCATGCCAATCATGTCGATATCCCCATCATAAAAGAATTGCACATCCTTTGCCAAATCCTCCATAGTCTGATATGGCAATCCAATCATAACACCTGTCCCGGTCTGGTAGCCCAGCTTTTTCAGTGTTCTGATGCAGTCCCAGCGCACCCGCCAATCATGGTCGGCAGGATGCAGTCTGGCATACAGCTCAGGACTGGAAGTCTCTATCCGTAGCAGATATCTGTGAGCCCCGGCTGCAAACCATCTGGCATAAGTCTCTTCTGTCTGTTCCCCTAAAGATAATGTAATCCCCAGTCTGCCGTTGGTTCTGGTTTTCAGTTCTTTCACCACATTTTCTATAAAGCAGACAAATTCCTCGTCATCACGTTCGCCGGATTGCAGGACCACTGAGCCATAGTGCTGTTCATAAGCCCACAGAGCTGATTTGATTACTTCTTCTGCGGTCAGTCGAAAGCGCTGGACATTCTTATTGTCTCTGCGAATGCCGCAATAGTAGCAATTCTTCTTGCAGATGTTGCTGAGTTCGACAATGCCGCGAAAGTAAACGGTTGTTCCCACATATTGCTTTTTCACTTCATACGCCTGTTTGAACAGGTTCTCGATGTCCTGTTTGTCTGTCAGGCTTAGCAGTCTGACGATTTCGTCAGTATCAGGTCTCTGCATCTTATCTTTCATTTTCACATCCTAACATCTGCCATTTTGTATAAATATATATCTTACTGTCATTCCTGCGCAGGCAGGAATCTTATCAGATTTTTTCGATCAATCCGCCGCCATAAACTGTATCGCCGTTATAGAATACAATACCCTGACCCGGAGTGATAGACAACTGTAATTTTTCGAAATTCACTTCAACCATGTTGTTTTTCATTGGTGATACGAAACAATCAGCCGGCTCGTGCTGCAGGCGGATTTTCGCCTTGGTCCAGAAGGGTCTGTCCGGCGGCTCAATTGACACCCAATTGATGTTGACAGCTTTGCAGATGATGCCATAAAGGTATCTCTGCGGTCCAACGACCAGGCGATTTTTCTCGTTATCGACATCGATTACGTAATAAGGTTCAGTCTGACCTGGAATGCCAAGGTTTTTCCTTTGTCCGATAGTGTAATGGATCAATCCCTTGTGTCTGCCTAAAACCCTTTCCCTGATATCAACGATATCGCCTGCCTCAAAAGTATCCGGTGCAAACAGAACGCTGTAATCATCAGTCTCCAGAAAGTCCTGGCTCTCCTTCTTTTCTACCAGTTCCGAAAACCCGAATTTCTTGGCCATCTCCCTTGTCTCCTGCTTGGTCAGTTCTCCCAAAGGAAAAATAATTTGAGATAGCTGCTTCTGATCCAGAAATGAGAGGAAATATGACTGATCTTTGCTCAGGTCCAGAGCGCGTTTAAGCATCCAGCGCTGATTTCTTTCATTAAAATCCACTCTGGCATAATGGCCTGTGGCAAAATAGTCAAAGTCGATCCCCTGCTCCCTTGTCTTTGTTTGCAGCAATCCGAATTTCATCTTCTGGTTACAGATCAGACAAGGATTTGGCGTTTTCCCGTTCCGATAAGTCGAGCAGAAATAGTTCAGGACATTGTCTTTGTACTCATTCTGCAGCCTTATGATGTGATGCTCGATCCCTAGTTTTTTGCATACTTCTGCCGCTGCTTTGAGGTCATCCGCTTCGCCCGGACCAAAACAGCCGCTTTTATTGGCTGTGCCGATATCTATGGAGCCATCCCAGATGGACATGGTCAGCCCGATGACATCATAATCCTGTTCCAGTAAAATCCTGGCAGCCATGGAAGAATCCACGCCTCCACTGAGTCCGACTGCAACTTTAATCTTATTAGCCATGTATCTCCATAAAACTTTCCAGCCTCAGTAAAGTCCTTGAATCTATCTCGCCGGGCTGGTCGCCTTCCAGATTCAGAAAAGGCAGATCCAGGTACTTTTTCAGCAGGATATTATCGATTTGCCTGTGACAAAAGGATTGCGTGTAACTAACTATGGCTTCCAACTGACGCTTTTCACATTCGGTGGCAATGTCTTTGATGCGGTCAAAAACAGTGTAGGGATATGTGTATTCCAGATATTGCTCCACAATGTCATGCTGCATGGAAAGCATGGCAAACTGCCTCTGGATCTCATTGAAGATAACCTCTCCACCCAGTTCTGTTACCACTTGATACAGATTGCTGAAAATGGGCGGCACCCCCAGGTAGGCAAGTCTGAGTTTGGGTTTGTATGGTTCACGGCTTTTTGCTGCTTCCAGAAAAGAGTGCAGGTCTTCCTCAAATTTATCGGGATTGCCGTTGAAATCAGATGCGCTGACCAGCCAGTAATGATTTTCCGCTCCGGTAACCAGGCTTTCCTTCCAGGTCATCTCATCCAGCAAAAGTAATTTGGCTCGAATGGAATCCAACCGCTTTTTAACTTTGACAACATCACTGCGAGCCACTCCGAAGTGGTCTTCCAGTTTTTGAATTTCTTTGTCCAGATCAGCATAGTTCTTATCAACCGGAAAGGCAAAACTGAAAACGCTGATGCCCTGGTCACTGAGCATGGACATCAGCGAATGCGTGTTTGAGCAATCTCCTTGCGTGACTCCGATAACCTCATCCAAACCTGCTTCCCGGGCTGCCGTATAGATCCCTTTGATCCAGGCGCAGACGTTTCTGGGGAAGCCTTCATGCTCAGCTTTGGAGACCAGCCCGGCAGGATTGCTGTTGATAAAAATGTTGTTCAGGTCAACCGGAACGTGACCTGCCGCCAGAATCACTTCCACCGGCAGTGATGTGGTGAATCCGATACGCTTGCTCTTATGGCTCATAGATCAGTTCCAGATACTTTGTTTCCATTTGGTCGATCGTTTTTCGGCTCTGCGCAATATCAGTTTCAAGGGTTTTAACTTTATCATTGAGTTCTCTGAACAGGTCAGCTTTGGCATATGTCTGTTTCTGGGAAAGCCTGCCTTGTGTCTCTGCCAGCTCTTTCTGCTGTTGACTTAGGACCTGATGCTGCTGCTCAATTTCCTTCTGCAGTTGTTCCAGCACCCAGGGATTGATTTTTTTGCTCCGGTTATTGACTTGCACCGTTTTGACTTTTTGTGCTTCCGGCTCGGAATATGCCAGTTCCAGCAATTCCTCAAAGGGCTTGTCCATCTCCCCGACAGTCGGGATCACCTGATTGTTTTGCAGGGCTTTATGAAAGACCCAATACTTGGTTGCCAGTTTCTGTATGAAATACCTGTCGTGTGAGACAAACAAGATCGTGCCGTCATAATCTGACAGCGCTTCCAACAAGGCATCCATCATCATTATATCAAGATGGTTGGTCGGTTCGTCCAGAATCAGCAGATTGGGTTTTTCGTGAATTAAAATGGAAAGATACAATCTGGATTTTTCTCCCCCGCTTAGTACTGAAACAGACTTTTTAACATCGTCATTACGAAAGCCGAAACGCGCCAGCCAGCCTAAAATGTAGCCGTCTGTCGCCATGGGAACAAGCTGTTTCAAAGTTTCATAAACTGTTAATGACTCATCCAGTTCATTCTGATACTGGTCATAATAACCAAGCTGCAGACTGGCTCCGACCTTGACAATCCCTTTCAATGGGGGCAATTCTTCCATCAATAGCTTAATAAGTGTGGTTTTACCACTGCCGTTCTGACCCAGCAGACAGACCCTGTCCCGGTAGCCGCAGTAGAGGTTAACGCCTTGCGCCAGGATATTCTGCCCGATGCCGAAAGTAACATCTTCCAGCCTGTAAACATCATTGCCGCTGCGGTCCTGGGCTTTGACCTTCAGGTCGAGACTGTGTTTCTCTTTGGGCTTTTCGATCAGTTCCGTCCTGTTCAGGATCTTCAGTCTGCCCTGTGCCTGTTTTGTTTTCTGCCCCGCCATGTTTCTGGCGATGAAATCCTTGGTTTCCTTCAGCCATTTCTGCTGTTGTTTCCACAGCCTTTCCTGTTCCAGGAAGCGTATCTTCTGAGCTTCGAACCAGGATGTGTAATTGCCCTTGGTTATGCTCAGGGAGCCGTTTTCCAGATGGTATATTGCTTTTACAGTTCTATCCAGAAAGGTTCTGTCATGTGATATGATCAGATAAGGACGGTTTTGCCCCGAAAGATACTTTTCCAGCCAATTAATCATAGATATGTCCAGATGATTGGTCGGTTCGTCCAGCAGGAGCAAGTCGTATTGTGTCAGGAGGATGTGCGCCAAAGCCAGGCGGGTTCTTTCTCCGCCGCTGAAAGTTGTCAGCTTGCGATTCCAGAGCTCGGGTTGGAACTTCAGGGCAGTCAGGGTCAGCTTCATTTCAGTATCGAAATCATAACCGCCCAACTGCTGGAACCTCTCTTCAGCTTTGTGCAGCTTATTAATGTCACTGGCATCGGAAGCAGTAATGATCTCTTTCCAGGCGGACTGCAGATCCTCTCTGGCAGAGCGGATGAATTCCTCCACGGTAAGCTCGGTTTCAAATTCCGGATTCTGAGACAGATAGGCTATTTTACAGCTCTTTGAACCGGAAACATATCCCGCGCTGGGTTCCATCTCCCTGAGCATGATTTTAAGCAGAGTGGTCTTGCCACAGCCGTTGGCTCCGATCAAGCCGATCCTGCTGTTGTTTTCAACCGTGCAGTTGATATCTTTTAACAGAAAACTACCGGCAAATTCAATTCCGACGTCTTCTAATCTGATTAAACTCATAGCTTTGAACCCTTTTGCCAAAGCCGCTTAAGTGTCAATCAGAAAAAATCCTTGCCAAAAACAGCGCTTCTAAATTTAGGTATTTTTTATAAGGTCGGGATGTAGCGCAGTCCGGCTAGCGTACTTGAATGGGGTTCAAGTGGTCGCTGGTTCAAATCCAGTCATCCCGACCATCTTTATTTTATCTGCAGATACTAACAATCATTTACCTTTTTCCATGTGTTCTAATCTTTACTCTATAAACAAGTTATGGCTTTCCCGACGCTTAACTTTGCTATCCACCCGGGGTCCTCGCGGGGTCCACGCAGGGTAAGCCCGGGTGGATGCAGCGTGGTTTAAGCGACCTGTAAACAGATTACGTAAAAAACCACTTGCGTAAAAAACACTTCGGAAAAACAGTCATTCCAAGATGAGAATTATGAGGAAAGCATGAACATATTGCGCATGGTGAATCCGGTCATGCCTTATGCCTGGGGCTCAAAAACCTTCATAGCAGAGCTTTTAGGTAAAAGGGTTGATGATCTGCAACCGCAGGCGGAGCTCTGGATGGGTGCACATCCAGCCGCGTCTTCCCAGATCCAGAACGGAGTCATTCTGGCAGACCTGAACTACATTATAGCCGAAGATCCCAATGACTTTCTGGGCAGCAGGATTGCGCATGCCTATCATGACCATCTACCCTTTATGCTCAAGGTCCTGGCTGCCGAGCAACCGCTTTCCCTGCAGGTTCATCCTGACTCAGAAAAGGCGAAGGAAGGCTTTACTCGGGAAAACAAGCTCGGAATTCCGCTTACAGCACCCATCCGCAATTACAAGGACTCTTTCCACAAACCCGAACTGCTGGTTGCCCTCACTGAATTTCACGCCCTATGCGGGTTCAGGGACTATTCTGAACTGACGCACCTGCTGAAAAAGTATCTGCACAAGATCCACATGGCTGAGATCGACTGTTTCATTGATAATCCAACCGATTCCAATCTGAAAGAGATGTTTGGATTCCTCCTTAGAGCGAAGGCTGAGACTAAAACAGAACTGCTGGAAAACTTCATGCAGCATGTACATTCAGAAATGCCTGCCGACCCTCAGGAACAGCTTGTCAATGAATGGTCTGCCCAGTTATATAAACTCTATCCCAACGATGTTGGAGTGCTGGCACCCTTGCTTATGAACATAGTTGTTCTGAAGCCGGGACAGGGCATCTATCTGGAGTCAGGGATTTTGCATTCCTATCTGAAGGGCGCGGGTATGGAGATCATGGCAAACAGCGACAATGTGCTGCGGGGTGGCCTGACTCCCAAACATGTTGATCCCGACGAATTGCTGCGAGTTCTGAACTGGTCAGGTCATAAAGCCGATCCCCTGAGGGCAAAGAAACTGTCTGCCACCGAATATGTTTTTCAGACTCCGGCCCTGGAATTTGTCCTCTCCCGAATCCGCCATTCCACAAATAAAAGGACAGAATTACAGCCTTCTCAAAGTCCCGAGATCCTGTTTTGTTACGAAGGCGGTTTCGAAGTGGAAAACTGCAGTCAGATCCTGTCTCTGGACAAGGGCCAATCCCTGTTCGTGCCCTATGAAGTTGAAGGTTATGCGGTTCAGGGCAAAGGTTTGATCTTCCGTGCCAGATGCAATGTCTGAAACACCTTTGCACATCGGTACTGGCAAAAAACTGTCCTGTTTGTAATAATTAAAAAAAAGAGATAAATTGATATCATGCTGAATCTGCTGCTGGCTGTGCTCTGTTCCGTCCTGATCGGCAACCTGCTGATGGTGTTCAACCGCAATCCCGATAGCGACATCAGATACATCTTTATGGGCAATTACATCGTTGCAGCGCTGTTCAGTCTTATCATTGCCCTGCCGGGCAGGATCACTTTCAGCGGATTTGACATCTGGTTCGGAGTCCTAACCGGATTCCTATTCCTCGCCAACTTCGCTGTCTATCAAAGAAACATCATTACCAATGGCCTATCCCTGAGCGTCGGGACCATGCGGGTGGCAGTAATCATTCCCA
>CAZWJK010000024.1:0-7507 GCA_964634035.1 uncultured Candidatus Cloacimonadota bacterium | reverse complement strand
ACCAATGGCCTATCCCTGAGCGTCGGGACCATGCGGGTGGCAGTAATCATTCCCACCCTCATAGCCGTAGTCTGGTTCACAGAAAGAATGGGTTTGATGAATGTAGTCGGGATCTTGGTGATTTTATCAGCTTTCAGCATCGTCACGGATACCAAAAAACTGCACAATCTGTTTTGGCTGCTGCTTTTATTCATCATCAGCGGATTGACGGAATCCACTCTCAAGATCTACAGCGAACTCGGCAACTCCAACCAGAACCCTTTTCTGTTCATGATCTTTACCTCAGCCGGAGTTTTCACTCTGCTCTGGATCATTGCAGGACGTAGAAAACTGAATCTGCTGTCCCTGTCTTACGGATTCGCATTGGGTGTCCCCAATCAGCTAAGTTCCCTGTTTTTCCTCAAAGGGCTCAAAACCGTTCCCGCCACCGCAGCTTACCCGATTTATGCCTCCGGAGTGGTTCTGCTAAGCATATTAAGTGATATACTGATCTGGAGAAAAGTCTTTACCGTAAAGCAGAGAATCGCTTTGGGACTCCTGATTGGCGGTGTGCTTCTGGTCAGTCTGAGCAGATAAAAAGCCGGGATAAAACTATCCCGGCTCTCTAATCAGCTATCTTGGTCCTTTTTAGATTAGTATATCTTGGAAACCTTCATATCCATGGCCAGATAATAAGCAAAATCGTGCGGATAGATCTTGTCACTACTGACACCGATGTAATCTTTGCCAAACATGTCAAACAGGTGGGAACCTATGCTCAGTTCTGGTAATCTGCCCAAAAGATTTTCCCCGTCTGTCAAAAAAGCCAGTTGAACTGGAGCGCCATACTCGCCGTTAGAGGTAAAATCACCACCGCTGGAAATATACACATACACTCCCAGTTCGCCATTCAGCAGTTCTTTCAGTGTTTTCTGAGAAGGCTTCAACTGCAATGCCGCCTGCCCCAGCTTGGGAATGGAGTCATAGCTGCCTGAAGCGCAGCCTGTGTATGGAAGATTATACTTGGCGGCAACCTTTTTATCAGTGTAGCCTTTCAGGATCTTGCCGTTCTCGATTAGGGCAACCCTGTAATCTGGATTGACAGTGCCTTCCATATCAAAAAACGGCAACAGGCCATCATCGGGATTGTTGCTCTGCCAGATCGTCAGATCCTTATGGAACTTGTCCTTGCCCAGGTAAGATGTCAGAAGTGAACTCCCCGTCCCGATCTGTAAACCGTTCAGATCAGAATTGAGCTTGGCGAGTATTGCTCCGTCACAGGAAAAAACGACGGGCAAGGTTTTCTTTTCCGGCAGGTCAACTTTGGTCTTATAAGCTTTAAGGATTTTCAGGTAGCTGTCGATAAAGAGTTTGCGGTCATAGTCTCTGCCGGCATATCCATAATATCCGTCCATGATGTTGGCGGAGGATTTTTCCTTGAATACCAGGCCAATACCCAAAAAAGAATCCCGATACATCAAATCCAGTCCCTGCTCATTGCTGAGACTGCTTTCCACCTCATGCAAACTGATCTGGTGGGAAAGAATGAAATCCGGCTGCTCTTTCACGATTCCGTCGATGATCTCATTGGTTTCCAGGGTGAGATCAAAGTCAGCAGGCAGATTGATCTTTCTTTCGACCTTAACCTTATTCTCCTTACCGGGAGCGTAAGGATAGGAGATCTTCATCTTCAGCATCTCGTCTGCTTTCTTTTCCAGTTCCTTAAGGTCAACCTTACCCTGGGCACCGGCAACTCCGATGCAGTCTTTTTTATAGACCCGCAGGCCGGTGCTGGCAATGGTCTTGTTTCGAACTGAGTGCACCTGATTGTTGGATATGCTCAGAGTGGTTGACTTATCTGTTTGTGTATATATCTCTTTCATTCTATCCTCCTACCTTGCGTTCAGTTCACTGATCAGGACATACGGCCCGCCAAAGCTGACCGGCAAAGGATACTGCTCCATTTTACCGCAGCCGCCGACTGAGAAGGAAAACACTTCTGTTTTGTCAGACAGCGCTTCAATCTTGCCGAGCGTTTCAAAAACACTGCCCGTTACCACAGAAATTTCGACAGGATATGCAATCTTACCATTTTCAATGAAATAGGCAAAGGACGGTGCCAGCGTGAAAGTGGACATCCCGCTGCCATGCTTGATCTTATCGATGTAGATGCCTTGCCTGACTTGGGAGAATAATTCTTCTTTGGTATAAGTGCCGGGCTCAATGATCGTCGCTGTCATCCTCACAATTGGCTCGTAGTCAAAACTGATGGCGCGCGCATTACCTGTTGGCTCCTCATCCAATGAGACCGCAGTTTCTGTATTATGCAAACGACCCGTCAGTTTTCCCTGCCTGATCAGATAAGTTTTCTCAGGTGCTTTGCCTTCATCATCAAAAGCAATGTAACCAGAGCCGGGAAGATTGCCGTCATCATAGATGGAAAGCATATCCACGCCGACTTTTTTGCCAAGTTGCCATTCCTTTTTCATGTTTTCATCACCCAACATGAAATCCGCTTCGCTCTTATGCCCGAAACTTTCATGAGCAAAGACCCCTGCTACGACAGGCGAAAGGATAGTTTGGTACTTTCCCGGTTCGAGCGGTTTTGAGTTAAGCAGAAAATCTTCGGATTTGGCCAGAAATTCTGTTATCGCTTTTTCACTTAACTGAAGTTCCTCAAAATTGTCTGCACTGGCCTCGATCCTTTCCATAAAGGTCTTTTCAGCGTCTTTCATACTGATGTAGTATGCCAGGCCTGCCTGTTGCAGGTCAAACTCCACATCAGCGCCACACGAATTAAGTATGCGCTTCTTTATATGCCTGTCAACATAATAGTTCTGCCACATGGCAAGGCGGGAATGGTTCTTAAACAAGTGGAAAACAGATTCCGTTTTGGACAGTTTAGCAGAAACAGGAACTTTAGCTACGTTGTTAGATTGAAACTTCAGCTTTCTGGCTTTTTCTCTGGGCATTTTAATCACGATCGGGTTTTTTTTAATCTCAGGATTACAATTTGCCATTGCATAGAGTTTATCAAGTTCTGATTGTAAATCATCCAGATCAGTGGTTGCTGAGTAATACCATTTGCTGCCATCGTAAACACGGATGAAAGCGCCCTTCCTGATCCGGTTCACATAATTCTCGATTTCACCGTTAATGTAATGTAGTTGGGTGGAAACGATCTCTTCCATGCGCACATCCGCATAGTAGCCTGTTTTGAATTGTACCATATCTTCTCCTTTGCTGAGAGTTATCTGATTTCCTGATCCATAAAACCACAAGCTTCTACTTTGTCAAGCAAAGTTATTTGAGATGATTAGATTTGCCTCACTATTCTGACCTTAAAATAATAAGAGGGTTGGAGTTACCAATCCTCTTATTTTTCTGTGATCTGTTTTTCTCTTAAGTTTATCCTGCCAGCATGGCAAGGATATCATCCTCAGGATTAGTGGTTTGTTTCAGACCGAATGTATCGATAATGACTTTCGCCACATTGGGAGACAGGAATCCCGGTAGGGTGGGTCCCAGTTGCATGTTCTTGAATCCCAGATACAATAGCGCCAACAGAACTGCCACGGCTTTCTGTTCATACCAGGCGATGTCAAAGGAAAGCGGAAGCTTATTTACGTCATCCAGGCCAAAGGCTTCCTTGAGTTTGAGAGCGATCACTGCCAGAGAGTATGAATCGTTGCACTGGCCAGCATCCAGGACGCGCGGAATGCCGTTGATATCGCCCAATGGCAGCTTTATGTAGCGGTACTTGGCGCAGCCCGCTGTCAGGATAACAGTATCCTTGGGCAGCTTTTCCGCCACTTCGGTGAAGTATTTGCGGCTGGGCATGCGGCCGTCGCAGCCTGCCATCACGACAAAGCGTTTAATAGCACCGGATTTGACAGCATCGATGATCTTGTCTGCCATGCCCAGAACGGTGGCATGGTTGAATCCGCCAATGATCTCACCTGTTTCCAGTTCTTTGGGAGGCTGGCAGGTCTTGGCCAGATTGATGATTCCGGAGAAGTCTTTTTCTTTACCGGGTTCGCGGTCCGGAATGTGTATTGCACCCGGATAACCTGTCATGCCTGTCGTGAAGAAGCGGTTCAGATAGGTTTGTTCTTTTCTGAGAGGAACGATGCAGTTAGTTGTCATCAGGATGGGGCCGTTGAAGTTTTCAAAGTCCTCCAATTGATGCCACCAGGAACTGCCATAGTTGCCGGCAAAGTGCTTATATTTTTTGAAGGCGGGATAGTAATTGGCTGGCAACATTTCACTGTGAGTGTAAATGTCCACTCCACTCCCTTCCGACTGCTTGAGCAATTCCTCAAAGTCTTTGAGGTCATGTCCGCTGACCAGGATGCCAGGATTGTTACGGACTCCCAGACTGACCCTCGTCGGTTCAGGCGTGCCGTAGGTTTCGGTATTGGCCTTGTCCAGCAAAGCCATGACCTTGACGGCGTGCTCTCCTGTTTTCAGAACCAAACCAACCAGTTCATCTGCAGACTTTTTGTCATCCAAAGTGGCAGCCAGGCCTTCCATTACGAACTTATTGACATCATCATCGCTGTAACCCAGCATGGCAGCATGGTCACCGTAAGCGCTGATGCCTTTGATGCCGTAAATGATGGTCTCTCTCAGGGAACGGATATCTTCGTTTTCAGTCCTTAGAACGCCGACCTTGTCACCGAATTCCTGATACTGGTCAGGAGTGACGTGGAAGGTGACAGCTTCAGGGATAACGAATTCACAGTCTTTTCCGGTTTTGTCTTTGCAGGCAGCTTTCAGTTCTGCCAGGCGTTTGTCACGGAGGGGCAGAGTTTCTGAGATAACTGCTTCGATCGCCTGTTCGTCCCAGTTGGCGTTAGTGATGGTTCTGAACAAGCCCTGCATGACAAACAAACTGTCTTCGGGGTGATAAATGCCAAAGCGGTTCAACTCCTCACTCACCCAGGCAAGCCCTTTCAGAGCGTAGATCGACAAATCCATCAAATGACACAGGGTATCCTTCTTTCCGCAGACGCCCTGCATGGTGCAGCCAAGGTTGCGTGCCGTTTCCTGGCACTGATAGCAAAACATGCTCATAGTAGTTCTCCTTTTGATTTTATGGTTTGGGTAATTTCATAACTAATAATCTGACAGTCTGTTCCGTAGGATTGGAAATCCCGTGCGGAATGTCCTGGGGGCTTTCTATCACTGTCCCGGCCGGACATGTCTGCTTGTCCTCACCGATTTCAATAACAGGTTCACCTTCCAAAATATACATGGCAACATTTACCGGCGTGATGTGTGCAGGCAGCACCGCTCCCGGATTCAGCGTCATGTGAATGATCTGTCCCTCCGGCATATCATAAATCCGCCGTCCAGTAACGCCATTCTTGTCATAGATCGGCTCAATGTCTTTCCAGAAACGGGTAATCATAATATCTCCCCCTGCAGTGAAATGACTGTTAACTTGACCATATGGACCTTGCCTGCTTTTTCCAAAGCTTTCTGAATGATCAGTTCCGTTCCGCCGCAGCAGGGCACTTCCATTCTGACGATGCTGATGGATTTGATGTTGTGCAGCCGGAAGATCTCTGCCAGTTTATCGATGTAGCGGTCTATGTCCTTATCCAGTTTGGGGCAGAGCGTAATGACGATCTTGCCTTTCAGGAACCGGCGATGAAAATCTCCATAGGAATAAGGAACGCAGTCTGCCGAGATCAGCAGGTCCGCATTATCAAAGTATTCGGCATTGGGATTGATGAGATGAAGCTGGACCGGCCATTGCCTCAGCTCGGATGCGATCTTTCCAGTCGCAGTCTGCTCTACAGCAGCTGCCTGTTTATCAAAAGCTTTTACGATCCCGCCGGCGCAACCGCAGGCAACATCTCCTTCCTTACATGAATAATCAGGAACTTCCATTCCCTTTTCCTGCAGGAAAGCTATGGCTTGAGACAGCAGGAGATTTTCTCCGTGGTCTGCCAGATGCTTCAGATGTGCCTTGATGGTGTTGGTGCCCTGTTTGACAATGTTTTCCATGACCCGGCGCTCGTCATAGGGTTCGGCTTCCCGTTCTTCGATCGTGATGGCGCCTTCGGGACAGGTTCCGATGCAGGCTCCCAGCCCGTCGCAAAACAGGTCGCTGATCAGTCTCGCCTTGTTGTCAATGATCTGCAAAGCTCCTTCCGGACAGCCCGGAATGCAGTTTCCGCAACCCGTGCACTTCGCTTCGTCAATGGTGATGATCTGTCTCTTCATTTTTTATCCTCTGTAATTAGTTTTTCTATTGTCTGCCAAAGCTTTTCACCTTCCTGCTGCAGGTCGAATTTTGCTCTGCAAAGCTGCCATTGCGTGACCAGCAGGCGCATGGATCCCACAATTATACGGAAGAGTTGGATGGCTTCCAGGTCTGTTCTGATCTGGTGTTTTTTCTGAGCGGCCTGAATTGATTTGATGAGCTGGTCCCTGTGAATGTGCATGATGGTCAGGTTGTGTTCCGCCAGGGAGCGGTCGTTCTCAAAGATCTCCTCGGAAAACATCACGCGCGCCAGGTCAGGATTTTCTATGAACAGTTTATAACGGTTCAAGACAAAGGCTTTTACCTGCTGCAGCGGATCTTTGATCTCGCTGTGAATGCTGCCCATGGCCTGATGTGCCAGACTTTGGAAGTATTCCAGGATCTTGTGGATGAGGTCGGTCTTGCTCTCAAAATGGCGGTAGAGAGCAGCTTCGGAAACTCCCACGACTTCCGCCAGACGCTTGGTTGTCAGTTCCTGATAGCCCTGCCTGGCGATGATATTGATCGCCGCATTGATGATATCCTGTTGCCTGGCTGTAAGTTCCATCTTTCCATTCTTTATGTATGTAAGTATTCACTAACTAATCTAACCGATTTTTTTCTCCCGGCAAATGGAAAAATGAACTTTTTTGAGAAAAATGTCTGAGAATTTATCTAAGTGGTGATTATATCCTTTTATGAAAGGAGCTTTCTTGGTTGTGCGACAAACATAATATTGGTTGATAGATTTGCCGGCAGCCACTGATAAGGCAGATTATTCTGGTTCAGGATGGTAAAATCCTGATTCAGCAGGTATCTGTAAAACCGCCAGTCAAAACCTTTATGTCCCGGATACTCTCTTTCACTGCCGTGAGGGGAAACCTTATGCAGTCTGCACAGGGCGGCGTTCAGGGTTTCTTTGAAAGTGTATTCCCGATACCTTCCATAGTGCAGGATCATTGATCCGAGGTTTTTGATCAGAATTGTGCAGCCGAGCTCGACCGGAACGCTGCTCAGGAAATATGAGCACCGGAGCCGGTTTCTAATATAACCGAGAGCTGCAGAAACATCGCGTGCCTGAATATGCTCAAATGTCTCCAATGCTATGACTACATCATAATCAGCTTCCAGGCGGCTTTGCAACTCGCTGTCCAGGATGGAGCCCCCGAGCAGGCGGCAGTTTTTGAATTTTCCAAGTCTCCCGTTCGCTTCGATGTAGAAGTCTTCAAGCAGCTCAACTCCCGTATAATCTATCTTCAGACAGTCATTTAACTC
>CAZWJK010000023.1:16398-23199 GCA_964634035.1 uncultured Candidatus Cloacimonadota bacterium | reverse complement strand
TCATGGCAGGCCTGCTGCCGCCCGTCCTCAACTACCAGGCACTGGATAACGGGATCTGAAACAGGTAATATAACAGCATAAAACCAAACCGAGCAACACACAGAGACACGGAGGAAAATGAACCGCAGAGAATGATTTCTGCCTGCCAGCACTTCTAAATCTGAATCGGCATGATGACCCATCTCTGCGTCTTAAATAACTTTGTGCCTCTGTGTGTTCCTTTGTTCAGTCCGAATTGCCCTATTAGAAAGATGCCAATGTAAGTCTAAAAAGGGCAATTTGAACTCCGAAAAAGATTAATCTCAAATCAAAAATACTCTGTATCTCTCTTTTCCTCTGTGTCTCTGTGTGATCTTTTCATAGTTAATCATTCGTGTATTTCGTTATTTTCGTGTGTTACGTGTTCTGAATTTCTTACTTTTCACTTGACGAAAGCCATTCATTCATAAATAAAGAAACTCAGTCTTAAAATGAGATAATGTATTCAGATTCATAGAGTTTAGAAAGAAGGAGACACTATGTCCAATACCAGAATTTCGCTGGAGAAGCTGCAGGAACTGGAAAACAAGGTTCGCCAGATGGGCGGCGAAAAAGCTGTCCAGAAACAGCATGACGGCGGCAAACTCACGGCACGGGAAAGGATTGACCTATTGTTTGACCCCGGAACCTTTCGTGAAATAGATATGTTTGTGCACCACCGCTGTGATAACTTTGGCATGGAAAAGATCGATATCCCATCCGACGGCGTGGTGACAGGGCACGGACTGGTCAACGGGCGTCCCGTCTTCGCCTTTGCGCAGGATTTTACTTCACGGGGTGGCAGTCTGGGAGAAATGCACGCCACCAAGATCTGCAAGGTGATGGACATGGCTCTCAAAGCTGGAGTGCCGTTGGTCGGGATCAATGATTCCGGCGGAGCGCGGATCCAGGAAGGAGTCGATGCGCTGAGAGGTTACGGAGACATCTTTTACCGCAATTCCAGAGCCAGCGGAGTGATCCCGCAAATCGCATCCATCATGGGCCCCTGCGCCGGCGGAGCTGTTTATTCTCCTGCAATGGCAGACTTTGTCTTCATGGTAAAAAACACCAGTTTTATGTTCATCACAGGCCCGGACGTGATCAAAGCCGTGACCGGCGAAGAAACCACACAGGAAGAACTGGGCGGTGCGATGGCTCACAATACCAAGAGCGGTAATGCGCACTTCGCCTGTGAAAGCGATGCCGACGCCATCGAACAGATCAAGGTCCTGCTGTCCTACCTTCCAGCCAACAACATGGAAGAACCGCCTCTGCAGGCCACCAACGACGATCCGCACAGACTGTGCCCGGAACTGGATACTATCATTCCCGACGACCCCAAAATGAGTTATGACATGCGCGATGTGATCCACAGCATCGTGGATGACGGAGTCTTCTTTGAGCCGCATCACTACTATGCGCAGAACGTGATCGTGGGCTTTGCCAGACTGAACGGCAGGGTGGTAGGCATCATAGCTGACCAGCCCCAGATTTTGGCAGGCTGTCTGGATATTGACGCAAGCGACAAAGCCACCCGCTTCATCCGCACCTGTGATGCGTTCAATATTCCGCTGCTGACGCTGGTTGACGTACCTGGCTACCTGCCCGGCACGCATCAGGAATGGAACGGGATCATCAGGCACGGCGCCAAGCTTTTGTGGTGCTATTCCGAAGCCACAGTGCCCAAACTGACCGTGGTCACCAGAAAGGACTACGGCGGCAGCTACATCGCCATGAGCAGCCGTCATCTGGGTGCGGACATGGTCTTTGCCTGGCCCATGGCTGAGATCGCTGTGATGGGCGCCCAAGGCGCTTCCAATATCATCTTCCGCAAAGAAATTGCCGAAGCGGAAGATAAGGTGGCCAAGCGTGCCGAAATGATCAAGATCTATGAGGACGAGTTCAATAATCCCTATGTAGCGGCGTCCAGAGGTTACATCGATGCCATCATCCGACCTTCAGAAACACGCGCCCGGCTGATTGATGCGCTGGAGATCCTCTGCACCAAGAGTGAATCTCTGCCGCCCAAGAAACACGGCAATATCCCAATGTAGTTTATTAACCACGGAATACACGAAAGAATATGAATTTAGAGATACGGAGACACAGAGACGCAGAGGAAAAAGAGAGGAATGAGAAATCATTTCATCATAATTCTCTGTGCCTTAAAAAACTCTGTGACTCTGTGTTAGAATTATTGTACGGAGCTTAAAATGGAAGATAAAAAGAAACTGGCTGCGGTATCGGCAGTGGTCTCGCTGATGAGCAGTGAGGAGACTTCAACCTTTACGGAAAAGCTGCCTCCGCATCAGCCGACGGAATGGACGATCTATGGCAGACAGCAGACGATGAATTACAGGGACATGTATCAGCGCAGATTTATCAAGAGAAATAAATAGACATACTAAGGAGAAGACGCATGGATAAACATGGCGTTCTTGAAATGGCCCAGATGCGGTATGAACCTGACCGCCCGAAAGCGGTTAATCCCATATTGGTACAGGATCTGACTTTCCGGGACGGGCATCAGAGCCTGTTTGCCACCCGCGGCAGAACGGAAGACATGGTCGTGGTGGCGGAAGACATGGACAAAGTGGGCTTCTATTCAGTCGAGATGTGGGGCGGAGCCACCTTTGACTGCATGCAGAGATATCTGAATGAAGATCCCTGGGAACGCATCCGCACCCTGAAAAAGCATATGAAGAAAACTCCATTCTCCATGCTGCTGAGGGGACAGAACCTGGTAGGTTACCGTAACTATGCTGACGATGTGGTGGAAGCTTTTGTGCAAAGGGCTTCCGATAATGGGATCGATATTTTCCGCGTGTTCGATGCATTGAATGATTTCCGCAATTTTGAAACCGCAGTCAAGCTAATTAAAAAGAACAAGAAGGTTCTGGAAGGCGCGATCTGCTATTCCCTGACGGAACAGCGCATGGGCGGCGAGGTCTATAACATCGAATACTATGTCAAAAAAGCCAAACAGCTTGAAGAGATGGGCTCTGACACGATCTGCATCAAGGACATGGCTGGTCTGGTTGCGCCCTATGACGCATACAACCTGGTGCGCGCCCTCAAGGAAAACGTCAAGGTTCCCATCCATCTGCATACGCATTTCACTGCCGGTTTGGGCGATCTGGCCTTGTTCAAAGCGATCGAGGCAGGAGTCGATATCATTGACACCTGCATGGCGCCGTATGCTTACAGAACCTCGCATCCGGCGGTCGAACCTTTGGTCATTTCTCTATTGGGAACCAATCGTGACACGGGGTTTGATATCAGGCTGCTCAACAAGATCGGCAAGGATCTGGAAAAGGTAGTTCCAAAATACCTGCAGTTTGCCGGCAACACGAAATACAGCATCATCGATACAGACGTGATCCTGCATCAGACGCCGGGCGGAATGCTTTCCAACCTGGTGAATCAGCTCAGGGACATGGATGCGCTGGACAAGCTGGACAAGGTGTTTGAAGAGATTCCCAAGGTCAGGGAAGACCTTGGCACGATACCATTAGTGACGCCGACCAGTCAGATCGTCGGCATCCAGGCAGTTAATAATGCTTTGTTTGATACCAAAGACGGCGAATATTCCAGAATAACGGAACAGGTCAAGGACCTCTGCTACGGCCTGTATGGCAAGACGACCCTGCCCATCGATAAAGAAGTTCAGAAAAAAGCGCTGAAAGGTTATCCGCGTGGTGAGAAGCCCATTACCGTGCGTCCCGGCGATGTCATTGAACCCGCCATGGACAAGGTCAAAGAGATGTGTAAAGGACTTGCCAAAGACATTGATGATGAGCTGATCGTTGCGCTCTATGACGTGACTGCCATGCGTTTCCTGAAGTGGAAATACGGCCTTATCCCGGTTCCCGAGGAAGCCAAACCCGTAACCCTGGAACAGGTCCAGAATCAGGAAGAAATAATCAGAAAAGTGAAATCAGGAGAATTCATAGTTATGCCCAAAAAAGAAAATCCCCCCAAACCAGAAGGAATCAGGCAGTTCGACGTCTATGTGGATGGCGAGTACTTTTTGGTGGAAGTAAATGAGAAAGGCGGCGCTCCGCGTGTCGTAAGCAGCAGACCCGCTGCCCCCAATCCCGTTCCGCAAGCCAAACCCGCTGCTGCAGCACCTGTACCTGCTCCGGTAAAACCAAATCCCGTATCCGTTGCCGCCAATCCGGCTCCTGCAGTAGAAGGTGGAACTCCCATCACAGCACCCATGCCGGGCATGCTGGTCAAGTATGAAAAGAAGGTCGGAGATGCAGTCGAGGTCGGAGACACGATCCTGGTCCTGGAAGCGATGAAGATGTATAACAACATCCCAAGTCCCGTACAGGGAACGGTTGCTTCCCTGCCATTGAACGCCGGAGACAGCGTCAGCAAAGGACAAATCCTGGCAGTAGTCAAATAAGATTGTCGAAAATAGGATAAAAAGAAGGCCTCTGGTTCAGAGGTCTTTTTTTATAGCAGGGGAGAAAAGAGCCGGCACACCGATTCCCGTGCTTTGTTTAGTACGGAGCGGCGGGAGAATTCTTCCAGCAGGACTTCTTTGCTCTCTGCCAGATCGTTCTGGAATTGCTTTTCAGCCACTGCGGCTATGTCTTTGGCATAGAGCATGGCGTTGAGTTCGAAGTTCTGGTTGAAGCTGCGCATATCCATATTGGCAGTGCCGATGGAGACAATTTCACCGTCCACGATCAGCACCTTGGCATGGATGAATCCTTTCTGATACTCAAAGATCCTGACTCCGGACAGCAGCAGTTCAGTGTAATATGATCTGGAGCCCCAGAAAACGATCTGGTGGTCAGGCTTGGCAGGCAGGATGATCTTGACTTCCACACCGCTGAGGGAAGCAGTCTTGAGAGCCATGAGCAGGCTCTCGTTCAGCACCAGGTAAGGGCTGGTGATGTGGATCCTGGTTTTGGCATTGGCTATGCCGGCAAAATAGACTTGCATGATGCTTTCCCAGTCCGAATCAGGACCGCTGCTGACTATCTGGACCGGGATGCCCTCAGGGGTGACATTCTGGTCAGGTGTTTTGACATTATTCAAAGGTGTCAGGTATTGCTGCATCAGGTTCTGCCTGGAAACAAAGAACCAGTCGGTCAGAAAGATCGCCTGAAGTGATTTCACACTGCGTCCCTGCATCACGACCAGACTGTCGCGCCAGTAGCCGAAATACTTGTTTCTGCCCAGATACTTGTCTCCGATATTGATTCCGCCCAGATAGGCAATGGCGTTGTCAATAATGACCAGTTTGCGGTGGTTGCGGTAGTTCAGTCTGCTGCTGATGGTGGGAAAGGGGGAAGGTAGAAAGGGATAAAGCTCTATGCCGGCATTTTTTAAACTCTTTTTAAAGCGGTAGCTCAGGCTCCAGCAGCCGACCGCGTCATAGATCAGTCTTATCTTGATCCCTTCTTTTGCTTTGGCTATCAGAGCGTCCCTGAACTTTCTTCCGGTTTCGTCATTGGTGATGGAAAAATACTGAATGTGAACATGCTCCTTGGCTTTGGAAATACCTTTCAGGATCTCAGTAAAAGCGTCAGGAGTATGGGGAATGATCTCAACCAGGTTGTCTGTGGTTAGGATGGCTTTGCAATTGTTTTCCAGCAGGCTGATCAGTTTCAGGGTAAGAGGGTTCCTAAATTTGTGTTGCTTCTCCTCGGTCAGGGACTCTGCCAGCAGGTGCTGCTGCAAATTGAGAATGTCTTCCGTGCTTTTGCGTGAAAAGATCCTGGTCTTGCGCCAGTTGCGTCCGAAAAAGAGATAAAAGATGAATCCGACGATCGGAATATAGACCAGAAACAGGATCCAGGCAATGGTCCGGACCGGCGAGCCGTTCTCCATGACCAATACTATGATGATCAGAAATATGGTTATGGTGAAGACATAGGTCAGGATCTTGCCGGTGACTTGTGACAGACCCAGGATGATCTTTCCGCCGGTGATCAACTGCACAACGGAGAACAGGATCACCAGAGATAACAGAAAGATGATGAACAGCGTCAAAGCATCCCAGGACTTATGTGACAGCAAGCATTCCTCCCTTTAGCAGCATTAGTACCAATAAATACTACTGACTTATTACATAGTCTATAGTTTACATACTCTCAAAATTGATGATTTTTGTCAACACTTTTTTCTGTAAATTTATGTGAATATGGGGAATAAGCTTTGGCGTTTCAGATTTTTTTTCACTGCCGCATTTTTTCATTCATGAAGTGTTAACTAACTTACTGACATATATAAGGCCACCGTTGTGTATCACGTTTTCTTTGCAGAGTTTAAGTATGACCGAAAATACTCTGTAAAACATCAGAATTTTCTTGACAGGGAAAATAAATCACTTAGTTTTTGATTCATAGGGTAGAGGTATCTTTACATTTATGAGCCTTGGAGATACTGAAATGCCCTATGAAAAAGCTAATTTGATGCACACAAAGGAGCTAAGAAAGAAGGAAAGTCAAAAATGAAGTTGGTTTATTGTTTTAACAAAAGCCTATTGGTGTCGAAAACAAGTACTGTGACTAAAAGCAGTTCATCTGTTGTTACAGCTTTGCCTTATTTTATGAGAGAACTTCAAAATCAAACCAGAGCGGGGATTGTCTCCGCTTTGCACCTGAAATAGGAAACAGTAACAACCAAAGTATCTAAACCTTTTTAAGGGGGAAACATGAAAAACACACTCAAATTGGGTTTCCTTCTGATCGCAGTAGCTTTGCTGCTGGTCGGATGCGGAACCAAAGACATCACCGCTCCGGCAACAGCCAAGGACGGTGAAAC
>CAZWJK010000023.1:1626-16298 GCA_964634035.1 uncultured Candidatus Cloacimonadota bacterium | reverse complement strand
CTCAAGATCGATATCGACATGATGAACGGCTGGCTGATGGAAAGGTATCATATCAATGTTCAACTGGTCGGCTATGTGGGACCACCGGCATTCGGTAATTTCCCCTACTGCGATGAATATGATCCCTTGTCCGATGGTGATGTCATCAGCATTCCGTGGAACTCTGCCTGGGATGGCATGGAACTGAACATCTCGGTGCACGCCGATGTGGTTCATCCCATCGTGGACAAATAACGTCGAATTAAACAACATACAACCGCCGCAGATCATGCGGCGGTTTTTTTTCACCCCAATAATGCCCACGCTTTATCCGTTTTTAGCCTGAGGCGTAAATAATATTACTCATCAAGATAAAGTATTTTACTGAGTATCATAAACTCAATATAACTTCAAACAACATAACTCCATATCAATCAGTTCATTACACTGCATATTAATGATTGGAACGCTTCTGAATATATATGGATACAAAATACATAGTTAAAAACCATAATTCAGGAGGTAAACCATGAAATACTTGAACGAGAACTTCCTTACGGGGATCAGGGTAGGGGAAAGGCAGTCCCATAAAGGGATGTGTGTATTTCCGATCTTTTCCACAGGGGAGAGCCAGATCACATACTTAAGCCTGAAACAGGCCTTGAACCAGAATCTGCTCTTGATCACGGAGATCAGCCAGGGTGGTTCAGTGCCAGAACTCAAGGTCAGAAACACTGCGGAGTTACCTGTTCTACTATTGGATGGGGAGGAGATCTCCGGCGCCAAGCAGAACCGCATTCTCAATACCACCATACTGGTCAAAGAGCTTTCCGAGACCATCATCCCGGTCAGTTGCACCGAAAGCGGCAGGTGGTCATATCATAAACCGCATTTCGAAGAATCCGGCAATGTCCTGAGTTCCAGCATCCGCGCGGGCAAAATGGCAGATGTCAGTCAGAACTTGAGGGAAAGGGGAAGTTTCCGCTCCGACCAGGGCAAGGTTTGGGAAGATATCTCTTTTATGGCATGTAAGAATGAGGTCAGCTCCCCTACCAACGCCATGAAGGATGTTTATGATGCCGTAAAACCCCGTCTGGAGGATTATGCTGAGCATTTTCCCTGTCAGGACAGGCAGATCGGCATCATAGTCTGCCTGCAGAACAGGATCGCCGGTCTGGACTGCCTGAGCTCTGACAAAGTCTGGTTTGACCTGCACTCCAAACTGATCAGAAGCTACGCCATGGACAGTCTGAGCAGCGATCAGGAGTGCAATTGCACCCTGGAGCAGGTGCATGACTTTCTGGAGCAGTTCCGCGTCTGCGAACCGCAGGTGTTCAAGTCACTCGGATATGGCGAGGACTTTCGTTATGAGAGTCCCCATCTGATCGGCTCAGGGCTGGTCTGGAAAGAGACGTTCATCCATCTGGAGCTTTATCCCAGACAGGTTGAGACCCGCGAAACCCATTACCACAGCCCCCGTCACAGACTGTAATACAGCCTCTTCACACTCCATTGGGGGAACGGATGCAGCGCCGGATTGTCTCGATCCGGCCTGCTCTGTTTTCTCTTGACAGGCTTTGCCAGTTCAGAACAAAATACATCAAAAATAATCATCAAAAAGGCTGATTCATCCTGAAAGATTTAGATATTATGAAAGACTATATATTGGTGCGCAAGAAGCGCAAGTCGATCGGATTCTTCCTCACCAAGGAGAATAAACTCAAGATCCATGCTCCGCTCAAAATGCCTGTCCGGGTGATCGAGGAAATTCTGGTAAATTACAAAGACTGGATCGAGACCAGGGTTGCAGAGATCAAAAAGAACAGACAATCCGGACCAAAATATGCGGAAGGGGAGGAGTTTCCCTATCTGGGCAAAAACTATCCCCTGCGCTTTGTCGAAGGCCTGGAGGAGCCGGTTCTGCTCAGGGACGCCATATGCATTGATAAAAGATTTGAAGAGGAGGCAGAACAGGCGCTCAAATTCTGGTATCGTCAGGAGGCGGAAAAGATATTGGTGCAGAGGACTCTGTGGTATTCCTCCAGACTTTTGCTGAGACACAGACGGATCAAAATCTCCAATGCCAGAACGCGTTGGGGCTCCTGTTCGACTTCCGGCAGCATCAATCTGAACTGGCGTCTGGTCATGGCGCCGATGCAGGTGATCGACCTGATCTGCGTGCACGAGCTCATGCACCTGAACCAGATGGACCACTCCAAGGCCTTTTGGAAAAAGGTGGAAGAGCTCATCCCCGATTACATGAAATGGGAGAAATGGCTGAAGGAAAACAACAAAGCCCTCAGCTTCTGATTTATAAAAAGTGCTCCTGAACTTTTCTGAGGTGTCATCCTGAACTTTTCTGAGGTGTCATCCTGAGCATAGTCGAAGGATAAGACACCGTCAACATGCGTATTTTATAAGACGCCAACTGCGTGTCCGCATTTCGACTAAGCTCAATGTGACACGCTTGACACATACCCTCCAGGCCGTCATTCCTGCGACTGGGGCCCCCTGACAGCTTAATGGCTGGGGTGGTTAAGCAGGAATCTTCCTTACATCACCCATAATTGCACTACTTGACTATTACTATACCATTACGGTAGCATTACGGTTATTTACCGTAATGGTACCGTAGTGATACCGTAGTGGTACCGTAATGCATATATGGAATAATTGACAAACCCAAAGCGTGAAAGCGGGGAAAATCAAATTTACTTGACGGAAATGGAGCAGGCAGAAAGCATAAAAATGCAAGGGAAAAGGGAAGAAAATGCTGAGTTCATTTGTCATGCTGGCGATCGGATTTGCAGTTCTGCTGCTGGGCGCGCACTGGCTGGTGAAGGGTGCAAGCTCGCTGGCTAAACGGTTCAACGTGCCGCAGATCGTGATCGGACTGACCATAGTTGCCTTCGGGACTTCCACCCCGGAACTGATCGTCAATGTGATCGCAGCGCTCAAAGGCTCACCGGATATTTCCTTCGGCAACGTCATCGGCAGCAACAACCTTAATGTTTATCTGGTTCTGGGCATCTGCACTCTGCTTTATCCCATGCAGGTGAAAAGGGCAACGACCTACCGGGAGATCCCTTTTGCGCTGCTGAGTTCTGTTGTTTTACTGCTCATGGTCAACGATCAGTGGTTTGGCACAGGAGCGGTGAATTTGCTCAGCCGGGGAGACGGTTTCATCCTGATTGGCCTCTTTGTCCTGTTTATGATCTATGCTCATAACCTGAGCAAACAGGGCTCCGACCTGCAGACGCAGATCAGGGAATTTCCGCTGCTGCTGACTATCGCCTACATCGTTTCCGGCGTGCTGGGACTGCTTCTGGGAGGCAACTGGGTGGTCAAATACGCGGTCAGAATCGCTCAGAACCTCGGGCTGAGCGAAAAGATCATCGGTCTCACCATTATCGCTTTCGGGACCTCGCTTCCGGAACTGGCGACCTCGATCGTGGCAGCCGTCAAAAAACATACAGATATCGCTTTGGGCAATATCGTGGGCTCCAATATCTTCAACCTGCTGCTGATCATGGGTGTGACGAGCCTGATCAAACCGCCTCTCTACAGCGTTTCGTTCAATACAGACCAATACCTGATGATCCTCTCCACGGTGCTGCTCTTTATCTTCGTCGTTCTGCCCAAAAGGCATTCCCTGCAACGCTGGCAGGGTGCGATGTTCCTCATCGTCTATGCTCTGTATGCCGGATTTGTGATGAAATAAGGGTCTATTTTAACAGGATCATTTTGCGGGACAGGGTCTTTCCGCTTGAGGTCAATCGGCAGAAATAGATGCCGTTAGCAGCAAAGCTACCCTGTTCGTCTCTGCCATCCCAGATAATTTCATTCAGACCGGCTTTGGAAACATCAGAAAACAGAGAGCGGACTTTTTGTCCTTTAATGTTGTAAATAGAGATGTCCGTCTGGGCTGACTTGGGCAGGTTGAAGCGGATGCAAGTCTCGCTGCTGAAGGGATTGGGGAAAACAGGATATAGTTTTACCGAAGCTGAAGGCAGGACATTGTCATCATTGCTGACTCCGTAATGCTCATACAACATCACACCTGTGACCAATTGCGCATTGGCAACCTGAGAGCTGTTGTCCAGAAAGGCATACCAGTCCCACTGATTGGGAAGATTGAACATGGCAGCACCGGAAGCTACATCGGTCTGAACGTTAAAAGCCTGCGCCGTCTGGTCAATTCCATAGAAAAGGTAATTATCCGCATCCGTCATCAGCAGATTGACTCTGCCGGGTGAGTCCAATTCCTTGTAGAAGAAAGCCGGAGCGCCATTGGCAGCCAAATCATCCCAAGTCACTTTGCCATACAGTATCTGTTTGGGAACGGTGAATTCCAGATAGAAACGCCAGTCCTGAACATCATCAGCGGGGACGGGGATTTCTGTTATGTGGGGCACGGGTTTGGGCAGGGTCAAAGTCATCTGGTAGGCATAGCTTTCACCGTCCTCGGCGTTATCCATTAAAGACAGATAGGTTCCGGGGTTGGTGGGAAAGATGCCGACGCTGGATTCCACTCTGGCAAAGTAGTGGCGGTTTTCACCAACCGTGAAGACCACAATGCCGTCGTTGTCAGTGAAACCGACCATGTCCACGCGTATGGCAGGATCCGTGAAGGCAAGGATGACACGCGCACCGTCGATGGGATAATTTAAACTGTCTCTGACGGCGATGGTGATTGTAGCGAGGCCTTCCGAATACCTGTCCGTGACAGAAGTTAAAAATCCGTCGCTGCGGATCTCGAAGACAGTGCCGAACACCTTGCCCCAACCGTTTTCATAAACCAGAGGAGCGTCGATGTAGCCGTTGACGGGCTCCCACTGCACCCAGCCGTCTTCCCAGAATTCGTTCCAGGTGTGGTCTGTGGACACAGAGAGAATGCTGGTGCAGGGGATCAAAGCAATTCTGCTGGCGGCTGCAGTGTAGTCTGCATATTCGCCGCAGCGTCCCATGTGCTTTTTGTAGATGCGCACCGGCTGATGGGGACGCTCCGTGCCGCTGGTGAAACTCATCGTGTGATTGATCCACCATTGGATGGCGCGGATGGCGTCACCGGAGGTGCCATTACGGTTGAAAGCGGTCTGGCACTGCATCAGAGTGTCTCGCAGGACAGGATAATCCAGTTCCTGCACGGTATAGAGGTAGTTGCGCCAGAACACGCCCTCGGGAGGAGGATTGATGTTGTTGGAATGGGTCGTGTTGCTTTCCGTAAGGGCGGGATTGATGTAAGCGGGAATCTCGTCAGTGATCTTGGGATGCACGATATACCAGTAGTAAATGTCTCGCGGGACGGTCATCTGCACCACCTGGCTGTCGGCGGTGGTTTTATAATATTGGGTGGTGGAATAATAGTCAGGGTCAGTTGTGGAAGAGCCATAATTCACGATCTGGACATAGGGCAGTTCAGCATCGATGGAATAAAGCAACTGGGCGTTTTCCACAAACAAGGAGGGATCGGAAAAGTTTGACGCCAGGTACTGAACTGACGAATGCGCCACTGCAAAGGCGATCTCGTCAATATAGGGATCAACTGCATCGTTGATGATGGCGGCCCACGCCATCTGCTTCAGGGATGAGAGCTGGCTGAAGACATTGGCCAGATCAGCTCTCAGCCAGAGAGGAGATTTATCTATGGCGCTAATGGCGGCAGGAATGATCTCTCCCAGGGTGGAACTGGTCTGCATGGTCTGATTGTATGTGGAAAAAAGCATTCCGTGCTGCTTGCCGGCACGCAGGAAGGTGTTGACTTGTATTGAATCAACCGGGATCCACTCATCCCTGTCAAGCCAAACCGGGTTATCCGAAACGGTCGGAGTTGAAGAAGGGATAAAGGATTCTGCCTGTCCGACACAGATTCCATCAGTGGGAAACTCCGCCTGAGTGGTTCCCCTGGGCTGAGCAAAGCATATAGCTAAGCAGATCAATGCTGAAAGACATACGAGTAAAGGTTTCATCGTTCCTCCCTGCAATCAGATTTCATTCTCTCTTGACAGGCGCAAATCTGTCAATCTAAAAGCTTAAAAAGAATGATTATCAGTTCTGGATTCAGTTTTCCATTGACGATATGACAGGTTGTGAAAAATGGCTCTAAACTGAGGAAAAGATAACTCAAGGAGAATATAATGGCCAAGAATCATCGCGGAAAACTGCTCAGAAGCATGCCCAACCACGGCAGGGGCGAATGCCCTTTCTGTCACCGCACCGGCGTTAAGCTCACACAAGAAGTCAAAGCCGGCGACAAGACCATCAAGGTCTGCAAGATCTGCAAAAGCGTCAAACCTGAAGCAGCCAGCGCCTAATTTGTTAATCCTGAAATCGGCAGTTTGAGGATTTCTGCCCGGTTTCAGGATTGCTGTATCTGAGTTAATAATACTTTATTCACAGCAGCGTGAGAGCCATGGCGATCAGACCCTTAAAGCAATTCGGACAGCATTTTCTCAAGGATGACGGTCTGGCTGACGCCATTGTAAATGCTGCTGAAATCACTTGTGGAGAGCCGGTCTGGGAAATAGGCCCGGGACAGGGAGTGCTGACTGAAAGACTGATCAAATTAACGGATAAACTGACTGCCTTTGAGATAGACTATCGGCTGGCTGAACTGCTAACCAAGCGGTTCGGATCCAAACTCAATCTGATCAACAAAGACATCCTTGCCGTTAACTGGAAAAATCTGCTGTCACAGGAAACCCAAGCAGGGGCCAAGCAGGTTAAGCTGGTTTCCAACCTTCCCTATCAGATAACATCGCCGGTACTGTATGCCATTGAAGAAAACGCGCAGTTCTTTTCCAGGGTCGTGATCATGATCCAGAAGGAAGTGGCGGAAAGACTCACTGCCAGGCCGGGCTGCAAGGCCTACGGAGTGATGACTCTCAAGCTGAGATATGCATTTGACATTGAACTGCTCTTTAAGGTTCCGCCTGCTGCCTTTGAACCTCCGCCTCAGGTGGAATCTGCAGTTGTGCGCCTTAAGCCGCGTCAGGATAAACCCGTACTCAAATCTCTTGACACTTACAGACTCATCATCAATAAAGCATTTGCGCAGAGACGCAAGACTCTGAGGAATAATCTGCGGTCTATGTTTGCTCCGGACGATCTGATCAAACTGGAGCAGGCAAGCGGGATTGATTTTCAAAGGCGAGGAGAAACGATTGAAGAAGGCGAATTTGTTCATCTGGCTGATTGTGCTTTTGACCTTTCCGGTCATTAGCATAGCGCAGTCCAACGATTTCAGCCTTTACTTCTATAACAGTCTCAAGCAGCGCAAGTTCGAGCAGAGCACCAGTTACAAGCTTTCTCCTCTGAAAAACTGGCAGGTGCAGATCACGGGCAGAACGCTGGAAGACAAGCGGATAGACTTTGACCAGATCAGCCGCAACAGCTTCCTCTATGTGTCCATGTATAATTCTGACAGGCTGCTGACTCACAATATCCAGACCGGATATGAATACCTGACCGACTACAGCAGTCTGGAAAGCGAACTCAATCCTTATCTCAATAGAACAGGCTTTCTGGGTTATGGCATCACTTTATCACCTCTGGACAGTTTGAGGTTGGAAACCTCTGCCAGGGCGTATTACAGACAGGAACAGGATAGATACAAGGATAACCATGAACTGATCAGTTCGGGCTTTCTGGAAAGAGTCAGCACCAGCTTTTCGATGAACAGCGATGCAGCTTATCTGTCACTGGGCGGTAATGCCGAACTGAAAAAACTGGACTGGGAAAACTACAGACAATTTTCTGCCAACCTGTCATCTCAATTGGAAAAAAACTCACTGCTGGTGCAGGGATTCGTCAATGCCTCAACCCGTACGGAAGACCTGTATGTGCTGCAAAGCCCTGATCAGGAAAACGGCAACAGCTTCTATGACAACTCTGACAGACAATATAAGAAGAATCTTACTACCAATCTGAATGTGTCATTCCCGGTCGGGAATCATCTGAACTGCGAGATACTGGAAAGCTATTCTCTGAGCGACTACAGGCACGAGCAAAACAAAGCCCGCAACACCGGCGACTACAATAATCTGGCTCAGGTCAGGCTGTCTTACCTGCTGACGGATAACATCATGCTCACGTCCAACAATGCTCACAGCTATTACATCAAAGACTTATCCTATGTGAGAAACTCCCGCATCATCGACATCAGAACTGCCAATGCCGGTATGGCATGGGAATACGTTGCCTCCGATTCTATTCTGTTCGATTACACGATAGAACTGCGCCGTACCCAGTTTCCTGACTCTAATCACAAGCTGGATAACGACTATCTCACCAACACCTACAAACTGGGGTGGATACTTTACTGGAAAAGCAGGATGAGGGTGGCCAACCGTCTTCTCTATTGGCAGAGAGACGACGTCTTCATCAACGCAGTGCTGTCGGCCAACAACAGCACCATCACTGGTCTGCAATGGCAGCCTGAGTGTGATCTTCTACTGGGTGACAGTTTTCTGCTGCATCAGGAATATCAGATCAGGGCAGATTATGACGACTACAAATACAACCTTTTCACGGAGATCAGGGACACCTTTTACAGGAAAGTCTCAGCTTCCTACCATATTGTCTATGATTCCACGCCGTTGGCTGCCAAACTGACTCTCACAAAGTGGAATCAACTGCCTTACAGAAGCAGACGGACGGATGCTTTCAGGGCTGATCTGAGTTTCGATTGGGAGCGCAATGAGACTGGCATCAAAGAAGGCAACGAATATCTGATCAATGGCATTGACGAAAGGCACAACATAAGCTGTATGCTGCAGGCACAGCGAGGAATCGCCATTATGCAGGTGCAGCCTAAGTACAGTTGGGGTACTTGGAAAGAATACAGTCTGATGCTTTCTTCAGCCTGGCAGTTGAACAGGGATTCCCTGGCTGAGATCAGAGTGAATCCGATCGGCTCAGACCTGAATGATCTGGACTGGAGAGTTTACTGCTCGCTTAATCTGATGTTCTGATCAGAACAAACCCAGCACTTTCAACAGGATAACGATCAATAGAACAAAGTTTAAAGACATACTGAAGACCAGCATGAATTTCAATTTATCGACCATTTCCTTATTAAGCTGAATCTTTTTCTCCAAACGAACCAGCATGTGCTCTATGGTGCCAAGTTGTTCGGCAGTGTTGTCGATCTTCCTTATATTGTGATTATGCGCCAGATTTCTTTTCCAGTGGTTCATGAGCTGATAAGCAATCAGCAGAAACGGTGGTAGAAAACGCTTTATACCTTTGTCAAACATCAGTTCCTCGCAAACTCATAACCGATGTTCAGATAGTGCGTAGCATCCAAAACTGTGTGCTTTGTGAAAGAATAATCAACTATGATGCCGATCATTCTGAAACTGGCACCGGCTGACCAGGTGGCTGGATTCTGATGCATTCCGGCCCTGAGATAGAGAGGGTCAAACAGCCTGAATTCCACTCCGCCCATGAATTCCGTGTCTTCGGCAAAGTCTTTTTTCAATTCAATGCTGGTGGTGACCTGGTCGTATGGCATATAGGCCAGGCCCAGGGAGAATTTACGCGGAATGCTGTGCTGATTGTTCACACCGAGTTTGGGATTGTTCAGGTTGGATACGGCAAAGCCGAATCTGGTCCTGTTATGGAGAGTGGCAAGAGCACCAAGGTTGATGCCATAGTCCATGTCGCTGTCAAAGCCGTCCATGGAAAGATGATAGATATTGGCTGACCAACCCACCTGCACTGAGGAATGGAGGTCTTCCATCAGCTTGAATCCGTGTGCCAGAACGTATTGGTTTTCAGACATCAGGACAGTGTCTTCAAAGTCCACTCCGAAAGACTTGATGCCTGCTCCGATCACGCCCCAGTTCTTGGGCAGCGGATAAACAAAGCTGCCGGTCTTGATTTCGGAAAAGCTTTGTCCGAAAAGTTGTGCCATGCCAACCGATGCACTCATCGGTGCCAGGTTGATTCCGGCAGGATTGAAGAAAACGCCATTAGCATCATCTGAGACTGCCACAAAGGCATTGCTCATGGCCCTGGCTCTGGCGGAAGGCTGATAATCGTTGAACACTGCCAGCAGAAAACTGACATTGACGATCAATACAAGTGCGAGTATAATCTTTCTCATAATTCCCTCAAAAATAATCTTCATCTTGCCCTACTTCAGCTTGGCAGCTACAATGATAGGCTGCACCGCAGTCTCTGATTTACCTGTCACTCTGTCTATGATCTCCAGGTGACAATAATACAGGCCGATGGGCAGCAGATTCTTGTTTCTGTCCCTGCCGTCCCAGGAAAGATACTCAATGCCATCCGGAGCAGTAATGATCTTATTGATGGGTGTGGCCACCAGCCTTCCCTGTGAATCATAAATGCGGATAATAGCTTTGCCGGCTGGAACGCCTGTTTCAACCAAACTGCCGAATTCAATCGTGATCTTCTGATTCAGCCAGGGATTGAAGATATTCTTCTTATTGTTGTCGTTATTCCAGATGCTCAGCCAGGCAACTTTCTTCTGGATGGGAACCTTGATCTTTCCATCCGCCAGAACGGAAGCATTGACTGTTTGAACAACATCGTTCTGCGTATAGCTGAATGAGCCCTGAGTGATATCCAGAATGGTTTCGCCGTAGGACAGGGTTTCAAACAGCAGTTTGATCAGGATTCCCGAATTGGTGGGAGAAGCCAGGGCATTGTCACTGCTGTAAATTACAGTGATGGAATCCTCATTGGCAGAGAGGATCAAGTCAGGATAGGTGTCTGATAATGTGGATGCGATCTCGACATCAGCAAAGCGCACGATCCTTTTATTGAATCCGACCTTGAATCTGTATGCTTTAAGATTCCAGTCTTCTTCCAGTCTGGAGACTGTGACATTGACTGCAACTGTTTCGCCCTTGGGAGCTTCCACATTGGCCAGGGTGAGAGAGATCGTGTTGATGTCGGCAGTGGGGATCATATCATTGTCTGAACGCGGATTGGTTCTGAATTGTCCTGAAGCGTAATTCACGATGCCGGTGATCTCCGCCCACAATTGATTGAGCACAATTCCGCTCCAGGTATGGGGTTGAGGATAGAAGCCGTTGCTGATCTGACAACTGAAGTTATTGGCGGTAACGGTGAACTGGTTTCCAATGGGGGGAACCGACACGCGCACATCGGTCAGCTTGATCAGCACGCCTTCATAAGCTTCACCAGTGTTATACTGCAGATTCTGGGGTGTGATGCTTACGGCTGCAGGAACCGGATTACCTGAACTGAGCACCAGATATGATGTCACATCTCCGATTTCCGTGAAACCGCTGACTTCATTCACAGTTCCTGTGATGGCTACTCTGTCACCCAATTCTGGAGTATGGGCAGGGTCATTGACAAAGATGCCTTTCCAGGCTCCGGAGCCTTCTGTAATGACATATTTGCCGCCGGTAAAACCTATCCCGGAAACTACTCCTTCCGTGGAAACCACCTGACCCACCAAAAGTGATGGATAGTTGCTACCCGGACCCGGAACGGTCGTGTATTGAATATCATAAATTGATGTGCTGAAAGCAAGAACGCTGAACAACAGCAGCGCTGCCAGAATGAATAATCTCCGCATAATTAACTCCCGGTTTTCTTTAAAAAGAATCAGTCATTTATTTCTGCCGGAGCTTTCACTTCACCGGCATCTTTATTTATGATCGCATCCAGGATCAGCAAACCCATGGCAATCACGATCGAGCTGTCTGCCACATTGAACACAGGCCATCTCTGCATGATTATGTTGGGAAAATCCACATCAACAAAATCAGTGACATAGCCGAACAGGATCCTGTCTATGACATTGCCGATGGCGCCGCCGATCACCAGACTGAGTGCGATCCGCTGCAGTTTTGTGGTTGACCTGTAGATCATATAGAGCACAAAAACAACTGCCAGAACGGTCATGATGATGAAAAAGACCCTGTTGAACTCAGGACTGCCCAGACTGATACTGAAAGCTGCGCCTGTGTTTTGCACGTGGGTCAGCATCACCAGCTCGCCCAGTATCTGTTTGCTTTCATACAGAGGCAGCTTCAGTTTAACTATGATCTTGACCAGTTGATCAAGCAAGATGACAACTGCAGCCAACCACAGATATCTGAATTGCCTGGCTGTAGCGGTCTCCTTTTCCTTCATCCAGATCAGTTCCATTACTTCCGGCGCCGCTTCTTTTCTTCTTCTTTGGACTTACAGTCCATGCAGTATCTGGCATAAGGTATGATTTCCAGCCGTGACTCCTGAATCTTGTCCCCGCAGATCTCACAAATGCCATAGGTGCCGTCAGAGATTCTTCTCAGGGCATCGCTCAGAAGTCTCATTTTTTCGCGTTCCTGTTCCATCAGCATGACTGTCTGTTCCATCAGGTTGGTGTCACTACCCTGGTCTGCCTGATGAAAGGCATAGGAGGACAGATCTCCGGAACTTTCCCTGGCTCCGATGCTCTGGTCCTGGTTTGCTTTATCGATAAAGCTCTTGCTGTCAGCCAGTTCTTTTTTTATCAACTCCTCAAAGTGTTTAAGCTTGGCTGCCGATAATGCTTTTGCTGCCATTTTTTACTCCAGTCTGTTTCGACGTTTCTATATTAAAAATACAAGATAGACATCATTTCACACCGCAAAACTCTGTCAATCCAAAAAACCTTGCTGATAAGATAACTTCCCAATGCGATCACACAAGCACTATTAACTGAGTGATCAGTCTTTTCAGATGTTCTGAAGCCCTGTCTGCATTGGCTCTGATCTCTTCCTGCGAGTGCGCCAGGTTGTGAATCAGATTGCTGTAGTTTGTCACGACAGATAACCCTAAAACTTCCATTCCGGCATGACGCGCCGTGATCACTTCGGGAACGGTTGACATTCCCACCAAATCCGCTCCCAGATTGGCAAACATGGCGCATTCAGCCTTGGTTTCCAGACTCGGTCCCGTAACCCCTACATAGACTCCCCATTTAAGCTTGATCTGATGTTCTGAGGCAACTTGCTTCAAATGAGCCTGCAGTCTTTCGGAATAGGGCAGATTCATCGATGGAAATCTCTCTCCTTGTTCTTCTACATTGCTGCCGATCAGGGGATTGGTGCCCATGAAGTTGATATGGTCTGTCAGCACGACGATGTCTCCGGGCTCAAAATCCTCTTTCAGACTGCCGGAGGCATTGGTCACGATCAGCGTCTTCACGCCCAGAGCGGCCAACACCCTGATCGGGAAAACGACCTGCTCCATCGTGTAGCCTTCGTAAAAGTGAAACCGTCCCTGCAGGCAGATAACAGATTTTCCGTTCAGGTAGCCGAACAGCAGATTGCCCATGTGCGAGGGTGAAGTGCTTTTCACAAAGCCGGGTATCTCTGCATAGGGAATGACGATTTTGTCTGACAGCATCTCTGCCAGGGGGTTGAGGCCAGTGCCCAAAATTATTCCTGCTGCCGGTTTATCAGGAATTCTGGCTTTGATCCAGTCTGCCGTTTGCTGAAAGCTCATCATTTCGCTTTTTCAGCCTCGGGAGCCTGTTCGCTGCCCGGTACTATGTTGTCCTTGATCTGTCTGAATTCAGTGTCGATCAGTTTATCAGATTCCTTGCCCAGGAGCGGGTCTTTATTTATCCTTTCTATGAAGGTCTGCAGTTCAACTTTGAACTGCATCAGGAAATGCCGTTTCTGTTCTTTGATATGCATGTATTCCTGTTCCAGCGCGCTCAGGTATGATCTTGCTTCCTGAATGGCGCGCTTGGCCTTGATCTCAGCTTCCTGGATGATGTTTTCAGCTTCCTTTCTGGCATTGGCTATGATGTCGGCCTTGGTCTTTTCGGCAAAAACCAGAGTCCGGCTGATCAGTTCTTCCCGCCTTTTCAGGTCTTCGATGGTCTGAGAGGCCGAAGTTGCTTCCTGACGCACTTCCTGCTGAAACTGCAATTGCCGCTGGATCTCTTTTTCCTGATTTTTATTCAGCTCTTCGATCTCTTTGGCAAGCTGCTCCAAATAATCCCTGACTTCTTTCTTTTTATAGCCCGGGATGGCTGATGAAAATTCCTGATGTCTGATGTCGATTGGATGTAATGCCAATTCTCCTCCTGAATTATAAGAATATAGAGCTCAAAAGCCCCACCAGCAGACGCTTGACCACAAAATCAATGAGCAAGATCGCGATCAGGGGCGAGATATCGATGCCCTGCAGCGGAACAATTCTGCGGATCGGCGCCAGAACCGGTTCTGTGGCTCTGATCAATAGTTGATAAAGTCGGTTGTAGGGATTGGGTGAAAACCAGGAAACCAGCGCTCTGACAAGGATCAGCAGGGTATAGGCATTGAGTGCGGTCTGCACCAGCCAGATCAGAAAATGCCCGAAATTTCCCCCCTGTGGCATCAGTCCAAAACCTCGTGACAGTTGCGGCAGCGCGCTTCATAGGCATCTGTGGAGCCAACCAAAATTTGTTCGCTGCTGTGCACAATACGCTGGGTCCGGTTGGCGGGGTTACCGCATTTCAGACAGATCGCCAGGTTTTTGGTTACGTATTCCGCAATGCACAATAGCTGCGGCATGCTGCCAAAGGGATTGCCCTTGTAGTCCTGATCCAGGCCAGCCACGATCACGCGGATGCCACGGTCTGCCAGATCGTTGCAGATGCCTACGATCGATTCGTCAAAAAACTGCGCTTCGTCGATGGCCACGATCTGCACATCCTCTGTCAGGTGTTCATA
>CAZWJK010000023.1:0-1526 GCA_964634035.1 uncultured Candidatus Cloacimonadota bacterium | reverse complement strand
ACTGCGATCCCGGCTGAGACTGCAGCGTTCAGTGATTCCATTTTCTTTGATATCGGAATGCAGACTTTCTGATCTGCCGAGGATAAAACTTCTTCGGAAATCCCGCTGCCCTCAGAACCGATGATCACAATCACCGGCTTGGTTTTGTCAAGTTTGAGGTCCTGCAGACTGATGCTTCCATCCATGACCAAACAGATTTTCTCTGCGGACTGAGTTTTCAGCCAACTTGGTTCGCATACTTCGGAAGGCAGGAAAAACACACTTCCCAGCGACGCTCTCACCACTTTTGGCGCAAACACTTCGCAGCAGTCGGGGGAGAGGACGATGCCACCCACGCTGAAAGCCGCTGCCGTGCGGAAGATCGCGCCTAAATTACCCGGATCCCTGATCCCGTCAAGATAGAGGACCACTTTGTATTCCGTTATGCTGAACTGCGGAATTTCATACACAGAAGCAATGGGCTGCGGCGTTTCAGTATCTGTCAATTCGTTGATTTCATGCGGCTTTGCAGTGTAGATGTCGCATTTTGTTTTACCCAAGATTTCCGACACCGATTCAGCACTTGATGTGATGATCTCTTCCGGCGCAAAACCGTTGGCAATTAACTGTTCGATCAGGTTTCTGCCCTCCACCAGAGTCTGGTTTTCCAGCCGGCGGAATTTCTTCTGCTTCAACTTTTTCAGTTCGCTCAGATGGCTCTTGCTTAAAGGCAGAATCCTGAGGTCTTGCTCAAATCTCATCGTTGGTCAGTTCTATCCTGAGCTGTAAAATGTCATGCAAATGCATTGGTTTTATGCCCGGCTGCACCGCTATCAGCATCATTTCAGGCATTTCGCCTTCGAAGATGACGCTGTTGTGGCTGTAAACGCAGGCCTTTTTATTCACATATTTTTCGTCCGGATAAAGGATGATGTTGCCCGTCTCGTCCTGTTTCAGCGTGAATGTGGACGCATAAAAAATGTCGTCCCAGTCATACTGTTGCAGCAGGTCGAAGTAAAAACCGATTTCCCTGATTTCTTTCTTATTCTTTTTCATACACTTAGCTTTTCCTAAAAGCAGGTATCAAAGATAAACAGAGGCCTATTCTGTCAAGCATTGTCGTCGCTCTTATTACCCTTTCCCTCAGCGATATCATATTAGCTTGACTATGTGTCAGTTATGCACTTATCCACATTCCCGGTGGATAACCCGCTTTTTGTAATGACCATATTTTGCAATGGTTTATGCCTGAACGTGGATAACTGTCCCTAGTTATCCACATGTTATGCACAAAGCTCTCATTCCACTCTGCTCCAATCCGGCAATAGAAAAAACCTGCTTCTTCCGTTGATCCAAGTCGTAATTCAGTCGTGATTCAGTCGGGATCCAGTCGGGATTAATCCGACTGGATATCGACCGGATTACCTGTGGATTATGACTTGCAATTAATGATGATGCAAAGAAGACAAATGAGGAACACTAAATACACGAAAATGGCGAGTAACCCTTAAAAGTATCCATCCTTGGGAGGTAAGAGTAATACCTAG
>CAZWJK010000022.1:0-23286 GCA_964634035.1 uncultured Candidatus Cloacimonadota bacterium | reverse complement strand
GGCATGCTGCCCAAAAACACTCTGGGCAAAGAAATGTTTAAGAAGCTGAAAGTGTATGCCGGAACCGAGCATCCGCATGAAGCGCAAAAACCCGAAACCCTAAACCTGAAGTATTCCTAAGGAGAAGCAAGTATGCAGAATTTTGATGCAGTGGGCAGAAGAAAGACTGCCGTTGCGAGAGTTCGTTTGACTCCCGGAACCGGGAAGCGGATCATCAATAATGTCCCGATGAAGAAATACCTGCAGCGCGAAGTGCTGGAAATGGTAGTGGAACAGCCGTTCCAGGTAGCCGAACTGAGTGACAGCTTTGACATGAAGGTCAATGTCTATGGCGGCGGACTGAGCGGACAGGCAGGAGCCATTCGTCTCGGCATCGCCCGCGCCCTGGTCGAATATGACGAAAACCTGCGTCTTGCCATGCGTAAAAACGGTTACATGACCCGTGACTCGCGTATGGTGGAACGTAAGAAATCCGGCCGTCCCAAAGCTCGCAAACGCTTCCAGTTCAGCAAGCGTTAAACGATGCGCGGTCCGGGCGAAAGGTTTCTCTCCTTTTGCCCTGAACGGGACGCAGAAGTTTTACCAGAACATAGCGTGTGTAAATTAATCAGTCAAGCCATGTGAAAAAAACCAGGACATGGCTGCCATCCAACCTGCCGGAGGAGTTGCAAGGCGGTGTTCCACAGTGTGGAACTGGATTGCGTATATCCTTTGGCAGCAGAACTAACCGTAACAAATAGGAGTAAGAAATGTCCGTTGTTTCAATGAAACAGCTCTTGGAGGCGGGAGTCCACTTCGGACACCAGACCTTCAAATGGAATCCCAAGATGAAGAAATACATCTTCATCAAGAGAAACGGGATCCACATCATCGACCTGAAACAGACCGTTGACGCCATCAACGAAGCTTATCAGTTTCTAAAGGAAGTTGCCGCCCGCAGCGAGTACATTCTCTTTGTGGGAACCAAGAAACAGGCACAAAGCGCCATCAAGGAAGCCGCTGAAAAAGCAGGCGTCTTTTATGTGAACAACCGTTGGTACGGAGGTATGCTGACGAATATGCAGACCATTCGTCAAAGCATCGAAAAGATGAAATACTATGAGGAAATAGTGGCCGACGGCACCATCAGCAGCTATACCAAGCTGGAACAACTGCGCATGAAGCACAAACACGACAAGATAGAAGTCGCTTTGGGCGGAATCCGTGACATGGACGCCCTGCCCGGCGCAGTCTTCATCGTGGATACAGACCATGAAGCGATCGCCGTGCACGAAGCCAGGGTCCTGAAGATACCCGTGATCGGCATGGTCGATACCAACAGCGATCCCGACCTGGTGGATTATGTCATCCCTTCCAATGATGACGCCACCCGCGCAGGTGCTTTGATCTCAGACATCATGGCCAACGCGGTGATCGAAGGCAAGGGCCTGTCCACGGAAGGTGCAGATGTTGCCAAAGCTGCCGCCGCGGAAGAAGAAACCGATACCAGCATCGATCTGGAAGCCGAACTGGCTGCCGCGCCGATCGATGAATCCGTACTTGAAGAGAAAGAGCACATCAGCGAAGAGCACGCCATAGCAGAACCTGAAGCCAAAACGGAAGTAAAAGAACCGGAAACGGAAGCTGCTCCCAAGAAAACGCGTGCCAGAAAACCCAAAGCTGAAGAAGAAAACTAAAACACATATGCCTCCGGAAGCTGAATCCGGCGGCCTTAAAATAGTTTATGACAGGAGAATAAAATGTCACAGATAACACCAGCAGCAGTCAAAGAGTTACGCGAGCGCACCGGAGTGGGCATGATGGATTGCAAGAAAGCACTGGAAGCGGTCAACGGCGATATGGATGCAGCCATCAAGTATTTGAGGGAGAAAGGCATCACCAAAGCCGAGGCCAAAGCCACCAGAGAGACCCGCGAAGGCATCGTGTATTCATACATTCATTCCAACAACAAGATCGGCGTTCTGGTCGAAGTCAATTGCGAGACCGATTTCGTCGCCAAGACCGATGACTTTATCCAGCTCTGCAAAGACGTTTCCATGCAGATCGCGGCCACCAACCCTCTGGCCATCACGCCTGAGGAGATCGATCCCGCCATCATTGAGCGCGAGAAAGAGATCGCCACGAATAAAGCGGTCAATGACAAGAAGCCGGAGAACATCATTCCCAAGATCGTCGAAGGCCACATTGCCAAGTACTGCAAAGAGCACGCCCTGCTCGAGCAGGAATTCATCAAGGACCCGTCCCGCACCGTCAAATCCGTGATCACGGATGTCGTTGCCAAGATGGGTGAAAATATCAAGATCAACCGTTTCGCCAGATTCGCCATCGGCGACTAAACATACGGAGCAGGTTATGGTGGTCTATCAGCCCGAAAAGATGCACCGGGTCATGCTCAAGCTCAGCGGTGAGATCCTCGCCGGTGAGAAGGGCCATGGCTTTGACGACGAAGTCATAGACAGGATCACTGATGATATCATCGACCTCAGGAAAATGGGCTACAGCCTGGCAGTCGTGCTGGGCGGAGGCAACATTTTCCGGGGCGGAAGCTGGAAAAATCAGTCTCTGAACCGTGTCGTGCTTGATAACATCGGCATGCTCGCCACCATACAGAACGCTTTGTATCTGGCTGAGATACTGAATAAAAAGAACTATCAGGCAGAGGTATTTGCCGCGCAGCAGATGATCAAATTTGCCAAGTTCTACACTCCAGACAGGGCCAAGACCGCTCTGTCCGAGGGCAAGATCTGTTTCCTCTGCGGCGGAACCGGAAACCCGTTCTTCACCACTGACACAGCCGCCGTGCTGAGAGCAGCCGAGCTGCAGCTCGATGTAGTGCTCAAAGGCACCAAGGTGGACGGGCTCTACAGTGATGACCCGAAAAAGAATCCCAAGGCGGAATTCATCCGCTCAGCGACGTTTGCCGAGTGCATCGAGAAAAAGCTGGGAGTGATGGATATGACGGCGTTTTCACTGGCTCAGGAATACCAAATACCGATCAAGATATTCAACGTCACGCTGCGGGGCAGCATCAAGGAAGCTGCCCTCAGCACCGACGTCGGAACTTTCATACACGCTTAGGAGAAGCAAAGAAAAGAGGAAACCCATGGAAAACATAAAACAGCAAGTCAGCGAAAAGATGCAGAAGACACTGGATTCGCTGCTGCACCAATTTTCCAAGATCAGGACTGGCAGAGCCAGCGCTTCCATTCTGGATGACGTCAAGATCAACTATTACGGCCAGCCCACACCCGTGAAGCAGCTCTGCAACATTTCCATCCCGGAGGCCAGGCTCATCGTGGTCCAGCCCTGGGATAAGACCACTCTGGCAGATATCGAGAAAGCCATTCTGGCAGCCAATCTCGGCATCACGCCTGAGAACGACGGCAACGTCATCAGGATGCCGTTTCAGCCCCTGACCGAAGAAAAAAGAAAAGACATCGTCAAATCCCTGAAAAAACTGGCTGAAGACGCCCGCGTCGCGATCAGAAACATCCGCCGCGACAGCAATGAAGAAGTCAAGAAAGCCAAAAAAGACAGCGAGATCAGCGAAGACGACGAAAAGAAGCTGCTCAAGGAAGTCCAGGATGTGACTGACGAGTGGATCAAGAAAGTCGATGAAGCTGAAAGGGTAAAAGAAAAAGAAATCCTCGAGATATAATTCATTATCTCATCCTATAGTCGTTATCGCATCAAATAAAGCTTTACAAAGCAAGCGGTGACGGCTTTTTTGTTTTATGTGGAAAGTTTATCGGGTGTCGGGCTGAGCTTAGTCGAAGCCTGAACATAAAGTGCGTGTCAGGCTGAGCTTAGTCGAAGCCTCAGACACATCTGCGTGTCCGACATTTCGACTAAGCTCAATGTGACACGCAGTCAGGATGACACGCAGTCAGGATGACATGCAGTCAGGATGACACGCAGTCAAGATGACATGTAGTCAGGATGACACGTTGCTGGTGAAACCGGCGTTTTATTAAATAGATTACAGTTAGGAGGAAATATGCTGCAAGGTTCTTTTGTCGCACTGGTAACTCCGTTCAAGAACGGCGAGATCGATTACACCGCTTTGGAAAAGCTGATCCATTGGCATCTGGAACAGGGCACGGACGGATTTGTCCTTTTGGGCACCACAGGTGAAAGCGCCGGACTGGCCATGGATGAAAAAGAAGCGCTTTTGCGTTTTGCCATACAAAGGATTAATCACAAGGTGCCTGTTGTAGTCGGAACCGGAACCAACAACCTGCATCATACGATCGCCATGACCAAAAAGGCCAGGGAACTGGGTGCGGATTATGCTCTGGTCCTTGTACCGTATTACATAAAACCAACCCAACAGGGAATGTTCGAGTTCTTCAGTGAAGTGCATAACAAGACCGACATCCCCATCATCATGTATAACATTTTGGGACGCACCGGTGTGAATATGACTGCTGCTACAACGGTCAGGATAGCAAAGGCAAATTCGCGAATTGTCGGTATCAAGGAAGCATCCAATATGATGATGCAGGCTGCGGAAATTGTGCGGGATGCCCCTGATGGTTTTTTCTGTATGAGCGGAGAAGACGGGATCAACATGCCTTTGATGGCCTGCGGTTTCAGAGGGACTATTTCCGTTACTGCCAATATTCTGCCCAAACTGATGCATGAACATATCCATACCTGTCTCAAGGGTGATTATGCGGCTGCCCTGAAACAACACCAGCACCTGCTGAAAATCAACCAGCACCTGTTCATTGAGACCAGCCCCATCCCCGTCAAGGAAGCTTTGCACATGATGGGATTCATCGAAAACGAATTCCGTCTGCCTATGTGCCCCTTACAGGATAGCAGCAGAGCAGCGCTGAAAGAGACTCTGATAGAGTATAAGCTGATCTGATTCCTGCTGCTTTGACAGAAGTCATAATATAATACTTAAGATACAGAATCGAATCCTGCATCCTGAAGTGAAACCACGCTGGGGCCTCGCAGGCTGAGCCTGAGTGGACCCTGAGTGGATCCTGCGCGGCTTGCAGGGTTGATAATTGTTAGGAGAATAAGCAATGAATGCACAAACTGATGCTCAAAACAGAAACTACAAACTGATCCAACAGAAAAAGGTAACTGAGATCAATTCGGAAGTTTTCATCTATGAACATGTGAAGACCGGAGCAAGGCTTCTGTATGTCAAAAATGACGATGTGAACAAAGTCTTTTCCATCAGCTTCAAAACCCCGCCGGAAGACAGCACCGGCTGTCCCCACATCCTGGAGCACTCGGTTCTGAACGGATCGAAAAACTTTCCTGCCAAGAACACTTTCACCGAACTGATGAAAGGCAGCATGAAGACTTTCCTGAATGCCTTCACTTCTTCTGATAAAACATCCTATCCGATCGCCAGCACCAACGATCAGGATTTCTTTAACCTGATGAATGTTTATCTGGATGCGGTGCTCTATCCCAATATCTACAACAGCCCGGATGTCCTGAAACAGGAAGGCTGGCATCACGAACTTTTTAAACCTGAAGATGACATAGTCTATCGGGGCGTGGTTTACAATGAAATGAAGGGCGCTTTTTCGACTCCGGAAACCATTCTTTTCCGCAAAAACGAACAGGCGCAATTTCCTGATACACCTTACGGTTTTGAGTCAGGCGGCGATCCTGAAGTCATACCAGAACTGACCTGGGAAAGATTCAAGGCTTTCCACAGCAGATACTATCACCCGTCCAACAGCTATATCTACCTGTATGGCAATCTGGATATCGACAAATCGCTAGCCTTCATCGATGAGAAATACCTTGCCGCTTTTGAAAGAACCGAACCCAAAAGCGATATTCCCCTGCAGGCAGCTTTTGAACAACCTAAAAAGCTGGTGGAATCCTATTCCATTGGCGAAGAAGAATCGCCGGAAGGCAAGAATTATCTGGCCCTGAACTTTACCTGCAGCAACCTGCTGGACATTGAAACCACCAGCGCCATGGCAACCCTGCAGGAAGCTCTGATGGATTCACCTGCCTCTCCCCTCAAACTGGCGATCCAGAGATCAAATCTCTGCGCCGACAGTTTTTCCTACTATGACGACGGCTGTCTGCAACCCACCTTAAGCATTATCTGCAAGCACGTGAAAGACGAAGATATTGATACTTTGAATGATCTGATCATGAATGAACTGAGCAGGATCTCTCAGTCAGGACTGGATAAAAAACTGATCGAAGCCACCATCAACAGCAAGGAATTCATCCTGCGGGAAGCGGAACGGGGCAATTTCCCCAAAGGCCTGTTTTACAACATGACAGCGATCAGAAGCTGGCTGCACGGCGGCGATCCGCTCAGCTATCTGGCCTTCGAACCCATCTTGGCTTACTTAAGAAAAGGCCTGACCGAACCTATGTATGAAAGGCTGATCCAGCAGTATCTGCTGCATAACAATCATGCCAGCAGAATAGTTCTGAAACCGGTCAAGGGTCTGGTGCAGCAGAAAGAAGCCAAAGCAGTAGAAATTCTGGCTGCTCATAAAGCTTCTCTAAACGATGCTCAGATCGATGCCCTGATCCAGGATAACCAAAGACTGCAGGAATGGCAGTCCACTCCCGATACACCTGAAGACATAGCAAAAATTCCGTTTATCAATCTGAAGGATATCAAAAGAGAAATGGACAAGCTGCCGCTCGAGGTTGAGAAACTTGATAAGACCACACTGCTCAGGCACGATGTCTTTACCAACGGTATTTTGTACTTGGGCGCATATTTTGATTTACAGCACATGCCTGAAGAGGATCTGCCCTGGGTGTCTCTATTGTCGCACCTGATGGGCAATATGGATACGGAAAACTACTCCTTTGCAGATCTATCCAACGAGATCGATATCAATACGGGAGGAATTTCCGTCGGACTGGATCTGCAACAGAATTCCTGCAATCCAGACTTGCCTTTGCCCAAGATCCTCATCCGCAGCAAAGCCGTCTATGCTAAAGCTGATAAGATGCTGGAACTGGCATCGGAATATGCCTTCCGGACCACTTTCAAAGATACGGACAGACTGCATCAACTGATCCGGGAAACCAAATCCAGAGTACAAATGATGATCATCGGCGGAGGCCATCAAATGGCGATCCGCAGAATGCTGGCGCAGACTCATCAACTGCACCAGTGGCAGGACATGACGGAAGGGATGGAGTATTACAAATTCCTGGATGAAGTTGACAAGCGAATGACAGATGATCCCCAGAAAGTGGTATCAAAGCTGTCTGAGATATCCAAACTGGTTTACAATCAGAACAATCTGACCCTGAGCATAACTTCACCCAAGGATGAGATCACAAAAGCAATCAGCAAATTAGATATCCTGACCGGCCAGATCAGCAAACAGGAGATAAAACCTGCCGACAATAAGTTCAATCCCACCGTGAAAAAAGAAGGTATCATTGCTCCGGTCAATGTGCAGTATTGCGCTCAGGGCGGCAATTTCAAAAAGCTGGGATATGAGTATTCGGGTAAAATGATGGTGCTCGCCAATATCCTCAGGAATGATTTCCTGATGCAGGAACTCAGGGTCAAGGGCGGTGCTTATGGCATCATGGTGCAGTTTGCCAGATTCGGATATTGCCATTTCTGCTCCTACCGCGATCCCAACCTGACAGAGACCTATGATACCTACAAGAACATACCGCAGTATCTGAAGAGCTTTGATTGCTCCGACCGCGATTTTGAGAAGTACATAATCGGCACCATGGCTGAGCTCGATATGCCGATGACGCCTTTCCAGAAAGGATTCCATTCTGCCAGGAACTACCTTTCCGGCATTACTGAAGCAGATCGTCAAAGACTCAGGGATGAAGTGCTGTCCACCACAAAAGAAGATATCAGAGCTTATGCAGAAATGATCGAAGCCCTGATCAAGGAGCAGCAGATTGCAGCTTTCGGCGTGGAAGGAAAACTGAAAAAACATAGCAACCTGTTCGATGTGATAACTCCGGCAATCCCGGTCTGACCATGAAACAAAAAGACAAGAAGATCACCAGATTAAATAAAGAAAACCTGAGCAACACTGAGGTTCAGGATGGTGATTTTTATGATGACCTGCAGTCCGATGCCAGACGAAAATCAAAGCGCACGGATCTGAAAAGCAGGGTTTCGCTCAAGAAAAATCTGAAGTTACAGAAAGGGCGCATTGTTGAGGTCAAGTCAAACTATCTGAATATAGTCCGCATCGGTGATGAGGAATACCCATGCTCCATCAGCGGAAGACTGAAACAATACCTCTTCAAGACTCATCTGCTGACTTCAGTCGGGGATTGGGTCGAAGTTGACACTTCAGCTCATCCTGACTATCGCATCGAGATCCTGCTGCCCAGGCGCAACACACTTTCCAGATACACGGAAGGCAGCTTTCAGAAAGAGGTTATCGTTGCTTCCAATGTTGATTATCTGGTAATCACAGCTTCCTGGAAGATGCCGATGCTCAAGCCAGGACTGATTGACAGATATCTGTGCATAGCTGCCATCAATAAACTGAATCCGATTGTCTGCATCAATAAAATTGACCTCTGTGAAGACATCACAGAAGTGGATGAAATTGTGACCTATTACAGGAATATCGATGTCCCTGTGATCTTTACCTCCACTGTTCCCAATGCCGGAATCGATGAATTGAAAGGTCTGCTGACTGATAAGGATTCGGTTTTTTCAGGTCAGTCAGGAACCGGAAAATCCTCCCTGATCAATGCTCTGGAACCGGGTCTGAACCTGGCCGTCGATATCGTAAGCGATTTTAATGAGAAAGGCAAGCACACAACCTCGCAGGCACACCTGATCAAATGGTCGTTTGGAGGCAATCTGGTGGATACGCCGGGGCTGAAAACGGTCAATCTTCACCGTGAACAGAAAAGCCTTATCCCGTCTCTGTTTCCGGGCTTTGACAGATTTTCGGACCAGTGCTATTTCCGCAGTTGCACTCATGACCACGAAGAAGGTTGTGCCGTAAAAGCCGCTGTGGAAGACGGTTCGATCCCCATCGAACGCTATGAATCCTATATGCGGATAATGGAGTCACTATGAAGAATTTCGGCCTGTTCATCCATCCCAGTTATCTGAAAAAAGAGAATCTGCTGAAGCTTGTCAAAGAGCTGCAGCAGGAATATGATCTGAAGTTTTTCGGCTTTGAAAGCCAGCGGGAATTTCTATCTCCTGCTCTGGACAACATAATCTCAGAGCAAACCTGTGACCAGAAGATCGATTGTATCCTGGTCTTTGGCGGAGACGGAACCATTCTGAGAGCCAAGGATATTGCACTCATTACAAAAGCACCGATCCTGGGCATCAATCTCGGGTATTTGGGTTTTCTGTCTGAAAGCACTCTGGCTGATTTGCGCAAGTCCATCAAAGACCTGCTTAAGAATAAATACAAGCTGCAGAACAGGATGCTTCTTTCTGTCAGATTAAAGCGCAATAATGCAGTGATCTATTCAGGGCTGGCGTTGAATGATGCAGTGATCTACAAAGCGGATTCACCCCGTCTGATCAACATCAGGATCTACAGTTCAGGCAGATTTGTCCTGGGCCCACGCTGTGACGGCATCATAGCTTCCACGCCCACCGGTTCAACAGCCTATTCCCTGTCTGCCGGCGGACCGATCCTCTCACCCGTAATGAAAGCCATAGTCCTGAGTCCCATCAATCCACACATTCTGTCCATCAGGCCAATGGTCATTCCAGACAGTGAGAAGCTGATGTTCAAAGTGCACGGTCTGGACACCCCGGCCCGCTTACAGATAGATGGTATCAATGCCTGTGAGATCCTTGAGAACGATGAACTCATGGTTACCGCTTCCAAAAAACACGTCTCTTTCATCAAGCTTAGCAACCGGACCTTTTACGCGATCCTGCGCAATAAGATGCACCTGGGTAAATAATGCTGACTGATCTCCACCTGAAAAACTACATTCTGATCAAAGAACTGAAGCTCTCTTTCAGAGAAGGAATGACAGTCATCACAGGCGAAACCGGAGCCGGAAAATCCATTCTGGTGGGTGCACTCAATCTTGTCTTTGGTAAATCCGGCGCTCAGAAAATTGCCTATGATCAGAATCAGGATGTTTATCTGGAGCTTACTTTCCGGATTCCACCCAATCAGAAAGAAGTGCATGCTTTTCTGGAGGAAATCGGTTTCCCTGCTGAAGAGGGGGAGATCATTGTGGCGCGGGAGATCACTGCCGCCGGTAAATCCACTTCCTATCTGAACGGCAGGAAAACAGCCATCTCAATCCTGAAGGAACTGCACGACCTGCTGATCGATTTTCACCATCAGCGAGACCAGCAAAACCTCCTCAATCAGTCCTTTCAGCTTGATATCCTTGATCGTTACGGTAACCTGATTCCGCAGAGAACTGAGTTTGGGGATGCTTTGCACGCTTTGAAAGAAGATATGCAAACCCTGAAAGATCTGCAGGAAGCGGATGAACTCAGCAAAAAGATGTCCGAGCTTTACAGATTCCAGTTGGATGAGATAAACAGTGCCAATCTCAATCCTGGAGAAGACAGCGAACTGCAGCAGGATTATGAGTTTCTTTCACATTCAGAAGAAATACAAACTCTGGCTGAAGCTACGCATCAAAGCATCTATGAGCAGGAAAACAGTCTTTATGACTCGCTTTCCGCCATTCTGACCCAGATCAGCAGATTTTCAACCATGAACCCCAACATTCAGGATATCTGCACAAAACTGGAATCCAGTCTGGACAGCATCCAGGATGTCAGCAACCAGCTCAGGGCACTCAGAGAGCAGATCTCGTCCGATCCGGAAAGACTCAATGCTGTCAGGATGAGACTGGATCTGATCAATAACCTCAAAGTCAAATACAAGCTCAGCAGCCTGGAGGAGATCCTGGCATACAGAGACAAGATCGGGCAGACTATCAAATATCAGGATAGCCGGGTCGAAGAGATAATTGCTCTGGAGCAAAAGATAGAACAGGAGTTACAGGCTCTGATCGTCAAAGCCGATGCCCTTTCATCCATACGCCGGCAGACAGCAGTAAAACTGGCAGACAGCATCCTGAAAAACATCAGGTTTTTGTCCATCCCCAATGCCAGATTCGAAATTCAAATTGACAAAAAAACCAAAACAAAAATCATACTGACTGAAATTAATAAAGTGTTCAATGACAGTGGTCAGGATGTGGTGGAATTTATGTTTTCCGCCAATGTGGGAAGTCCCATTCAGCCTCTGAAAGAGATCGTCTCCGGTGGAGAGCTGTCACGCATTCTGCTGGCGACCAAGAGGTCTCTGGCTCAGGTGATGCCGCCCCGCACGATGATCCTGGATGAGATCGACAGCGGTATCGGCGGAAAAACCGCCGGCAGCATGGCTGATTTCATTCACGGCCTGTCTGAAGCGTATCAGGTGATCTGCATTACGCACCTTGCCCAGATCGCTGCTCAGGCAGACAACCACATCTCGATCGAAAAGCAGTCAAAGCAGAAGCAGACGCTGATCAAGGTCAGCTATCTGGATGAGCAGGCCAGAGTGATGGAGATCGCCAGAATGCTGTCCGGGCATATGACAGACACTGCTGTCAGCCATGCCAAAGAGCTCCTGAAAAAGCATAATGAGGTATAAATGAAATCTGTAAGAAGCAAAAGCAAAAGACTCAGAACAATAGCATTGTTCATCGTTCTGATCTCTTTGATCACATCCTATTATTTTAACGGATTGACGACCAAAGCACCGGCTGTCTCATCCCGCAACACTGATAGAATATTTGAGGAAATGACCCATTCACAGAAGATCAAGATCGGAGTTAATGTAAAATCGATGGAGTTGCTCAGAAAGTTCATTGATACCAGATTGATCGCCCAGGGTGCACTGAAACTCAATGCCGAAGAGCAGGGCAATGCCGGCAGATACATCTTTCAGGTGGAACCTCAGAACGTGAGTTCCCTGCTTACGGAACTGGCCGAAATCGGAAACATTTATGACAAGAAGGAAAACAATAATGTCATGGACACCTCGGTCGATCTGGAATCCAAGCTCAGGGACCGAGAAGCCCTGTACCAGAAAGAGTTTTCCGATTACGATAATTCCAAGACCAAATATTCCTACCAGTTAGACAGACTGAACCAACTCAGCAAGGAAGTAGACAGCCTGAAGTTTGCCATCAGCAATCAGCGAAACAAGGCCATGACATTGCTCTACATCAACGCTCAGCAGTTATCCGGCCAGGGTGGCAGAGTGCGCAGCTATCAGAAATTCTTCCTCGATTTCCTGAAGTATCTGATCGTGTTTACGGTGGTGCTGGCATTTCTACATTACGGAACGCTGCTGCTGGTTTACCTGCTTGCCATGCTGGGCATTAGATTCCCGTCTCTGACAGGAATCCTGAGCCGTGGGTATAATTATTACGCAGGCTATAAAGGTTATCGCGGCTATCGCGGCTACAGCGGTTACGGCTCCAGTTATGGCGGCAGCAGAAGAAGAAAAGTGAAAAGGATCTACAAGAATAAACCGTCATCCGAGTCTGACAGCTCTGATGAGGAAGGCAAAGAATAATCGTATTTACCAGATAGGAGGAAACTTATTATGGTAGCATGGCAAATCTGGATGATCATCGGGATCATCTGCATTGTGATCGAGATCTTTGACCCCGCGTTCTTTTTCTTTAGTCTGGGTGTGGCAGCCATCATTACGGGACTGCTGTCCTTCGTAGTGCGTTCCACTCCCCTGCAGATCATCATTTTTGTGGTTCTCAGCTTCCTGGCGTTCCTGAGCATGCGCAAATTCGGCAAGAAACTGCTCTCCGTTACCGATAAAGATACCAATGTCTATGCTCTCAAAGGGAAAGTCGGCACCGTTACAAAAGCCATTCCCGAAAACGGAAGAGGCTATGTCAAGATCGGCGGTGAGGAATGGTCGGCAGTGGAAAAGAACGATAAAGCTGTTGATGTTAATGTGAAAGTGACTGTTGTGGATATCGACGGCAATAAACTGATCGTCGAGGCTCAGCAGCAGGAAGTCTGAGCATAATTTGAATTTACCCGTAACAAGATAAAACCTGAGGAGGTCTTACCATGGCAGCAATTTATTTCGTCCTTGTAGCACTGATCATTTTGATCTTATCGATCCTGTCCAAGGGATTGATCATCGTCCGCCAGGCTGAAGTAGTGATCATCGAACGGCTTGGTAAATATTACAAAACCCTGCCCAGCGGCCTGCATCTGATCGTGCCCGTTTTTGACCGGCCGCGCTCCATCCATTGGCGTTATGTGAAAACCGATTACAGAGGCAACTCTGTGATCACACAGCGTGTGGAAAACCGCATCGACCTGCGCGAAACTGTCTATGACTTTCCGCGCCAGAATGTGATCACCAGTGACAACGTGACCATCAACATCAATGCCCTGCTCTATTTCCAGGTCACAGATCCCTACAAGGCAGTCTATGAGATAGGCAACCTGCCGGACGCCATTGAAAAGCTGACCCAAACCACCCTGCGTAACGTCATCGGTGAACTCGAACTGGATAAGACCCTGATCTCCAGAGACACCATCAATTCCAAACTGCGCGACATTCTGGACGAAGCCACCGATAAGTGGGGCGTCAAGGTCAACCGTGTCGAATTGCAGGACATCCTTCCTCCCGAAGAGATCAAGACCGCCATGGAAAAGCAGATGCGCGCCGAACGTGACAAACGCGCCAAGATCCTGACCGCTGATGGCGAAAGGGAATACAACATCCGCACCGCCGACGGTGACAAGCTGGCCAAGATCGCCAAGGCAGAAGGTGAAGCTCAGGCCAAGATCCTGGTTGCCGATGCTGAAAAGAAAGCCATCCAGATGGTTTCAGAAGCCGTGAAAGCCACTGCCACCGATCCGGCTCAGTATCTGCTTGCCATTAAATACATTGCCGCTTTCAATGATATCGTCAAACAGGGCGACAAAACCGTCGTCGTGCCTTATGAAACTCAAGCTCTGCTCGGCTCTGTCAAAACCCTGCAGGATATCTTTAAGAAATAAGCCTGACCCGAACTCATAATTATATTCATGGCGGTAATGGCCTGTTAATGAGTCTGTTACCGCTTTTCTTTAAAAGGAGATAACATGTCTGAAATCATCTATATCAAAGCCCGCGAAATCCTCGATTCCAGAGGCAATCCAACCGTCGAAGCTGAACTTCATCTGGAATCAGGGATCGTAACGCGTGCTGCAGTCCCCAGTGGTGCTTCCACCGGCGAGCACGAAGCCCTGGAACTCCGCGATGGCGACAAATCCCGCTACCTTGGCAAAGGCGTGCTCAAAGCCGTGCAGAACGTCAATGAGATCATAGCTCCCAGGATCACTGGGATGGAAGTCTGCGACCAGGCTGCCATCGATCTTGCCATGCTGGATCTGGATGGCACCTCTCTGAAAACAAAACTCGGAGCCAATGCCGTGCTGTCAGTCTCCATGGCTGCTGCCAGAGCTGCGGCGCTGGAACTGGACCTCCCTCTTTATCGTTATCTGGGAGGAGTGGGTGCGCGCCTTCTGCCCGTGCCCATGTCCAATATCATCAATGGCGGCGCGCATGCCGATAATAATGTCGATATCCAGGAATTCATGATCATGCCTCTGGGCGCTCCCAATTTCCGTGAAGCCCTGCGCATGAATGCCGAGACCTTCCATGCCCTCAAAGCCATCCTGAAAGGCAAGGGCATGGCAACCTCCGTCGGCGACGAAGGCGGCTTTGCTCCCAATCTTGCCACCAACGAAGAAGCCCTGATGGTGATCGTGGAAGCAATTGAAAAAGCAGGTTACAAACCCGGCAAGGACATCTTCATTGCCCTCGATCCTGCTGCCTCCTCTTTCTACAAGGACGGCAAATACCATCTGGCTGCTGAAAACAAGGCCTATTCCTCAACTGAGATGATCGACTATTATACCAAACTGGTTGATAAATATCCCATCGTCTCCATCGAAGACGGCCTGGCAGAGGATGACTGGGACGGCTTTAAAGAGATGACCAGGCGTCTGGGACAGCGTATTCAGGTCATGGGCGACGACCTCTTTGTCACCAATCCCGAACGCATTCAGAAAGGCATTGAGCTAAATAGCGCCAATTCTGTCCTGATCAAACTTAACCAGATCGGCAGCGTGTCCGAAACCCTCGATGCCATCAACCTGGCTCACAAGAACGGCTGGACGGCTGTTGTCTCACACCGCAGCGGTGAAACCTGCGACACCTTCATGGCAGATCTCTGCGTCGGCATGAACACAGGCCAGATCAAGACCGGCTCCATCTCCCGCAGTGAACGCATCGCCAAGTATAACCAGCTCCTCCGCATCGAAGAGGAATTGGGTGAAGCAGCCCGTTTCGCCGGTTTCTCAGCCATCAAACAACTGAAGAAATAACATGTGATAAACAACTAAATATTGTGTTCAATGATAAACAGAGGCTGCACCAAGCAGCCTCTTTTTGTGTAATCAATATTGTCCGCTCTCATGATGTCATTCCTGCACCATACAGTGTCATCCTGAGCACAGTCGAAGGATAAGACACCGTTAACCTGGCCGCTTGCCTGCATTTCGACTAAGCTCAATGTGACACGCTAATCTTGTCATTCCTGCGCAAGCAGGAATCTTCCTTGGCGGTTTCATAATTCATTGCCGTCACGGATAACGCTTAATGCATAATGAAAAGACATACTGAAGTGTGTGGTCCCGCCATTCTGAAGCATGGGTACAACAATTTTGCTATTTCACCAGGAACGCTGAATTTATTCGGCAGGTCCACCGTTTTCAAACGGTTTTATCCAAGTAGAAACAAGTTTCTCCGCTTGCATCAGTACAGGCGGGGCGCCTGTTCCTACGGCTACTTTTAAACCAGATAAATCTGGTGGTCCGGCCGGCTTAAGCCAGCGTTCCCAATGCGCTGTCACCCCATCTCAGGACGTGTCATCCTGCATAATTGCATTACTTGACCATTACGGTACTATTACGGTAGCATTACGGTAAATAACCGTATTGGTACCGTAATGGTATAGTGATAGTACCGTAATGCGATTATGGATGAAAAGAGGAAGAGGGAAAAAAGTCTTGACCAGAGGCCTGCCGGGAAAAGAATGAACAAAAATTCATCAGAGGTGAGGCGTGAACGTTCACAACCTTGACAACATATTCAAACCCAGGCGCATAGCGGTTTTGGGCATAAGCGTGAATCCGCAGAGCGTGAGCGGCAGGATCCTGAGCAATATCGTGACGGGCGGGTTCAACGGCGTGGTTTATCCCGTAAATCCAACCCTGGAAGCGGTGATGGGCATCCAGTGCTATCCCGATGTCAGATCCCTGCCCAAAAAGCCTGACCTGGCGGTTGTCTGCTCGGAAACGGAAGCGGTGCCTGATTACATAAGGCAATGCGGCGAAGCGGGAATCCTGGGGATCATCATCATCACTGCCGGATTCAAGGAAGCAGGCGAAAAAGGCAAAGAACTGGAGCGCGAGATCGAATCCATCCGTCAAAGCTATCCCGGCATGCGCATCATGGGACCCAACTGCCTGGGCTTCATCGCACCCGCCGCCAAACTCAATGTCAGCTTCGGCGACGGCATGCCCAAAAAGGGTAATATCGCTTTCGTATCGCAGTCCGGAGCTCTCTGCACCTCTGTCCTGGACTGGGCAATACATGCCAAGATCGGCTTTTCCTACGTGATCTCGGTCGGCAACATGCTGGACGCGGATTTCGGACACGTGATCGACTACCTGGGCGAAGACGAAGAGACCAAATGCATCATCCTCTACATAGAATCGATCAGCAAGGCACGTCAGTTCATGACGGCGGCACGCGCCTTCGCGCGCTCCAAACCCATCATCGCCTACAAAGCGGGACGCTTTCCCGAATCGGCGGAAGTGGCGGCCTCGCATACAGGCGCATTGGCAGCCGCAGACAACGTTTATGACGCCGCTTTCCAGCGCGCCGGCATCGTCAGAATTTATGACATCGGCAAGATCTTTGACGTGGCAGAACTGGTGGGACGCAAGAAAGTCCCTGCCGGACAGCGTCTGGCAGTGGTCACCAATGCAGGCGGGCCGGGCGTGATGGCGACTGATGCGCTCATCGCTCTGAAAGGCGAACTGGCAAAACTGACGGACAAAACCATCGAAGAACTTAATCAGAACCTGCCGGAATTCTGGTCGCACGGCAATCCCGTTGACGTTTTGGGCGATGCGCGCCCCAAGCGTTATGCCAAGGCGGTTTCCATTGTGTTGGAAGACTCCAATGTCGATGCGGTCCTGGTCATTCTGACACCGCAGGCGATGACCAATCCGAGCGGCACGGCACGCGAGATCAGTAAACTTGCTGAAACTGCCAAGAAACCGATTTTGGCAGCCTGGATCGGCGGCGCGAGCATGCATGAGGGCATCCAGATCCTTTCCGAGAACGGGATCCCAGCCTATGACACACCCGAACAGGCGATCGGGGCATTCATCACTTTAGTGGACTATGACAGGAACCTGAAAGCGCTCTACGAGACGCCGAAAGACGTTCCGGTGGAATTTTCGCTGGACCGGGTGGAGTTCCGCCACAAGTTTGATGACATCGTGAAACAGGGCAATGCCATCCTCTCGGAAACCACGTCCAAATACCTGTTGGAGGCCTATGGCATCCCGACCACCCTTCCGCAGAGCGCCGTCACGGCTGAGGATGCGGTCAGATTGGCTGAGAAAGCGGGTTTTCCCGTCGTCCTGAAAATACTTTCTCCGGATATCACACATAAAACTGACGTGGGCGGCGTGATGCTGAACTTGCACAATGCGGATGAAGTCAAAACCGCCTTTGCAGCGATCATGCAGAACGTCTCGGAACGCGCTCCCCAGGCTGTCATCGAAGGCGTTTCCGTGCAGAAGATGATTGACTCCGGCAAGGGCGTCGAACTCATCCTCGGGATCAAGCAGGATCCGGTTTTTGGCAGCGTCATCATGGTCGGAACCGGTGGAATTTATGCAGAACTTTTTAAGGACAGGACGCTGGAACTGCCTCCCCTCAACGAAAAACTGGCACGCAGGATGCTGGAAAGATTAAATATTTATCCGCTGCTGCAAGGATACAGGGGCAGGCCAACAGTCGATATCGACAAGCTGGTGGAGGTTTTGATCCGCATGTCCTATCTGGCGGCAGACTATCCCGAGATCACGGAACTCGACATCAATCCTTTGCTGGTAACGCCTGGAGGCGTGGTGGCACTGGACGGCAGAGTGGTGATCGACCTGGGACACAAGGCCGCCGAACCCTATCAGCACCTGGCTCTCAGACCCTATCCGGAAGAATATGTCAAGCCGATCAAACTGACGGACGGAACTGCCGTCACCCTGCGTCCCATCAAGCCGGAGGACGAATCGCTCTGGCTGGACATGCTGGGAAGCTGCAGTAAAGAGGCGATCTATCAGAGGTTCCGCTATTTCTTCTTCTGGAATTCGCACGAGGTGGCGGTGCGCTATTGCTTCATTGACTATGACAGGGAAATCGCCATCGTGGCGGAAACCGTTCAGGACGGGCAGAAGAAGATCATCGGGATCGGGCGCATGGTGGCGGATCCTGACCACGAAACGGTGGAGTATGCCATCCTGGTTCCGGAGCAGTGGCAGAACAAAAAGCTGGGCAGCCAACTCACCGATTTCTGCATGGATATTTCGCTCAAATGGAGCATGAAAAAGATGGTGGCGCAGACCACGACCGATAACCACAGAATGATCAGCGTGTTCAAGAAACACGGATTCGCCATCAATCCCGACCTGCACAGCGAAATGGTGGACGTGGAAAAAGAGCTGAACTGATACTTCTATACAAACCTTTCTTATTGTCATTCCTGAGGAAGCAGGAATCATGTAGCGTAGATATTCATCTGCTGTGAACCGGCATATTCATGCCGGTTCTTTTTTTACTGGATTCCCGCCTGCGCGGGAATGACAAATCATAGGACCCTCGCAATCGAAAGATAAATATAGATTTTTCCCTTGCCTAATTTTTGCATATCAGTATTCTGACAATTCTGATTATAATATTTATTGTGAAAATAAACTCATGGAGTTAAGCTATGAAAAAAGCGATAGTTATCACGCTGCTGCTGGTTCTGGCCAGCCTGGCTTTCGGCTGGGATCTGCTCAGACAGGCACAGTTCCCGACCAATTTTTATGCTTTGGACAGAGTAGGCACGACCTTTTGGGCAGCCGGATACGTGGGCGGCTTTGCCAAATCCACCGACAACGGCAACACTTGGACATTCGTTCCCAATCCCGCTTACGACGCTGTTACCCCTGCCTATAAAGACATCAACGACATCGACTTTTATGATGAACTGCACGGCGTAATGGTTAGTGCTGACGGCCTGGTCGGCATCACAGCAGACGGAGGGGCGAGCTGGACAACGCCAACTCAGACGCAGACAATCTTCGGCACTGATGACGTCAATGCCTGTGTTTACCTGCCTGACGGCAAGATCTGGATCGCCGGCTGGGGCGGTAAAATAGCTTATTCCACAGACCACGGTGTCAACTGGACTCAGCAGACCACAGGACTCACAGACCAGATCTATTCCATCACCGTGAATGCTTCCGGGATAGGTTTCTGCGCCATGAACAGAGGCACTCCCAATCAGACTAAGATCCTCACCACAACAGACTTCGGCGCTACCTGGACCATCCAAAACCTGACTGTAACAGGCAATCCGCATCTCTATAAAGTGCGGCAGTACGGCTCAACAGTCGTTTTGGCAGGAAGCCTCGGCTACATTGGTGTCAGCTATGACAATGGCGTCAACTGGACGCATCATGTCAATGCCGGCGGTTCTTCCACCAATATGCAGGACATCGTATTGGACGGCCAAACCGGTTATGCCGCGGGCTGGAACGGAGTTCTGCTCAGAACTGCCAATGCTTTCACCACCTTTGAGATAGTGACCAATGACTTTGGCCTCTATTTTGAAGGGCTCAGTATTCTGCCCAACGGAGACCTGGTCACGGCAGGCTGGAACGGAGCCATTGCCAAATCAATCAATCAGGGCGCGCATTGGACAGACCTTATCGCCAATGCAGTGGACCTTTACAGCGGCAGCGTCGTGGATGAAAACACATGGTATCTGGTCGGTGACAAAGGTTATGTCATCAAGACCACGGACAGCGGCCTTTCCTTTAACCGGCTGCATATTCCCAACAGCTTTGAGATCTTCTATTCCACCTATTTCAAGACTGCGCAGGAAGGATTCGTTTCCGGCAGGACGCAGGGAAAGATCTACCGCACTACGGACGGCGGGCAGAACTGGACAACCTTTACCATCCCCGGCGTCACAACCACACAGATCTATTATGAATTCAGCTTCCCGACTCCTATGGTAGGCTATGTCGTCGGCTCCAACAACATCCACGCCAAGACCACTGACGGCGGCCTGACCTGGACCATGATGAACGGAACCGGCCTCGGCACAAGCGTGCTTTACTGCACTTTCTTCAAGACAGAACTGCTCGGCTTTGCCGGTTCCAGCGCCGGAAATCTTTACATCACTCAGGACGGCGGCCAAAGCTGGGCACCCATCACCGTCGGAAGCAGCGCTCAGATCAGAGACATCTGGTTCAAGGATGCCAACATTGGCGTGCTGGTCAATTCCGTGGGTGAAATATTCTATACCCTCAATGGAGGAATGACTGCTACAGACTGGACAGCCGGCACGGAAAGCTGCCTGGACGACATGAACGGCGTCTGGTGTGATGAAAACGGCATCTTCTGGGCTGCCGGATACAGTTCTGACAACACCACCACCAATATCGGCAACTCCTGGTCCCTGATCAAATCAGTGGATAACGGCGCTACCTGGACGCAGGAGACCTTCCCTGCCCTAACCTTCAACTCGACCCGTTTTCAGGGCGTCACAGGCGCGGATGGAAAGCTGGTCGCCTACGGCAGAAACAACCTTGTCGTAGCGGCTGACAACGGCGGAGGGGAACCTCCGGTCTTTGCCACCAACCTGTTCTTTTCAGAATATGTGGAAGGCTCCTCCAACAACAAGGCACTGGAGATCTTCAATGGGACAGGCGTTCCGGTTGACCTGAGCCAGTACTCTGTCAAGCTGGCCAGTAACGGCGCGCAGTGGAGCACTTCTCTGACCCTGACCGGAACCCTTGCCCATAACGATGTCTATGTGATTGCCAATGCCAGCGCCAATGCCACGATCCTGGATCTGGCGGATGTGACCAGCACCGTCACTTATTATAATGGTGATGACGCTTTGGGACTGTTTCAAGGCACTGAACTGATCGACATGATCGGCCAGGTTGGCACGGATCCCGGAACCGCATGGGATGTGGCAGGCGTAACAGAAGCAATGCTCAATCACACACTGATCCGCAAACCGACGATCATCTCCCCCACCACGGATTGGACTGCCTCAGCCGGCACCAATGCTGACGATTCACAATGGATCGTGCACCCCATTGATTACATCGCTGACCTGGGCATGCACACCTTCACTTCAGTGTCTGGAAACGCTGCTGCTACGCCAACCTTCGACCCTCCCGGTGGACTTTACACCAATCCCGTCAGCGTATCGATCTCATCTGCAACGCCTGGCGCAATAATATACTATACAACTGATGGCAGCAATCCCACCACCGGCTCTGCAGTATATACGACCCCGATCACGATTTCAGCCACCACCACCCTGAAAGCAATGGCCACAGCGCCCGGATTGGATAACAGCTTCGTTGCCAGTGCCACCTACATCTTCCCTGTCATTGCTTCCAATCTTGCTGCCCTGCGTGCTTTACCGGCTGATAATACCACCATCTATGTGCTGACCGGTGAAGTGGTCCTGACCTTCCAGCAGACCTTCCGCAACCAGAAATACCTTCAGGATGCCACGGCAGCCATTCTGATCGATGACCTGGCTGGTGTGATCACCACTGTTTACTCTGTCGGAGACGGCATTACAGGCATTACGGGAAAGCTGAGCGAATTCGGAGGCATGCTGCAATTCGTACCCACAGCCAACTCCGGTCCAGCAACTTCCACCGGCAATGTGATCACACCCGAAGTGATAACTTTGGCTCAGTTGAACACCAACTTCGAAAGCTATGAATCCGAACTGGTCAAGGTGATGGGAGTCACCTTTGTCGGCGCATCCGGCAGCTTTGCCAACGGCATTGTCTATCCCATCAACGACGGAACCGCTGACTACAATTTCCGCACCACATTCTATGATGTTGATTATATCGGCACCACGATTCCGGACGGACTCATCACCATCATCGGCATCGCCAATTCCAGAACGGACGGGAACTATCTCACAGCCCGTTTCCAGGCAGACTTCCTGCCCGGCTATTATGAACCGCCGACCATTCTGAGCTATGAACTGCAGAACATCAATGATGTCGCTCTGCAATGGGCTCCGGGACCAATTCCACTGGATGAAAACAGCCCCCGTGACTGGGATAACCTGACCCAGTTGAAAGTTTACCGCAACAATGTCCTGATCGCCACCATCACGGATTTCCAGCTCTATGAATTGGCGCATTACACTGATCAGAACCTGCCGGCAGGCACCTATAACTACTTCGTGACCAACGTCTATTTCGACCAGTATGAATCCGACCCGTCCAATATCGTGACAGTCAACATCACCTCCAATCAGGACGAGGTTGTAATCCCGGCGGAAGTCACTGCCCTGACCGGAAACTACCCCAATCCCTTCAATCCGGAAACCGCCATTACCTATAGCATTAAGGAAAAGGCGCCGGTCAGCATCACGATCTATAATGTCAGGGGAGCCAGGGTGCGCACCCTGGTCAGCGAAACCAAGGGCAACGGCTTCTACAAAGCCGTCTGGGACGGCAAAGACGACAGCGGCAAATCCGTCTCCGGTGGCGTTTACCTATATCGCATGCAGGCCGGCAGCTACACCGCCACCAAACGTATGATGTTATTAAAATAATTTAGTCATTCCTGCGTCCGGGGTCCCTTGACAGCTTGCTGGCTGGGGTGGAAAAGCAGGAATCTTGTAGCGTAGATATTCATCTGCTGTGAACCGGCATACTCATGCCGGTTCTTTTTTTGCTGTCACTCTGAACTCAGTCGAAGATTGTGAATTTGTGTCACCCTGAGCTTAGTCGAAGGGTGAGCAGAGTCGAAGGATAAGACACCTGCCGCGTGTCTGCATTTCGACTGTGCTCAATGTGACACGCTTAGTACTTATAGTGATTTGTCATTCCTGCGCAGGCAAAAATAATGTAGCGACATGCGTCCCCGCATGTCATGATACAGACGAGGCGTCTGTATCTACAAAGTCATTCCTGCG
>CAZWJK010000021.1:0-23486 GCA_964634035.1 uncultured Candidatus Cloacimonadota bacterium | reverse complement strand
GCATATTTCTCCTCGCTTTTACTGTCAACTAAAATCAGGAAACATCACTCTTTTCAGCACAACTCTTCCTTAATACCAAAAGCATATCAAAAGCAGATCAAATGTATATCAAATGTATATCAAATGTATCTTAAAGCACATTTAATATACTTTAGACATACATTTGACATAGATTTGATCAAGATTGGCGAAAGGGGGAGATGCAGGCAGGATGGAAGCGTAATCTGCGCAAAATATTGCCGGGTAAGGAGATAGGACTCTGTGGTCGAAAGGGGCGAATTACTTTCTGATTAACTGATAGCTTTTCTTGCCCAAACCTATCTGTTCGCCATAATCCAAAGCGTAGCGTCCGGAGACACTGACCGTATGCAGAAAGGCATCAGGTTTTTGGAAGGCTTCGTCTACCAAGTCACACGATGCGGTATCGATGGCCAGAATGTCATCAGAGACGAGGATACCGATGTCTTTGACAAAGGGTTTGCGGGCGCTGCCCATGCAGTCACAGTCGGGAGAGATGTTTTTCAGGACATTGACATAGACGACCTGCCGGCCGGTTGTGATGGCTTTGGCATAGTCGGTCAGGCGTTCCAGGAAACCGTTTTCGCCTGTGGCTCCCCAGGGAATGCGCAAAGCGCCGGTGGGACAGGTGCCGATGCACTTGCCGCAAGCGATGCATTTGGCTTTGTCAAGCACCAGGGGGTTGAGCGTGATGGCGTCGGTAGGACATTCAATAGTGCACCTGCCGCATTTAATGCAGCGGGATGGATTAGTGAGAGGATAACTGTCCGCGTGCATTGCCATCTTGCCGGGAATGGCCGCCATGCCCATTCCGACGTTCTTGATGGCACCGCCGAAGCCTGAATTTCCGTGTCCTTTGAAATGGCTCAGGATCAGTAAACTGGTGTAGTTATTCAGATGGCTGCCGGTATAGGCCTCTTTGAAATGCCTGCCGTCATAGGGGATAACGGTTTCGCCCTCAGAATCAATGATATCGATGGGGGCAAAACCGAAGCCATGTTCCTTTGCCAAAGCAAGGTGGGACTCGGTTTCCCGCCGCCTGCCGCGGTAGAGTACATTGGTCTCGATAAAGGTGCCGTTCAGCTTCAGAACGAGGTCTTTGTAGAGATCGGGTTTGATGTAATAGTCATTGCCGTCCTCGCCGAAATGGATTTTGACTCCGACCTTGCCGGTCAGGCGGTCCATAGAGGGTTCGAGCACTTTTGCCAGCCCCTCGGGACTGATATCTTCAGTAAAATACACGGTCGCTTTGGTAGAATCCACAGTTCCAACTCCTGCATTGGTTTTCTTTATCAAACACTGCCTTTTATTGCACGGGCAGTTGAACAAAGTATAAATCAGAAAGGCAAGTAAGACAAGCTGCAAGGCAAGGATGACAGCAAACATAGACTTGTTCAGGTGACGGTTTTCACGCATGATCGTTTCCATTACTAATCCTTAAAAGGCTCTCCGTCAGGGTCCCAGGTCCAATCATTGATCCTGATGCCGACAGGATATTTTACTGTATCGGGGTCAGGTGTCAGAGCCACAGAAGATAGATGCATTTTGCTGATATCGGCTTTGTTGGTATAGTAGTTTGGAGAATTGAGTGATTCGCTGGTTTTATAATGGTAGTTATTGAATTTCTCTGTTTTGGATTGAAAAGTGAAATCAGAACCATCCAAACCGGGTTCCTGATATCCATAGGCAATATCGGCCTGTTTATTATCCCAAAAGAGATTATAAGAGATCTGAGTGCTGTCAGGAGCATTGATCCAGATACCGACCAATGGTGCGACCCATTGCTTTTCCAATCCGCATTGGTTGATCACATTGCCGTAGATTTTGAGGCGGGAAGTATCATTCCATAAGGCGATTCCCACATTTCCGATGCGTCTGACCTCATTGTAAAAGCAATTCATTTGGCTGTTTCCAGACGCTATTATTCCCCAACCCCTGATGTCTCTGACTAAATTGTTGGTAATCTCAGCCCGGGAAGTTCCAAATGAACCGATGCCTTTCCAGTAATGATGAATGACATTAAACCTCGCTTCAGCAACGGAGTCCCAGGTTATTCCGATGCCAGCTCCTCTGCCGTTACAGATCAGGTTTTCCCAGATTCTTGCATGTGCGCCCCTGTACAGGGCAATGCCATCCCAACTGTTATCACGAATGATGTTGTTATCAACTTTCAGATATGAGCCTTCCCGTCCGCAGATCCCAATGATGCCTGCCACGGTTTTACTGTAATCTCCATTGTTGTTTTCTATGATGCAGCCGGTGATTTTGGTATCAGAATGTTTGACTACAATGGCGCCGCTGGTGGCGTTGGGGTCCTGGTCTCGTGTGCCGTCCGTAATGGTCAGATCCTTGATCAGGACATCATAACAATGCTCAATAAAGATACCATAGCCGGCATAGGTTCTGATGATGGTCTTGCGGCGGTCTTTGCCGATGAGCTTAATGTAGGTTTTGTCATGAATATGCAGACCGGCTGTGACAGTTATCATGCTGTCGGGATTTACGGCATTGCCAAGGGTGGAATCTGTTACAGCCATTGGAGTCAGATCATAATCACCGGTTTCGAGGATTATTGTGATGCCGTCGTCTATGCTTTGCACGGCGTCATAAAGCTGTTTTACGCTCTTGACATTATAAGTTGCCGCTGCCAGCAGGGAGACTGAGCAGAGCAGTATTGCCGCAATCAATTTATGCATGGATAATCCTTTCAAAGTTTTCACTTGCCTTTTTTAATTCACTGTAAAAAATGGTCAACAGAAAAAAAATAAGCAGAAAAGGAACGGCAGCATATGAAACTTTCGCAGCGCGCCCTGGAAATTCAGGCGTCTCCCATCCGCAAACTGATGCCCTATGCCAATCAGGCCAAAAAGAACGGTATCAAGGTCTATCAGCTCAATATCGGACAGCCAGACATCGAAACTCCGCATGCCATGATGGATGCCTATCATAAGTTTGATGAAAAGGTGCTGGCCTACGGTCCCTCGCAAGGTCTGGATGTCTATCGCCAGAGCCTGGTGAAATATTATGCCAAACACAACATCCCTTTGGCAGAAGATGAGATCATCGTTACCACCGCAGGTTCGGAAGCAATTGTCTTTGCCCTGTCCGTAGTCTGCAACGAAGGCGACGAGGTTATCGTGCCCGAGCCGTTCTACACCAACTACAACGGCTTTGCGACCATGGCGAGCATCAAGCTGAAACCCATAACAACTTATGCGGAGAACGGCTTTGCCCTGCCGGACAGTTCGAAATTCGAGGCTTTGATCAATAATAAGACAAAAGCCATAATGCTCTGTAATCCAGGCAATCCGACCGGGACGGTGTATTCAGAAGAGGAAATTCTGCGAGTTGCCAAGATCGCCAAAAAGCACAATCTGTTCGTGATCTCGGATGAGGTTTACCGCGAGTTTGTCTATGACGGGATGAAGCATTACAGCATCATGCACGTGCCTGAATTTGCGGAAAACGCCATTCTGGTGGACAGCGTTTCCAAACGCTACAGCGCTTGCGGAGCGCGCATCGGCTGTATAGCGTCGCATAACAAAGAGCTGATGGCAGCGGTGCTGAAATTTGCCCAGGCAAGGTTGTGTCCGCCCACTGTGGATCAGTTGGCAGCCAATGCCTGCGTGTATCTGGAGGATTCATATATAGCGGGCATTCTGCAGGAATACAAAAAACGCCGTGACCTTGTGTTTGCTGAACTGCAGAAGATCAACGGCTGCGTCTGTGTCCTGCCGCAAGGCGCTTTTTATTTCATAGCCAAGCTCCCGATCGAGGATGCGGAAGACTTTATCATCTGGATGCTGAGGGATTTTCAGATCGATAACAAGACCGTGATGGCAGCTCCTGCAGAAGGATTTTATGCCACACCGGGACTGGGCAGAAACGAATTGCGCATCGCTTATGTCCTCAAGGAAGAAGACCTGAAAGACGCCATGCACATCTTCAGAACCGGCCTGGCGGAGTATATAAAACAGCATGCCTGATCTGAACAAAGAAATGGACGTCCGGCTGGAAGCTCTGTCCATGTACAGAGTGCTGGACGGCCTTATCCATAACATCAATACGCCGCTGAATATCATCATCGGATATTCTCAGCAACTTAAGAAACAGTATCCGGAAATCGCAAATCTGGAAAGCATCACTGAAGCCGGAATCCAGATCGATGATCTGGTTCAGGCGTGTTCCAGACAATATATCAGCCGGGTTCAGAGCGAGATAGTTACTTTTGAACTTGGACCCTGGCTGGAAGATGAGATCAGGCTGCTAAAAAACATACTGGATGTCAAACACAGCCTGCGCTTTGAACTGCTGCAGCCGGAAGAGAAGATGATGGTAAGATCCAGTCCTTTGCTGCTGGGGCTTTTTATCGATGCTCTGGTGCTGCAGGTCAAAACAGAAAACACGAATTCGAATGGTAACAATGTTGTGAAATTCAATGTCGAGAACAGCGGTGAGTATGCCATGCTGTCCATCCTGCTGCCGGAAAGCGAGCAGGTCACCAGTGGCCTCTCCTCTTTCCTGACAGGCCTGGAAAGCAGGCTGGAGCAGATGTTTGAAGTATCCCCCAGGGACAGAAAATTGTTTACCTGGAGTTTGCCGGAAAAGCATGAGATGAAGATCCTCCTACCCCTGGCAGGTGAAGCATGACTACCAAAGCGAAGCACCGGGTTCTGATCGTCGATGACAGCCCTGAAACGCTGGAAATGCTGCAGGTCCAACTGCAGCCAATCTACACTGTTTCCACTGCGCAAAACCTGTCCGCAGCCAAAGAACTGCTGAAAAAGCACACCTACCACGTGGCGATCATAGACCTTGTCCTGGCAGGAGAAAGCGGTCTGGACCTGATCGATGAGATCAAAAAGAACTATAACTTCACCTCTGTCATTGCCATCAGCGGACAGGCAACCATCGAAAACGCCGTAACGGCAATGAAGATCGGTGCCAGTGAGTTCATAGTTAAACCCATCCGCAATCTTGACCTGATCAATATCCAGATAGAGAAGATCCTGCAGAATCAATGGCTGATGGAAGAAAATCAGCGTTTGAATGAGATGATCCAAAGGGATCTGGACGTCGGTGCGATCGTTGGCAGCAGCGATTCCATCCAGGGCATTCTGCAGAAGGTGCAGAAGATCGCAAAGATGGACACGATCGTGCTGATCACAGGCGACACCGGAGTCGGAAAAAGCGTGTTTGCAGAACTGATCCACCGCAACAGTAAACGCAAGATGAAGAAATTCGTGTCAGTGAACTGCGGCAGTTTGACAGAAACGCTGTTGGAAAGTCATCTGTTTGGTCATAAGAAAGGTGCGTTCACTGATGCCTGGCGTGACAAGGTCGGGTACTTCCAGGAAGCGACGGACGGAACTTTGTTTTTGGATGAGATCACTGAGACCTCGCTCAGCTTTCAGGTCAAGCTGCTCAGAGTATTAGAGACGGGAGTTTACCGTCAGGTGGGTGGTGATTTTGACCTGCATTCGGATGCCAGGATCATTGCAGCCACCAATAAGGACATCAAAGCTCAGGTGGAGAAGGGGCTGTTCAGGGAAGACCTTTACTACAGGCTGAACGTCATTAATATCAATATTCCGCCGCTGCGGGAAAGGAAAGACGATATCAAGCTGCTGGCCAGCGCTTTCGTCAAGGAGTTTGGAGACAAATACCAGAAGCCGAATATAACGATCTCGCCTGCGGTGCTGAACATTCTGCTCAACAACCAGTGGAAAGGCAATGTGCGTGAACTTCGCAACGCCATTGAGCACGCCATAATTCTGGCAGAGCACTCCATCATACAGCCTGAGGACTTGCCTGAGAACCTGCTTCCCCATAAGAGCAACATAGAGCTTCCGGAGTTCACTGACATGAAGTGGTCTCAGGCCAAGGAGCAATTTACCCGTGAGTATCTGATAGCGCTGTTTGAAAAGACGGAAGGCAATATCTCAACTGTCTCTCAAATTTCCGGAATTCCCAGGGAAAACATATATCGCAAGTGTAAGCAATTGAACATTGATCCTAACCAATTCAGGCAAAAGAATGCAACCTCGCAATGATTTGTTTGTTTAAGAACGGAGTGTGATATGAAAACACGCTGGAAAATCTCACCCTACATGTACATTCTGCCGGCGCTGGTTCTACTGGTGGCGTTTCGGTTGATCCCGATCGTGATGTCCTTCGTCATCAGCTTTTATGAATGGACGCTGCATGGCACGGGAGGGTTCATAGGGCTGAGTAATTACATCAAGCTGTTCAAGGATCCGGAATTCTGGCAATCGATGATGAATACAGTCTGGCTGGTGATTTTCGTTGTGCCGGCAAGCCTGATTTTCTCACTCATTTTTGCTGTATTGCTGAATCAGATAAAAGCGCTCAGGGGACTGTTCCGCACCGTGTATTTTCTGCCGTTCGTGACTTCCATGGTGGCGGTTTCCATAGTCTGGAAGATAATTTTCAACGAACAGACAGGCCTGGCCAATAAGTTCCTGGAAGTCTTTGGAATGAACCCTCAGAAGTGGCTGGCAGAAGCACGGGGCATCTTTGACATCTTCTTTTCAGGGTTCGGCATCACCCTGCCAAGGTGGTTGGGCGGACCTTCCCAAGCGCTTTTCTCCATTATCATCATGACAGTCTGGAAAGGTTTGGGATATAACACAATCATATACCTGGCGGGACTGCAGAACATTGCCAAGGACTATTATGAAGCTGCAGAGATCGACGGTGCAGGCAAGCTCAAGCAGTTCTTCAAGATCACTCTGCCCTTGGTGTCGCCGACAACGTATTATGTGCTTATGATGACAACGATAGTGACTTTCCAGGCCTTCTCACAGGTCTATCTTATGACCAATAAGGGCGGGCCTTTGGGGACGACCAACCTGATCGTTTATTACATTTTCACGAAAGGGTTCGACACGCATGAAATGGGCTATGCCAGCGCTGCTGCCTTGGCTTTGTTTGTGGTAATCATGACGCTCACCTTCATCCAGAAACGCCTTGAAAAGCATGTGAATTATTAGGAGGCGACATGAGAAGCTCATTTAGAAATGCCTTCATCTACATTGTCCTGATCGCCTGCGGAATTTTCATGGTCGTTCCCTTCATCTGGATGATCTCAACTGCACTGATGTCGCAGGCTGAATTCAACAAAGGAGAATCTGTCTTCATTCCCAAGGAAAATTATGACAGGATCTCTGGAAGCAGTCCTGAGCAGCGCATCATTGTTGTCAAAGCATCAGGGGATTCGAGTCTGGTGCATTATTTGAATGATGAGGACAGGATCACAAGAGAATATATCCGCATTGCGTCAAGTAAGATAGAGCATGTCTACAAGCCTGTCAGCCTGCACTGGGGCAACTTCGTCAAAGCCTTCAACAAGGTGCCGTTCGCGCGCTATTTCGCCAACACGCTTTATGTCTCATTCTTGACTTTGTTGGGTGTGCTGGTGACCTCTGCTTTTGCTGCCTATGCCTTTGCGCGGATGAAATTCAAGGGCAGCGAGATGCTGTTTCTGCTCTTTATCAGCATGGTGATGGTGCCGGAACCGATCTATATCATTTCATCCTATGTATTGCTCGATAAGCTGCAATGGCTGGATACCTACAGAGGATTGATCATTCCCTGGTGGACCAATGTTTTCACCGTTTTCCTGTTCCGTCAGCACTTTAAATCTCTGCCAAAAGAACTGTTTGACGCCGCTTCCATAGACGGCTGCAGCACTTTCGGGATGCTGAGGAGAATTGTGCTGCCGCTGTCAAAACCCGTGATCGCGACAGCTTCCGTCTTTGCCCTGATCGGCTCCTGGAACAGCTTCATGTGGCCTTTGGTGATGACAGATTCACCTGAAAAGAGACTTCTGCAAGTGGGACTCAGTTATTTCAACGCGGAAGCATCAGCCCAGACCACACTCTTGATGGCAGCTTCGACCTTCAGCATATTACCTATCCTGATCCTGTTCTTCCTGGCCCAGAAACAAATCATCGAAAGCACTGCCAAGACCGGCATGAAAGATTAGCACACAACACAAGGAGGATAAATGTCCAAGAACGTTCCCAAAGACTATAAAGCAGCCCAGAAACTGAAAGATAAAAACCCCAAAAGCTACACTCCGCCGAAGAAAAAAGACTATGCGCCTTTGATTGACTACAAGCCTCTTCCCATAGTGGATAAGAAGACCAACAGCTATGTCGGGTTGTTTATCTTTCTATCTTCGCTGGTCGTGTATATGCTCACTCTGGCGAGAACGATGTCTTTCTGGGATGCCGGAGAATATGCCACCTGCGCCAGCATTCTGGGCATTCCGCATCCTCCCGGAAATCCTTTCTACATCGTGATCGGCAGAGCGTTGTGCGCGATCGGCGGAAGCCTGTTTACTCACGCTGTGATCACTGCTTTCATCTCGGCTCTGTTTTCCGCTTTCGGTGTCTTATTTACATATCTGATCACAGTCAAACTGGTCAGCATGTTTGAAAAGAACAAATGGCTCGTGGTGCTGTCAGGCGTGCTGGCAGCGCTCTACACAGCTTTTGCCTACACGCACTGGATGACTTCCATAGAAGCCGAAGTCAACTCCGGTATGCTGTTCTTTGTCAATCTGACGCTGTGGCTGACTTTGGTCTGGGTGGAAAAATCAGAGGATTTTTCGCATCAGAATATCCTGCTGCTCATAGTATACAGTTTTTTCCTTGGTTTCTGTGTGCATCAGACTGCTCTGCAAACCGTGCCCGCCGTGATGTTCATCATTCTCTATCCTTTCATTCACAAAGCCATCAAGGAAGGTCATTTCTGGCTCAAGATGATCATCTATGCGGTCGTCCTGCTGGCTGTTTATTTCATAACGGACTCCATCGGCAAATCCATCAGTTTCCCTGATTTCAACAAATGGATGTTCATGCTGGTGGCAGCGCTTCTGTTCTACTTCAACTTCCGCGACCTGGTGGACAAAAAGGTTTGGCTGTTGGGCATAGTATTGGTCGGCATTGGACTGAGCCCCCATATTTTCCTGCTGGTGCGTTCAGCGCTCAGGCCCTTTATCAATGAGGGCTATCCGCATAACTGGAGCCTGTTCATGGATTATGTTCTGCGCCGCCAGTATGGAGAGATCTCTTTCATGGTGCGGCGCGCCACGCTGGCCACCCAATACGGATTTCATTTCCTCAGATATTTCGGCTGGCAGTGGTTCAATGCGGAGACGCTTTCAGCCTGGACAAAACTGCCCCAGATGTTTTTCACGGTGGTTGGCAACACTTTGGTGATCCTGTTTGGAGTGCTGGGATTTTTTGACCTTGCCAAGCGCAACAGGCATGCCTTTGCCTATCTGCTCAGCGTTTTCATCATGACCACTGTCATCTTTGTCTTTGTCCTGAATCTTTCCAATGCTGAAGTGCGCGACCGTGATTATTTCTTTGTCAGCGCCTTCAACATGTGGGCGATCTGGATCGGCATCGGCTGTCTGAGTCTGCTCAGGCCGCTATTGAACAAAAAGACTCCATTATACATCCTGACCGCAGTGCTGTTGATTCTGCCCCTGATCAATCTGGCCTCGCAGTACAAGGTGCACGACCGTTCCAAAGAATACATGGCGGTGGACTATGGAATGAACTTCCTGAACTCTTTGGAAGAGAATGCCATCATCTTCACCAACGGCGACAACGACACTTTCCCGCTCTGGTACTGCCAGGCGGTTTATGATCCAGCGGTTAAGGAGAACATTTATCCCGCCAAGGATGTAGCGCCTTCGCAGCAGAGTCTGGACGCCATGAAAGTGGCGATGGATTTCAAGAACAGCACCCTGAAAGGTATCCGCAAGGACGTTACGGTAGCCAATCTCAGCCTTCTGAACACGCCCTGGTATCTGCGTCAGCTCAGAGACAGGGAAGGTGTCCTGTTCGACTGGCCGGATTCTTTGCTGGAACAGCTATCCTACACGCCGCCGCCGGAGTATGGAGATGTCTATCCCATCATCAATTACCTGTTCAAAAACACTACCCGTCAGGGAGAAGGATTTACCATCGGGATCAAATCTCCGATTCCTGAGCAGTCCATGACCCTGACCTATCCCATGCATCCGATGTGGCGCAACGAAGGCATCTTCCGTGTGTCCGACCTGGCCGTCCTGAAACTGATCCAGGACAATTATGGACACCGTCCCATCTATTTTGCCGTGACCTGTGAGACCTACATCGGCTTCGAAAGATACACCCGCAACGAAGGAATGGTCAGCAGAGTGGTTCCCACCTACGGTTCTGACCAGTTGGACATTGACCGTCTGCTGAACAACACGGACAAGGTCTATTCCTACCGTTCCATCAAGGACAAGCGTGTTTATAAAGATGAAAACATGCGCCGCCTGATCATGAACTACGGTGCCGCTTTTGACAGGGCGTCCACCTATTTCCTGCAGAAAGGTGACAATGAAAAAGCCAAGAAATATATGGATGAAGCTTTTATCTTTATCTCATCCGAATTTTCCAAAGACATCAGAAGCATCAACCTGCTTCTGCAAACCGGCGATTATGAAGAGGCCGCCAGAATTACCAGACAGACTTTGACCAAGAAACAGGATGACCTGGAAAACTACATTTTCATGGTCAAGCTCTGGTATTCCCACAGTCCCGAAATCACCTACGAGATCCTTGCCGAAGCCATCCGGCGCTATCCCAATGATTATGACCTGGCCTATTTCATCTATGATGTGGGCCTTGAAATGCGCACTTTCAAACGCTCCAGGGAGATGATCGAACTGATGAATCCCAGGGTCAGCAGCGTGATGAGCCCTTATCTGGATTCGTTGCGTATGTATGAGCAGTTTATGGGCTCGCAGATGGTGCGGCCTCAACCGATAGAATAAAATATTAAATACCAAGTTAACCGGAGTTCGTAATTCCCTTGGTGACCTGGCTGAACCCTCAATGCTAATGGGGAATTTCGGACTCCGGTTTTTTATTAACGAGACTAATTTGGAGTTCAAAATCAGCGAGATCTGATGTGGTTAACCCACCTCACTGTTTTTGGACTTCAAGTGACTGTTTTTAGAGTTAGTAGCTATGTATGAGATCATCAATGTCAAAGACTACACCGGCGGCCTGTACAAAGCGGTCGCCTACATTCACTCGAAGTGGGGCAGAGCTGAGAACCATGCTTTCTACCATGACGCCATCGCCCATTCCTCCCTGCCCGGCAAGCCTTTGCCCAGATTCTATCTTTTACTCAAAGCTGATGAAATTGTCGGCTGCTATGCCCTGCTGACCAATGACCTGATCAGCCGGCAGGACCTGTTCCCCTGGTTGGGTTGCCTGTTTGTGGAAGCATCGGAGCGTGGAAACCGCCTCGGCGCAATGATGCTGGAGCACGGAGTCAGGGAAGCCGGAAGTTTAGGCTATAAGACAGTCTATCTCACCACCGACCACAAGGGTTATTACGAGAAATACGGCTGGCAGCGCATCGAAAACGGCTACGACTTCTCCGGAAACATCTCTCCCATCTATATGATCAATACCTGAATCTCTAATCCGACACAGCTCCTGCATTTTTCTTTCCCGGCACATTTTTCACCCATTCACTTTCTCTGCTTTTCCCATAATTGCACTACTTAACCATTACGGTAGTATTACGGTACCAATACGGTAAATAACCGTAATGCTACCGTAATGGTATAGTATTGGTACCGTAATGCATGTATGGAAAAAGCATATGGGGAGAGTGGGGAAAATATGATGAAAGAATGAAAAAAGGCTGCAACCTGAAAAGATCGCAGCCTGTCAATTATTGCGCCGGAGCTGTTAGATCTTACTCTGCAAAAGCCGTGACATAATAGAAGGCACGGGGATAATAGAGCAGTGATTCATCACTGTAACTGGTCAGGTCGGTGCTGATCATAAGTTCAAACGAGGAAGGATTGTCCGGAGTGAAAGAGCGATAGACATTATATCCAGTCGCATTTGCCACTGCGTTCCAGGTCAGGACAACTTCATCATTGACAATGGCGATCTGCAGGTTCAGCGGTGTGGCTGGCGGTTCCGGCTGCAGCCAGGTGATTTTGTTGTAGTTGTCGTTGTCAAAATCCTCACCGCCAAAAGCTCCTGTCCAACTGCTGAAAGTGATCATGTACATGGCGCCTGAATTAGTTCGGGTCACGTTACTGGCGCCGCTCCAGGTATTAGCAGGAAAATTCGCTCCCACGATCGTATGGCTGGCGTTGGTGTTGATGGTCAGCAGAGTGCCGCCAGCAATGCCGTTTTGGAAGGTGCACCTGTAAAATCTGTGATCAGGATCGAGCCCGCAGCGTGAAGTTAAGTTTATCCCGTTCGTGCCCATTCTCTCGAAAGTGGTGTAACTGGCTCCCAGAGTAGTGACTTGAGCCGCAGAGGTGCTGAATGTGTAATATCCGGTTTCGGCAGTCACAAGGGCAGGATTGTTTTCAGAACCGATGCTGTAGAATTCTCCACCGCCCTGCAGATTCAGGGTGCCTGAACTGTTGATGTTGAGGACGGAACCCGCAGTCAGATTAAGTCTGCCGTCGGTGTAGATGTTCATGGTTCCGGCATACTTGAAGGTGTAAGTGTTCACATTCAGAATGCCGGCGGTCAGATTGATGACGGAAGTTCCGCTGAAGATGGCGTTGCCGGTCAGGTTAACATTGCTGGCAGCGGATTTGTTGATGGTGAAGGTGCCAAAAATAGCCGTTCCCAGCAGTTTCAGATTGGAGTCAGCAGTTCCTGCTAAAGCCACGATGCCTGTGTTGTCATTGAAGGTTCCGGCTGATTCAATAATGAGATTACCGCGGAAGGTTTTGGTGTAGCCAGCGTCAACATAGCCCCAGCCTCCGCTGGAGATTTGGAAATTACCGGATACATCAATGGGATTATTGGGCAGAACGCTGCCACCTGTCTTACTCACAGTGACATTGTATAGATTCAGATTGGTTCCGGTAGGATAATCACCACCAAAAGTCTGGTCGCCAGAGCCGTCGAAAATGATCGTGCAGCCCTGATTGGCAATGAAGAAGGGCGTTTCATCACTTTCGTCAAAGAAATTTCCTGCCAGGCGCAAAGTGGAGATCGCTCCATCAGATGAGATGTCCAATCCGCCATTGATATCGACCATGCCGTTGGCGTCTAATATGCCTCCGGAAGAGAGCTTCACCGTTCCGTTAAGGATGTTGAGATTGCCATCTACTTTAACGGTGCCGGCAGAGGCGATGACCATGTCGTTAACTTCGGGTGAGGTCTTGTTGAAATTGACATTGTAAAAATCATCCCGGTTGATTACACCCTGCTGAGCAGAAACAAAGTTAACGGTTCCGGTGCCTTGGGCGAATGCATTGATGCCCACGTTGTTTGTCCAGTTTCTGCCGACATTGATGATGCTGGCGGTCTGACTGGCGATCAGCCAGTTGCCGTTGATGATCATGTCTCTGCCGACATTCAGAGTGTGCGGTCCCAGGACGTTGTTGCCAGACTGCACGGTCAGGTCGTTGTTTACAGTGATGTCGGTGCCGAAGTTCAGGCTCCAACTTGTGCTGGGTTTATTGAGGATCAGGTTGTGGAAGTAGTTTCCGTTGCTGCACTCAACAGTGCAATTGCGTGCGCCGGTGAATTCGACAGTTCCGGCGGTGGGACGGAAAACGTTGCTGTCAATGGCTCTGAAGCTGCCGCCGAGGATGAGGTTTCCGCTTCTGAAATCAAACTGGGAAGTGGGCGTAAACTGCATTCCGTCGTTGGTGATCTGGAAGGTCCCGCCGTCAAAATAGGTGATGCCGCTGAAGTTGTAATAGGTTCCGATGTAGGGCGTATTGATGATAAAGGTGCCGGGGATGATGTTCAGGATGCCGGTCGCCTGTTCAACAAAATTGCGGGTGACTGTGACTGAGGCATTTACCAGTTGCATGTTGCCGGCGAGGTTGAGGTCATAGGTCAATACGCTGCAGCCTGCTTCCAGATAGGTGTTGCCGCTGGCCGTAAACATGTCTGTCACAGAGACGGTCGAGTTTCTGAGAAATAAAGATTCGCCTGTATTGACTGTCAGGTCATTGGCGATGTTCAGATATTGGGTTCCTTCCGCAACAAAGACATGGCCTGTGGTTTTATCAATGACCATGCTGCCGAACCACATGTCAGGCGAAGCAAGGGTCAGCGTGGAATTGACCGTTCCGCCAAAACTGACAGTGACCAGACTGCTCATCTGAAGCGTGACGCCGGATTGAGTAGTCCAGTTGCGTTTGACAATGATGTTTCCTGCGCTTAAGTTTCCTGCAGCGCCGGTGTGCAGAATGACGTCGTTGTTGACATTCAGAAGGGCAGAACCATACATATATAGATAAGAGTATTGATGATAATCATTGCCCACATTGCAGGTGAATCCTGCCAGGTCAAGATAGCCTGCCGTGATGGTCAGGTCTCCTGTAACATTCAGATTTCCTGATAGCGAGACCATATTGGTGCGGAATTCGCCATCCCTGCCATCAGAGCGATCAGTGCTGTCCCTGTCAGAATCAGACCTGGCAGTTTTGTTGATCTTGAGATTGCGGAAGGAACTGGTGCTGACGGTCAGGACATAGGTGTCTGCAGTTCCCGTCATTTCTACTGTGCAGCCGGTTCCGGCACCTGGCATGGTGAAGTTTGCCCTGTTGATCAGGAAAGAGCCTTTGCATTTGATTGTGCCGCCGGAACCATCGAAAGTCAGGGTGTGACCGGTATCGGTCAGGTTCACTCCGCTGGCGTTGTTAAAGGCAAGAGTGCCGCCGCTGAGATTGATCGCTATGTTGCGCGAGTAGGCCCAATCGCTGCCGTAAGCGCCTCCGCCATTGATGGTAAAGGTCCCTCCACTGATGGTCAGGTCCGCGTCCAGATCAACGTTCTGAGCACCGTCCTGCGTTAGAGTGATACTGCCGGAAGTTAGTATGTAGCTGCCTTTGATGTTGATGTCAGTCAGATCATAAGCTGTAAAATAACCCCCGTTGACTTCTATACTTCCGGCAGTATAGTCATAGCTTGCAGTATAAATGTTCGATCCGGATGGAATGATCAGCTTTCCGGCGCTTTTATTTAAGACAAGATTTGTGAAACTTGCGCTGGAGCAGGTCTGATCACCGGTGCCGTTGAAGATAACGGTAGAACCGTCTTGCAGGAAACTGGAACTCTGAGAGGAGATAAAATTGCCTTTCAGATACAAGGTGTTGTTATAGATATTGAGATGCCTGTTGCCAATGTTCAGGTTACCGTTAACTCTTATGTTGGTGGGGACAAACACATAGACATTTTCGGATAGCAGCACATGATTCAGATAGCTGTTCTCGGATAAAACAACGTCATGCGTGACACCAGAAAATTCCAAAGTGCCGCCTGCCATCATGAAATTACCATAAGCGTGCAGGGCATTTTTACACTCAAATGTGTAATTGCCAGTCGGCGTAATTAAACTGCCTCCGCCAGCGACAGTAAGGTCACCTTCTATCAGGATTTTTCTTTGGCCTGGATTGACCAGATTAACTGTGGCTCCAAATTTCTGGATTGTGAAGTTCTGAAGAGTGACCTCACAGTCCATAAACATAGTAGAGGAATTACTACCAGTGAGTTTGAGCAGGCCTTCCGCCATCGTAAAATCAGTAACAAAGCTGATGTCTATTGTCAAATCACCATAAACCGTTATCTCAGGTGAACTGCCTTCGCTGAACAAACGGGAGTAATGATCAAAAGTGAGTTTTCCATACACAAGCAGCTTTGGAGCAGCATCCAGCAAACGAATATCACCATTCAGATAAGCATCCTCTTCAACGGTCAACGTGGCATCTCTGATGAACAGGTCTGCATTCCTGGCTGTGGTCAGAGATCGGCAGACAGTATTGGTCATCAATGTCGGCAGATATGTATATCCGTCACCGATGATCACATCTTTTCCAGTGGCCGGGAGTATTTCATTCAGCCAGTTGGCAGGATCAGACCAGTTGTTTGAAACGTTTCCGATCCATTCACAGCGGGTGTTGGGATAGGGAATTTTTTCCAGGTAAAAGTTATCTATGTATATGTTAAATCCTGCCGATGAAATACTTCTGAAGATGATGTTATAATATCCTGTTTCCGGCAGAACAAAACTGGTGGTATATTGATACCATCCCGTTGTGGCCACTCTCGGGGTGAAATTACTGGCGCGGTTGATCTCCAGCAGCTTGCGAGAGTTGCTGTCAATGCTTACGTTATTATTGACATACACTTGCAGTCTGTCATCCTTGTCAGGCATTCCGTCATCCCTATACATCCAGAAGGATAACACATACAAATAATCAGTGTCTCCAAATGAAAGAAATTTGGGGCTGACCAGAGTGGCATAATCATCTTCCTCGCATAAATTGCTGGGATACCTGACCATTTTTTTACGCCGGATTGCGGATAGGCAGTGGGGTAAAGTGAAGCTGTCACACAATCAAAATCGAATGCGCCGTTTTTGGACCTAAGCCAAAAATCAGGAGGGTAAACTGATCCGTCAAAGTTCTGGCTGTAGGGAAGAGTTATTGTGGTAACGGCAGGCGTGTTTTTTGTAAAAGTGATGGTGGATCCGGCTGAGCCGATGCCTGACAGAAACAATCCGCCGGGGCCATTATCAGAAAGAAAGCAACTGGGATCCGTGGCATCACTGATTGATGTCCTGCCTGATTGTGCACTGAAGTGAGCGTCATAGGGTGCGCCATTGTTCACAGTAGTTCCGCCTGGACGGTAAACATACACTTCATCAGGAGGACCGTCTGCATTGCCGTTTCCGCAGGTTGTGTTGATTCTCCAGACCAGAAGTCCTGAACCGGGTATGCTGCTTTCGAAGGTTCCGGTCTGGCGTCTGTATTCCACTACAAAGTACTCTGTCATGGAATAGGGAGAATCGATTCTGTATACGTTATCAGTGTCTGAAGTGATGGGATTCAAGGTATAATTTACATCCGCAGTGATCAAGGGTATGCTGTCTATCCAGTGCCCGTATTTCCATTTCATGAAAGCTGACATATGCTGGGGCGGATTCTGGTCCTGATCCATCAAGTCCCACCGGTAGGCAGGAGTTACGAGGGAACCTTCAGTGTAGTGATAAAGGTCCGGAGCGCCGAGCGTGTGAAAGAATTCGTGGCATAGAACTCCAACATTACTGCCTGCAAGATGAGTTTGTATTTGTAAATTGTAACTATAGACCCGTTTCCCGTTGATGAATTTCTCTATGGTACTGAGCTGAGTTTTTTGTGGCCAGAGCAGGGTCGCCCAGGCAGTTGGTTCTCCAGCTATTACAAAGGCCATATTATCCACCAATCCGTCATTGTTGAAATCAATGTTCAGGCCGGTTGGCACAAGTGGTGCTATGGCATCGACGGCGGCGGCTATCAGTGTTGACTTTCTCTCCCAGCTTTCATCTCCGTCTTCATATCCGTCGGGATTGCCTATTGAATCATAAGGACAGTAATAACTGCGCGGATGTGGGTCCTGATAGCTGACAACCATGCCTCCGACAGCTAGGGGGTAAAAGGTTGTATTGACCGTCAACTGGTTGTAGGAAGCTTCCAGGTAGTAATTCTTCAGTGAACTGGTATTGGAATTGAGCCATCCGTCATAAAGCGAGATATTTTCTCCGAATTCACTCTGATCGGAAAAGCGGATGAAGACGACGAGGTTGTTGATGAAGCCCACGTTGCGATAGTCTCGAACGATGTTTTCCTGTTCCAGGGAAAGGCGTTGCTGCTGATAGAGCTGGGTTGAAATATTGATTCCAGGCCGCAAAGAACTTCTTTGCGGATCATCCCTGCCGACGATGAGGTCTCCCGCTTTTACACCTTCTCCATCTTTCACGGCATAAGTATAATAACCAGTCTTGATAGAGCGGATAATGGTGTAGTTATCTTTGTCGTGCAGCCAGTTGTGAAATTCGTCTCCGGTGGCGAAGCATTCGATTTTCTGTCCGTCCGGTTGGGTGATGGTGATGGGCATATTGTTTATCCAGGCTGCATTCAAACCTAAGACAAACAGGATGAATACAAAAACCAAGTTCAGGTGCTTCACAGTAACCTCCTGATATTTAACATATTTATAATATTGTTATCTCCATTCTCAAGCTCGATATTTCATCATTACGCATATTAAATTATAGCTAATACTGACTTCAATATTTATGTCAAGCGATTTCTGTTTGCTAATTTTGTCCTTAACCCCCACCATAATTGTATATTATGCTTTCGCTTTGCCCACAAGCCCGATTCCTTCTTTTTCCTTACATGCATTACTTGACCATTACGGTAGTATTACGGTACTAATACGGTTATTTACCGTAATGCTACCGTAATACTACCGTAATGGTAAAGTAGTTGAAAAAAGGGATGTGAAAGCAGACAGAATCTAAGGGAAAGTTGAAATAGTGGGAAGACTTGAAATCTTAATCAGGAAGATTCAATGTAAAAATAAGTGGATGCCGGAGCATCCACTATATGGTTAGATATAATCAGCAGTTATTCGCTTTACCTGCTGCGAAAGGATTAACAGGTTTCTTAAGAGGTTTGTCCTCTTTCTTTTCTGTATTGTAATTGCTTTCGTGAGGTATGATGCAGAGGAATTTCAGTTTTTCTTTGCCAGTGTTTTTAAACTGGTGCATCTTGTCAGGGTCTATGTACATACTGTCATGTGCCTTGAAGGGGTACTCGTTACCTTCAAAGACCAGCATGCCTTCCCCTTCCAGACAATAAACTTCGTGTTCCCATGCATGCTTATGATAAGGCGTATGCCCTTCAGGCTCGACTTCAAACATGCGTAGCGCAAAGTTCGGCGCGCCGTCCTTTTCAGCAATCAGCCAGCGGATATGAGCTCCAGCCGCTCCTTCAACCTTGACCGGCTGCAGTTCAACCTGTGAATAATGTGTAAGTTTCATAATCATCTCCTGAACATATATTAACTGATTCAAACAAAACAGGCAAAAAAATACGGATGCAATTTTGACACTGCATCCGTATCATATCAATAGAATTGATTATCTTTTTTTGGTTTGGGACTTACTGGTCAGGGTTTGCAGTGAAGCCTTCTCGTGATGAGTAAGATGATAATAATCTATCACAAGATTACTGGCGACAAAGATCGAGGAATAAGTTCCAAAGAGCAGTCCCAGGACCATGGCAAAGGCAAAGTCGTGAATGACTGTTCCACCGAAGAAATACAAAGACAGGGCAGTCAGCATGGTTGTGCCTGACGTGATCACGGTTCTGCCCAAAGTCTTATTCATGGCGTTGTTAAAGACTATTTCATAAGGGTCTTTTCTATAGACTCTGAGATCTTCGCGGATGCGGTCATAGATCACAATGGTGTCATTGATGGAATAACCTACGATCGTCAGCAGTGCTGCCACGATCTGGATGGTGATCTCCTTGCCTGTGATGGCAAAGATACCGACTATGATCAACACGTCATGAATAATAGCCAGAATGGCTGAAATACCGAAGGTCAGTTCAAACCTGATCCAGATATAGATGATCATTAAGATCATGGAGATAAACACGGCCAGCAGTGCCTGGGAACGTAATTCATCTCCGACCTTGGGACCGACTTCATCACTTTGAACGATCACATCTTTTTCCATATCTCTGCCTTCCACATAAGCCGGCAGGTTTTGAGCTATGATATCAGTGATACGTTCTCTGGTTGTCTTACCGCCTTCTTCGTTGATCACTTTTGTTTTGATCAGGAAATGAGCAGCTTCAGGCAATCCGATGCGTTGGATTTCCGCTTCTTTGAATCCATTATCTGAAAGCACTTTGCGGAGAGTCTCGATCTGCAGGGCAGGTGTTGAGGGATTGGCTGGAGTAAGGTTAAGCTCCAAAGCCACACCGCTGGTAAAATCGATGCTCCAGTTCAGGCCATTGATAACGAGTCCAATGATGCCGGCGATAAGTATCAGGGCAGAGACAGCGTATGCATAGTAGCGGATTCTGACGAAGGGGATATTGGTTTTACTTAAGAAACGCATTTTTCTCTCCTAAATACTCATGGTCTTTTTGTTGCTGGTGAGCACGAAATTGTCAAAGATACCGCGGCACAGAACAATAGCAGTGAACATGGAGCCCAGAATACCGATGGCCAGAGTTACAGCAAATCCGCGCACCGGACCGGAACCAATATTATACAGCACCAATGCTGCGATCAGGGTTGTCAACTGGGAGTCCCAGATAGTAATGACTGCACGCTTGTAACCTGCATCAACAGCGGTTCTGGGGGTCTTGCCATTGTCAAGTTCTTCCCTGATTCTTTCAAAGATCAGCACATTGGCGTCTACCGCCATGCCGATGGTCAGAATGATACCTGCGATACCTGGCAGTGTCAATGCTGCGCCAAAAGCAGCCAGCATTGCTCCGATGAATCCGATATTCAGAATTAAAGCGATATCAGCTATGAAGCCGGCACCCTTATAATATATAAGCATAAACAAGAATACGGCGCAGAAGCCGATCAAACCAGCCATCGCACCTTTTCTGATACTGTCTGAACCCAGAGAAGCGCCGACCACAACGGTTCTTGCTTCGTTGACAGGAGCTTTCAGGTTGCCTGTTTTCAACACGATCACAAGGTCTCTGACTTCATCAAGGGTGAAGCTTCCTGAGATCTGGCCTTCTCCCCTGGGAATGCGGTCTTTGATGACCGGTGCTGCATAAACGATGTCGTCGAGCAGAATGGCCAGGCGTCGGTTGATGTTATTACCTGTCAGGACTTCGAATCTGCGGGCGCCGTCTCTATTGAGTTTGAATGAGATGTAGGGTTTATTGGCAGTGCTGGGATCACCGGAATTGGGATTGCCGATCATAACTTTGGCATAATCCAGCGCTTCGCCTGTCAGTTCAGCGTTTTCGTGCAGGATATAGACTTCGCGGTCTGCTTTGGAATCAGCCTTGTTCTCCTGTCCCAATGCGATCATGAAACCGGCGGGAATGTTGTTTGTGAAAGTGGAATCCTTAAGCATCTCAGTGAGAACAGGAACATCTTCATAACCCAAAGTACCGGGTGTGGTGCCACTGTTCATCAGATTGGTAAATACTTTGCCGGTATCCGACGTGAAGGTGGTATCGGTTTCCGAAGCTTCCAGCGGTTTGTAAAATTCAGCCAGCTTGGGATAAAGGTTCAGGTTGTTCTTAAGATAAAGGTCCAGAGAATTTCTAACCTTTTCCGCTTCATCGCCTTCAGCCACGAATTTGAATTCCAGCATTGCGGTTTTACCGATCAGGCTGCGGGCCCGGTCAAAATCTCTCACGCCGGGCAGTTGAATCATAATGCGTGTGTCCCCGACTTTTTGGATCGAGGGTTCTGCCACGCCAAACTGGTCAATACGGTTGCGGATAACCTGAATGGCGTTATCCACAGCGTCTTTGGCCTGTTCTGTGTTGAGGTTGGATGTATCCACATCCAGCAATATCTGCATTCCACCCCGTAAGTCCAGCCCGAGCTTGATCTTCTTGTTTCCCCACCAGTCTGGCAGGTTGGGAATGACCATCGGGGCAAGGAAAAACACCGTTACCAGGATGAAAACCAGGATTGATGCACTGCGCCAGGACATATTTTTCATTCGCAATTGCTCCCTTATATACTGTTTATTTCACTATATTTAAGACTGTTTTAACCAAATCTTTTGGGGCTCTGGTTTCGTCAAGACTTTTTAGGACGTCAGTTCTGCCCGGGCGTACTGGTCTTGAATCCCACCGATTTGTGGTCCGGCTGGCCCACGATCTTGATCTCACCGAACTGCTTTTCGAAAGCATCGATGTTTTTCTCCAGAAGCTGGAGCATCTGTTTGGCGTGCTGTGGAGTGGTCATCACTCTGGTATAGATCTTAGCATCAGGGATGCCGGGCACGATTCTGCCAAAATCCAGAATGAACTCCGAGGGCGAGTTGCTGATCACGAAAAAGTTGGCATAGACGCCTTCACCGACCTTTTCGTCGATCTTGATGTTCAGTTGGTTGGGTTGATTGGGCTGATTCATAATTATCTCCTTATAAAATTCATACATTTCTCATATCATATGCTCTTGCACAGATTTACAGATTAATGCCAAGAATGCTTGAGCGCAATAAAGTCAAGGATTAATTGACTCCGATCTCCTGACCGCTGATGACTATCCCGTGCTTTTTGATCAGGTCAAAGACTTTATGGAAAAACTCTGAATGGGTCAGGATCTTGCTGCTGCCCAGGATGATGAGCTGTTCTCTGGCGCGGCTTAGCGCGACGTTCAGTTTGCGGTCGACGGTTCCCAACTGATTTATAGACTGCAGCATGGTCAGTTCATGCTGGTAGCGGATGGGGTAGGACATGATGATGCATTCCCGTTCTGAACCCTGATAGCGCTCCACGGTATCGACTGTCAGGTCTCTGTATTTCTTTCCCAGGGCTGACATGATGCATTGTCCCTGTGCCCTGAAGGGTGATATAATGCCGACTTTGGTACAGATCTCATCAGCAGGCAGCACAGCACTTAGTTTTTCCATGAATGTCTTTATCCAATCTGCGTGACAGGTGTCTGCCTTGCTCTGAAAGGAAGGCTGCGTATCGATCCAGACCAGCCTTGACGCCAGAACCTTCTTCAGAAAAGCATCCTGGGGCCGGAGCCAGGGCTCGTTAACCATCTGGCGCGAGCTGTCTGATTTCAGTTTTTTCTGATAGCTGTCACTGACCAGCCGTGCTATCTCGTCATGCATTCTGTAGTGATTGGTCAGCATGGAATGGCAGGTGGGGAAGATCTTCTTGTTGGCATTAACGATAAAGCGTTCCAGGATGGACTCTTTGTCGGTGTCAGTCTGCTGCAGAATAATGGGCGGGAGCTGGTTCTGGTCGCCGATCAGGATGGTTTTTCTGATCTTGGACATCAGCCCTATGACATGGTGGTCCAGAATCTGCGAAGCCTCGTCGATAATTATTTCATCCAGTTTGATCTGATTCAGCAAATCCGGTGCCAGACCTTGGAAAGTATGTGTGGTGGCGACAAAGATCCTGCAGTTCAGATAATCGTCTTTGGTATATTCATTGGTCGCTTTGGTGGTTTGTTTTTTTGCTTTCTTCTGAGCTTGAATTTCAGGTAGGTGAACTTTGTTACCCAGCCTGATATAATTGAAATTTTCCCTGTCCAGATGGCTGCAGATCTCATCCACAGCACGATTCGTGAAGCTGAGGATGAGTGCTTTTTCTTTGGTTTCGGAAAGGATATGCCCGATGTACTGCATCAGCAGGACAGAGGTTTTACCCGTTCCGGGAGGGCCCTGCACCATATAGTAGTCGAGTGCGGAGATCATTCCGGCCAGGCATTCGGAGACGTCAGCGCGCCAGGAGAGCGATTTGGGAGGTGGAGTCTCACTGAATTCCGGAGCTTTGCATCCCAATAATTTAGCTCTGATTTCAGGCTCCGCATTCAGGAAGGTATAGATCGAACTCAGCCCGCTGTAGAGAGAGGTTTCCATCAGGTCGGGCTCGATCGACCACAGGG
>CAZWJK010000020.1:15657-25196 GCA_964634035.1 uncultured Candidatus Cloacimonadota bacterium | reverse complement strand
AAGTAATGGTATTATGGGAAAGGCAAGGTTTCACAAAAAGGAACAGAAGGGTTGCATTTAATTTTGGAAACAGCTTGATTGATTTATGGAAAGTGCTTCTGCTACAAATAAAAACAAGTAATCATGAGAGAGTTATGAAAGGGAACAATCAGATCAAACCGTGCAGGATGTTATTGACGAAAATTGACCTTATCAGAAACTGAACTCTTAATGCTAAAATAACAGAGGAAAATATGCGCTATGACGTGATCATAATTGGAGCCGGGCCGGCCGGACTTTCGGCAGCGATCTATGCCGCCAGGGGCGGAATGAAGACTGCCGTGTTTGAAAAAGCCATTGTGGGCGGGCAGATTACCGTAACTGAAGATGTGGAAAACTATCCCGGATTTGAACATGCCATCACCGGATATGAGCTAACCGATACGATGAAAAGGCAGGCGGAACGTTTCGGAACGGAATTCATTAATGAAGACGTGACATCTGTAGGGCTGGAAGGCAAATGCAAGATAGTCGGGACAGCGGACAAAGAATACAGGACAAAAAGTATCATTTTCTGTTCGGGAGCGCATCCGCGCCTTATAAATGTTCCGGGTGAAGAAAGGCTCACGGGTAGGGGAGTATCTTATTGCGCCACCTGTGACGGAGCTCTTTACAGAGGGAAAAAAGTAGCCGTGATCGGTGGCGGGGATTCTGCCATTGAAGAAGGAATGTTTCTTACCAAGTTTGCCGATAAAGTTTATGTCGTGCACCGCCGGGATGAGCTGAGAGCGCAATACATAATACAGCAGAGGGCTTTCAAGAATCCCAAGATGGAATTCGTCTGGAACACGGTGGTTCAGGAGATCAGGGGAGAGAACAAGGTCAGCGAATTGGAACTCTATAACCGTAAGACTGATAAAATCAGTTTGTTGCCGGTGGACGGCGTTTTCATATATGTGGGAATCCTGCCCAGCACATCTTTGCTGGAATCCCGCCTGAATCTTGATAACGGCGGTTTTGTCATTACTGACGAATACATGCATACCAACATCCCCGGAATCTTTGCAGCCGGCGATGTGCGCAGCAAGGTGCTCAGACAGGTCGTGACCGCCACCAGCGACGGCGCCATCGCAGCCTGGAGCGCGGAAAAATGGATCGATGAGCACGAAGACGAATTCGGGGACGAGAAATGATCTCCGGCAAGGACATCAGGCAGCAGTTTGTTGATTTCTTCATCCAAAAGGGGCATACCTTTGTTCCTTCTTCTCCTGTCATTCCAACAGACGATCCCACCCTGCTCTTTACCAATGCGGGAATGAACCAGTTCAAGAATATCTTCCTTGGACTGAAGGAACCTAACTTTCCTCGTGCTGTGAACAGCCAGAAATGCATCAGAGCAGGCGGCAAACACAACGATCTGGAAGAAGTCGGCAAAGACGGCTATCACCACACCTTCTTTGAAATGCTGGGCAACTGGTCGTTCGGCGACTACTACAAAAAAGAAGCCATCGCCTGGGCGTGGGAACTGCTGACCGATGTCTGGAAACTGCCCAAAGATAAACTTTATTCTACTGTACACCATACTGATCAGGAAGCCTTTGAGCTTTGGCAGAGCGAGACTGACATAGATCCTGTGCATATTTCATATCACGGCGATAAAGACAATTTCTGGGAGATGGGGGAGACCGGACCCTGCGGTCCTTGCTCAGAAATTCACATAGACAGAGGTCCTGACTTCTGTGACAAACAGCATTCAGAAGGTCACGTCTGTCAGGTGAACGGTGACTGCGGGCGCTATATCGAACTCTGGAACCTGGTCTTCATACAGTACAACAAGGATGAACAAGGCAAGTTGAATCCGCTCAGAAACAGGTATGTGGATACAGGAGCCGGCCTGGACAGGATCTGTCAGGTGCTGCAGAATCAGACTTCCAACTACCATACTGACCTGTTTCTGCCCATCATGGATAAGATCGCTCAGATCACGGGACAGCCATATGCACAGGACGACGGCACATCTCACAGGGTGATCGCGGACCATATAAGATGCCTGTGTTTTGCTCTGGCGGACGGTGGTTTCCCATCCAATGAGGGCAGGGGCTATGTCCTTCGCAGAATCCTAAGAAGAGCGGCCCGGCACGGACGCCTGCTCAACATGCACGAACCCTTTCTGCATAAACTGGTGGATTCAGTTATTGAGATTATGGGGCACCACTATCACGAACTCATTGAAAAACAGCACTACATCAGATCAGTCATAAAAGCGGAAGAAGAACGCTTCAACCAGACTCTGGACACAGGCCTTGATAAATTCAATGAAATGATTTCTAAACTTAAGGATAAAACGCTTTCCGGAAAAGATGCCTTCATGCTTTACGATACCTTCGGTTTTCCTCTGGATCTAACTACAGTCATGGCGGAGGAAAGAGGCCTCTCTGTTGACACAGAGGGCTTTGAACAGGAAATGGAAAAGCAGAAACAGCGCTCCAGGGATGCAGGCAACTTCAAACAGAATTTTCAGCAGATCAACTGGACAGAGCTTTCAGAAGGCCAGGAAACGGAGTTTGTAGGTTATGAGCAGAGCGTTGTGCAGTCTCAAGTTCTCAGATACAGTCTGGATGATGACAACAATATTGTCTTCCAGCTTGATAAAACACCTTTTGTGGCAGAGGCAGGAGGCCAGGTTGCCGACACGGGAAAAGTCTTTAATGACGAGCTTTCCATTCTGGTCAAGGATGTCAGGAAACTTAACGACAGGATCGTGCATTTCGGCAAACTGGAATACGGCATCATGGAAAATTCTGTTGTGACCGCCGAGATTGATCTGGAACAGCGGAAAAGAACAGCCCGCAACCACACGGCCACACACCTTTTGCACAAAGCGCTCAGAACCGTTCTGGGAGAGCATGTACAGCAAAAAGGTTCGCTCGTGGCACCTGATTACCTGCGCTTTGACTTTGCCCATTTTGAAGCGCTGAACCATCTGCAGATAAGAGAAGTGGAGAAGATAGTCAATCAGCAGATCAGAGCCAATCTGCCGGTTGACACGAAGATCAAGAAAATCGAGGAAGCCAGGCAAGAGGGTGCTATGGCGCTGTTTGGAGAGAAATACGGAGATACGGTGCGCGTCGTCAGCGTGGAGGGCTTTTCCAAAGAGCTGTGCGGTGGCACGCATGTCCATGCCACAGGGGATATCGGTTTCTTTAAGATCACTTCCGAGTCATCATCCGCAGCAGGCATCCGCAGGATCGAAGCGATCACCGGAGACGCTGCTGAAGACTGGGTTCTTGAGTTGCAGGATAAACTTTATCAGATTGCTGAAAAGCTGAATACACCGGAGAAAAAACTGTTCGAACGCATCGATCTCATTCTCAAAAACCAGTCCGAACTGGAAAAAGCCCTGGATGAATATAAACAAGCTGCAGCCAGAGATCAGAGCAGCTCCCTTGCCAAACAAATCATAAGCAAAGACGGTTATAACCTGCTGGTCACCAAAGTGGTAGCTGGATCTGCTGACGAATTGAGAAAACTGGGTGACGAACTCAGGGAAAATCTCTCTCAAACAGTGTCAGTTTTGTTTGCTGTCTTTGATGAGAAGGTGTCCATCAATGTAAATGTCAGCAAAGATTTGAAAGAAAGATTCCACGCCGGCAAGCTGGCAGGACAGATCGCTGCTTTCGTCGGCGGTAAGGGTGGCGGCAAACCTGACAGCGCCATGGCTGGCGGCAAGGATGTCGATAAAATCGAATTCGCTCTACAGGAAACGCAGAAGCTGTTTGAATAGGATGTTTGTTATAAGATTCCTGCTTTTGCAGGAATGAAAGGTAAGCGTGTCAGTCTGAGCATAGTCGAAGACCGGACACGCGGTCAGGTTTACGGTGTCTTATCCTTCGACTAAACTCAGGATGACACCTTAAAAGTTTTTCAACTCGCTCAGGATGTAATCTTCGCAGGAATGACATAAATAATGAAAATACTGATCATTCGCTTCAGTCATCTGGGAGACATCGTGCTCACCCAGCCCATTGTGCAGAGACTGCACGAAGTCTTTCCTGATGCGGAGTTATACTACCTGACCAAAGAGCAGTATAAAGACATCCCTGCCTTGTTTGGCATCCCATTAACTGTGCTTTCCTCATCCAAATTGTTAAGCAGTTTCTCTCAGTTGCGCAGCAAACAGTTCGACCTGATCTTTGACCTGCAGAACAAGCTGAACTCTTTTCTGATCAAATATTTCTGCCTGAGGGCAAGAACCTTTACCTATGATAAAAAACGAAGTCTGAGACAAGCTATCGTTAAGCACAAAACCGACCGTGGCATCGATTCCACCTTGGATTTATATCAATCTGCCCTGCTCAAGGCAGCAAAGGAATTAAAACTTCCTGAACTGGCTGAAGGTTTGAATAATCCGCAACTGATCCTGAATCCTGATGTTTTGGAAAAAATTCAGTCCAGATTGCACAAACCTGATGGCAATAAATCGATAGCGCTTTTCCCCGGTGCAACACACAAGACCAAGATCTATCCTGCAGAGAACTTAATAAGATTTATCCAACAAACCGGAAAGGATTACCACTATTGGCTTTTGGGCAGCAAAGAGGAATCGGGATTGACCTACAGGATACATTTTGAAACAGCAGACCGTTCCACCGATCTGGCGGGCAAATTCAGTCTGGCAGAGCTGATATATGTTATCGCCATGGCGGATGCAGTTATCACCAATGACAGCGGGCCAATGCATCTGGCGGCTGCATTAGGCAAGCCTCAGATCGCCATTTTCGGTTCCACTCATCCGCGTTTGGGCTTCCGTCCGCTCAATGACAAAGCGGTTATTCTCTGCAAGGACAAGTCCTGTCAGCCCTGTTCTTTGCATGGACTGGAAGCCTGTCCCAGGAAGCATTTTGCCTGTATGCTTTCCCTCCATCCCGAAGAACTCGTTTCCGCTTTGAAATCTCTTTTGTAAATCATCCCAACCTTGTCCTTTTGTGTTGCTCCTTGATTCAAGCAGGTTTCCTCGCAAGCTGAAGCCATTTATATCGAACATCCTGTGTGAAATCCCTGTGCAATTATGGAGCAGGATGTAAGGGCAAAAAGGGGTTGGGTCAATAAAATGACGATTGGGGAAAAGGGATCAGATACTCAATAAGTGGGTTAGAAATCCACTCTCAGATTGAGGACTGGAGTATCTCTGTATAGGGAAAAAGAGGGCTGGACCGTGCCCCAGTGCTTCTTCAGGCGGAGCATGTCAATGCTGCTGAGTACGTGATTGGCAATGATCAGACCTGTGATCAACTGCGCTCTGTCTTTGAGTTCAAGGATTTCCTTGCGGGTGGTGCTGTAAGTTTTACGAAGCTGATAGGAATCCCAGGTCCAGGCCATCTCGTCAGGAATAGCGTGCTCATCTATGTAGGCCTGCTGCATGGCGTAGTTGTCTGGATACAGATTGATCGCAGTTTGCCTGACCATGGCGTTGTAGCCGCCGGCTTCAAAACCGCTGGTATCATACTTTGCCAGGTCACGGTAGTACTGAGAAGAATAACTTCCCGGATTGATGTGCGCAAATTTCAGGGCAAATTCATAGGATTCCTGGTCTTTGAGGTCCTGTTCCGTGTTGTGATAAAACAGGGCTGACCAGAGCAGAACTTCCGAAGTAATCATGCCATATCCGTAATTTCTGTCGATGGAGACCTGTCCCCAACCCGGCACCAGAGCGGATTTGAGCAATGGATTGACACTGAAGGGTTTGGCAGATAAGGATTGAACTGTCAGCATAACTGCTATCGTGATGAGACAGATGAGTAATGTCTTATTCATTTTATGCATATTAAAACTCCAGTGAGCAACTGAAAACAGCGCCGTTGTTGATGAAATCGGGTTCTATGGAAAAGCTGGGCTGCAGCCTTTTATTGTGTTTTCTGACCAGCACGGCAGTGTCAACAACACTGATGATGCGGTTGGCAATGGCAGCTCCGATGGCGAGTTTACGGTCCATGATCCGGGTCTGTTTGTCTTTGCGGATGCTTCTGTATTTCTTCCAGTCCGCTTCATTTTCCCACTGCCAGGCATCTTCAGAAGGTATGCTGTAGAGCAGGATTCTATCGTTGTAGTATTCAGGATCGTTGTATCTGATCAATCCCAGATTGCGGAAATAAAGCTCCACTTCCGCATTGTAAACTGCGCTGCTTTCATACTTGTGCAGAAGTTCATAGAACGCACCGTCACTATCCTTAGGGACATCGAGCTTGGCATAGGCAAACTGCTTGAAAGAGCCGTCCAGGCGTGTGATTTCATTGGAGGCATGCCAGGCGCTGACCAGCATAATCGCATCGGCGGTGGTAAAAATCACTCCCCGGGTCAGATCACCGGCATAGATCTCTCCCGTTCCTGGCAGAACTGCTGACATCAGCATCGCTTTGGGAATTGATTTGGCGGGAAGAGACACGCCTGCCAAAACCATTATGAATAAAATCAGACAGAATAGAAAACGCAATTTCTTCATAATAATCAGAAAGTGTAGTTCAGCCCCAGCATGGGCGTAAGATTGCCATCCCGTAGAGAGGCGTAGTAGTTGAATTTGAATCCGCCGTCGGAGAGATAATAGCGGTTGACATTACGGGTCACGCGGACCGCATCCAAAGCGCTGGCAATGTGGTTGAAAACAAGACCAAAAGTGATGTTGTGAGCAGATCTGTATTCATCTTCGGCGTCGTTTCTCATCTTGATGTAAGCTTTTCTAAGAGCGGAATTGGGCAGATCCTGAGTGGGCTCACCAACCAGTGGGATATTGAACTGCCACTTGTTTTCCGGGGAGTTGAAACGCGGATCAGCGGGGTTCGTGATGTCAAAAACGAAGTTTGGATAAGGATTGGGGACACCGGTATAGGCGGAAGGGATCTCCGCATACTTGAAATACCAATCCACCCAGCCAAAGATGTATTTGTTGTACTTTCCGATATCTTCAAAGAAGTGCTGAGTGTCTGTATCATCCAAACTGAAGAATTTGTCATAGCCGACACCGTCATAAATATCCAGAGTGTGGATCCTGATCAGAGTGTCCTGCACCGCGTTCTGAAAAGGACGGTAATAGCGTGGTCCTGTGTAGGTGTAGCCGTCAAACTCAATGGTTACATCCTCAGTTACATACTTTTTATAGTCGTTGACTTTCTTGTCGCCCTTGTTGTCATAATAGACGATCCCGGCGATGGCAGCAACTTCAATGATGGGAAAAATATAGGCTGTGATGGCGGATTTGTTGGCATAGAATTGACCAGAACCTGGGATCAGTGACGACATCAGCATGGCAAGTTTGGCATTTTTCTTTTCGTAATTGACCCTGATGATGTCATTGGTCAGGCTGTCCCGGACGATCATCTCACGGGGCTCTTTATCAGGGCTGATGAGCATTTCATCCAAAGGGTTGACATCCTTGGCCTGCAGCAGGCAGATAGCCATCAGAGCTGTCATAAATGTAATCAGGAAAGTTGTCTTTCTCATATTTTTATACCTCAGAAAAAGCTATAATTCCTTGGCGAATTTAATCCGTTTTATTCTACTGCCATTTTCCACAACAGCGATGTAAACTCCGGAACTGAATCTTGAGACATCAAGCTGAAAATCTCTATAAGCAACAAGTTCTGTTATAAAGTCATTCTTGTAAAGCAATTTTCCGGCGATGTCATAGATTCTTACTGTGACTTTTCCTTCCGGATTTTCCAGACGCAGGGTGGCCCAATCGGTTTTAGCTGGACTGGGAAAGATGAAAGCAGAGAAATTTGCTGTGGTAGGTTCAGGTTCGGAATACTGGAATTCCGTCTGCCCTGTTCCGTTGTTCCTGTAACCGCTCCAGAGCAGAACCGGGATGTCCTGTTGAGGATTGAATCTGGCAGCTAAAAGACTGTCTTGGCTGTCATTGAAAAACCAGAAAAGCTGCAAGCCAAAAGAAAAGAAAGTCCTGTCACTGTCAACGCTGCTCATATCATTCAGAAAGTTCAGACGATTGATCTTGCCGTCGGAATTCATGGCACGATAACTGCCATCCTCAGATTTGATGTAGATGATCTCATAAGTTGTCTGGGGCAGCAAGGAATGATAGCGGCGCACTTTCAGATGGGAGAGAGGTTTGGCAGTAAAGTTTTCCAGATAGACCGGATAGCCGGGCAGCATGGTTCCGTCCTGCCTGAGGGCAAACAACTTGTTGTCCCTGGCAAACAGGATGGCGGGAGAGTATGTGTAATTCAGCATTGGCGACAGCGCTAGATTGGTAGGCAGTATGGCTGACTGCGGACTGTGGAAGATGGTAGTCACAGCACCGTCAAAGCACTTGTATACATTACCGGCGTCTGACATCAGGAAATATGTGTATTCATAGTTAAAAGCTGTGGGTGAATTTCTGTTTATCACAGGCTCATACTTCGTGAAGTTTTCAGGTAGAGCATACTCCTCCAGTATATCATATGAAACAGGATCAAGGATGAGAAGTCTGTTTTTCTGCAAAACTACGAGGTTGAAGGTCTTCGGAGGAGGATAATAAGGGATTAAATTCTGATAGGTAGCTGCAAGCTTGGAACCTCCGCCCATGACATTGACCGGGAGAAAAGGATTTGCGCTATTGTGATCCAAAACGAAAATACTGTCCAGGGTGGCAACAAACAGCTTGTCTTCAGCAAAAACGGGTGAGCATGTGATTGGCTCTCCGTATTTGTGATAAGTCCTGAACTCCGGATAATCACCATTGAAGCTGATCACTGACAACCTGTTTGCTGATGCGATAACAAGGTCCTGATAATACGCTTCAACACCGTAATATGGATAGTTGCCGCTGATCCCTGCCGTAACAGGTTCGAAATCAATTGAAATCTGACCGACATACAGAGGTTGAATCAGCTCGGTCCATTCATTGACAGATAGATTGTCATCATACATATAGAAATGCAGATAATCGCCTTTTAAAACAGGAAGGACATTCTCGGCTATGGGAGAATTTATGACCGGCAAGGGTATCTGTAATGTATCCGATACTCCCAAAGGATAGATCTCGTCAAAGAAACCGGCAGACAGCTTAAAAGTCATTACTGCTTCAGGCTGGCTGATGTCTCTTAATCCATAGAAGGAAGGCTGTTTTTGATAATCCAGCAAAGCGGGATTTGTCTCGGCATTGAGGACAGGTTTCCAAAGTTCATTGGACCAGTGCTCAAACATGCCGTTCTCATCCAGCATGGGTTTGTAGGTGTGGAAATATTCAAATGGAGTGCCTGCCCAGAACCAGGAATAGACATTTCCGATATCTTCCAGTCCGTCTGCTTCGATGACCCGAACTCCACGCCGTGCATAGCTGTAGTTGATGGTATTGTTGTCAAAGTTACTGACAAATGAGCCGTCTGAAGTAGTCTGACCCTGCTGATACAGCACATTTTCATCCACATGCCAGACCAGAATGCCGCCGCCCACAGCTCTGCCATTGATGTCAATAAAGGAGGGCAGCAGATAGTCATACTCATAAGTGGGAGTGTCTTCCGGATCATCAGCAGGTGTCGGGTACCAGGAAACCCTGCCGTCAAGCG
>CAZWJK010000020.1:9513-15557 GCA_964634035.1 uncultured Candidatus Cloacimonadota bacterium | reverse complement strand
GTGTCTTCCGGATCATCAGCAGGTGTCGGGTACCAGGAAACCCTGCCGTCAAGCGCTCCTTTGATCACCGTTCCGCCATCGCCATCGGGATCAACAGATCTGTTTTCAATCAGAATATACTCATCTTTGTTAAGAGGTATTTTGATAAGATTGGGAACAGGATTGGCCTGATTTTGTTTCTTACTGGATGCGGAAACCTGAAGCAGTGCATTCAGGTCGTCTAAACTGAGGTTATCATTCAGTTCGACAAAAAGACCGCTTTTCTTAAAGGTCTCGCTAAACATTATGAGGCGTGAAAATGCTCCCGGTAGGGCTGGAAGCTGACCTTCCACCAGGACACCGGGATTGTTGCCGTCTTCAGTAATACCGCTTCCGCCGCTGTCCATGATGTCAAACTGCCCCACCATAGGCTGATAGTTATAGACATTATAAAGATCAACCAAACCCATCGAATGCCCGAATTCATGTGCCATCACTCCATTGAGAGCGCCATAACCTGTGTAGTAGATATCTCCACCGCTTTCATAGGTATCGAAATCCTGAGAGATTGTTGACGGCACATTGCAGGCATTGCTGATAAGAACGTTACCGTTGTCCACCACGGCTTCTTTTCCGGGTGCCACCCTGATAAAGAAAGAGGGCAGGTCACTCGGCGTATCGCCAAAGTAGTCATGCTGCCAGTCTGAACCTGCGTGGATGATCATGAAATGGCTGTACAGGGAAAAATCGATCTCGGGATCGAGCGAATCTGCCAGTTCGAAAGCAGTTTTGAAATACTCCTCGATCCGTGCTACAAAGAGGGATGAAGTAGCTCCGGCCGGATTGTAGTAGCTCATCTGATTGGGCAAGGTATAAGCCTGTCGGGTTTGGGGATAGACATCGTATTCCAAGTTGAAATATCCTTGGGAAGCTGCCAGATAATAATATCTCAAGGCATCCAGATTGGCTTCGAAGTATTCCTTGTCATGAGGTGGGCTGCCGATTGAAGTTTTATAGGCAGGATCCGGCTGAAGCAGAAATTTTCCGTTGCCAGTGGTCAGGGGATCGTCTGTCAGCTCTTCCTGGAAATCGACCAGAATGACCAATAACCGATTATCAGGTGTGTTTTTGGGTTTTGAAAGTTCAGTTCGTGGTTGGTTACTGAGTAAACTGACATACGGATGAATTTTTGGTTTGCGGTCTGTGATCAGCTTGCGGACAGGACTCTTTTCTGCCTGAAGATTTATGGCGATTAAAGATAGGGCGATCAACAGATAAGTGCTGATTGTCAGCAGCGGTCGGGTTTTACTGATCATGCTCAAACCTGATTAAAAAGCTGGCAGGTTTTTTGATAAACCTGCCAGACAAATTGTTAGGTGGTTATTGGGATTAAAATTCCAGGCCCAGAGAGAAGGTCTTGTTGTAGTCAACCAGGTCTCCGCCGGTGATCATGGCAAAATCTGCGAAAATGCGGTATTTCTGAGAGAAGGTGTAGTGGAAGCCAACGCCGAAACTGGGTCCCGTAATGCTTCCGGCTTTATCATAGAAATAACCGCCGCGCAGGGAGATCATGTCCAGATAGTTATATTCAGCGCCGACACTGAAGACGGTGGATTCCAGTTCATATTGAGCATCGTCATCACCCCAGGCAGTAAAGATTCTGGAATAAAGAGGATCGTCGTTGGCCAGGATCTTGGCTGCGTCGGCTGAGACGGTAAGTTTTTGCTTGAAAGTGCCTTCAGGCAGGACTCCCGCATAATCATAACCGGAGATGGTATCAAATATCTTATAGGATACACCTGCTCTGAAGGTCATGGGCAGGGGATCTTTCTGTTCGTCATTGATATAAGTCACATCCGGTCCAATGTTTTGCAAAACTGCAGCCATGTCCAGACCGGGGACGATGACATTCTTGAATTTTGAGCCAAGGTCGAAGGCATAGGAGAGGGTCTTGCCTTTGCTGTCAGCTTCTGTGGCTCCTGTGCCGGGACCCAGATTGCTGTATAAGAATTTGAAGCCAAGTCCCAAGCCGATCTTATTGGCGATGATTTCTGAGCTGTAGATGGCGCTGATGGCGAACTCATTGCTGGAAAAAGTTCCGAGTGAGTTCCCCTGTTCGTCTGTCTGCTCCTGTGAGCCGTAGACCATCCAAACAACGTTCAGGCCAAGGTTGCCGATATCTTCAAAGTACTGGTTCCAGCCCAGGTATTCATAAAACATATCATTAACGCCGGAGCCTTCCAGCCAGTTGGTGTGCATTCCAGCGAATTGGGTCTTGCGGTTGAAAGCTGTTGCACCGGGATTCCACCAGCCGGCGTAGGCATCCTCGGCTACCGCGACATAGGCATTGCCCATGCCATTGGCGCGTGAGCCCGGTTCTATGGCCAGAAACATCATGGTTGCTTCCGAGATGGCATTTATTGCTACAGGAATCGCGAACAGTGTGATCAACAGCACTGTCAGAGTCAGTTTTTTTGGATTGCTCCAAGTCATTGATTACCTCCATCCAAGTTCAATATTTGGATTCTTGTTTAACAGGACGCTGGCAAATATTCCTGTCTGAAAAGTATAATGCATTTCTTATTCAGAACAAATACAGTAATCACGCATATACAGTCAAGCTAAATGTTTGATCCCAATTGCTTAAGATTCTTGTATCAGCTCAAGGTCGCCTTTGGACTCCTTAAATTATGGTGCCGAAGGCCGGAATCGAACCGGCACGAGCTATTCACTCGGTGGATTTTGAGTCCACTGCGTCTACCAGTTTCACCACTTCGGCACGCTTGATTTCCATAAATGAAAACAGGTTTTTTTAGTCAAGAATAAAGTAAATCTTGGCTCCAGTCGTGAATTTCCTTAGCGGACAGGAATATGCATTAGTCCATAATGAGTATTGTGATGCTGCGCCCTAACTCAGACAGGATAATATCTGACTGTCCGGTTGCTGATCACCTGTGCCCGGGCGTAGGAACTCAGCAGGAGGCGGCCAGGTATAAAACGTGGGAAAAGTATGACTATGATATAACCACTGATGACCACCATGCAGTGATAATCAAAGTTCTGCTTAAAACAGTGAAATTAGTGATGATAAAATTAATTGACATCAGCGTCTTGCTCAGAAACAAAGTATGCTGAAAGTATTGAGAATCACAGAATGCTCTGTGTAAGGATAAGATATGTATCAGGAACCTTATCATTTTCCCCTGGGCAGATTCATTGCACCAGAGCGCTTTGCCCTGCTCAAAGAAAAAACTGCCGCCTATGACACACCGATCCTGGCGATCGATCTTGACCTGATCAGACAGAAGTATTTGGAATTGACCACAAACTTGCCGTATGCACAGGTCTATTATGCCATGAAAGCCAATCCCATGGACGAGATCATCCTGGCTCTGCATGAACTGGGTTCGAACTTTGACGTCGCTTCCAGGCACGAACTGGACCAGATCCTGTCTTTGGGCATCTCACCGGACAAGGTCAGTTTTGGCAATACGATCAAAAAAAGCAGGGACATTTCTTACTTTTATGAACATGGAGTCAGGAATTTTGCAACGGACTCTGATCACGACCTGATGAACATATCTAAATTTGCTCCCGGCGCTAAAGTCTTTTTCAGAATTCTGACCGAAGGCACAGGCGCTGACTGGCCTTTGTCACGCAAATTCGGTGCCCACCCTGACATGATCTATAGACTGATTCTGCAATCGGTGGAACTGGGTCTGGTGCCTTGGGGCATTTCTTTTCATGTGGGATCTCAACAGCGCGACATCGGTCAGTGGGATGATGCAGTTGCCAGATGCAAATATCTGTTTGACGCTGTGGCAGAGCACGGCATTGAGCTTCAGATGATCAATATCGGCGGCGGTTTCCCTGCTAATTATGTAGACCTCACCCTGGACACAAAACAATACACGGAAGAGATCACCCGCTTTCTGAAAGACGATTTTGGGGAGGACATCCCCCAGATCATTCTGGAACCGGGGCGCTCTCTGGTGGCGGATGCCGGTATCATAATCAGTGAAGTGGTGCTTATCTCCAAAAAAACCAAAAACAACATCTACGATTGGGTCTATCTCGATATCGGAAAATTCGGCGGCCTGATCGAGACCATCGACGAATCGATCAAGTTCCCCATCTTTTTTGACAAGGAAGGCTTGAGCACTGAGATCATTCTGGCGGGCCCGACCTGTGACAGCATGGATATCCTCTATGAGCATTACAAATATCATATGCCGGATACCATTGTCCCCGGTGACAGGGCATACATCTTCACCACAGGCGCGTATACGCAAAGTTACAGCTCTGTCAATTTCAACGGTTTTCCGCCCCTGAAAGCGGTCATTCTGTAAGAGGAGATTAACTGATGTTATATATCCCAGTCGAAACAGCCCAGAGATTTATGATAGAGGTGTTCACCCGGCTGGGAGTTCCCGCTGAAGATGCTTTGGTCTGCTCCGAAGTCCTGATCGCATCTGATCTGCGAGGAATCGAATCACACGGGATCGGACGCCTGAAAATGTATTATGACAGGATCAAAAAAGGGATACAGAATCCCGTGACACAGATCGATGTGATCAGAGACAAAGCTGCCACAGCAGTCTGGGACGGAAATCATGGTATGGGTCATGTAATCGGGGTAAAAGCCATGCAAACTGCCATTGATAAGGCCAGGCAATTCGGTTTGGGTGCTGTTGCTGTGCGTAATTCCACCCATTACGGCATCTGCGGCTACTATGCCACTATGGCTGTGGAACAGGATATGATCGGTCTCACCTTTACCAATGCGCGTCCTTCAGTTTGCCCCACAAATGGCGTCACACCGATTCTGGGCACCAATCCCATCTGTTTCGGCGCTCCCACCAATCTGCCTTATCCCTTTATCTATGATGCTGCCACCTCCATTACGCAGAGAGGCAAGATCGAAGTTCTGGACCGGGAGGAAAAAGCCACTCCCGAGGGTTGGGCGATCGATCTGATGAATAAGCCCCATACCGACACAAAGCAGCTTCTGAAGGACCTGGTAGAGATGAAAGCGGCGCTGTTGCCCATCGGCGGGTCGGAAGAAGTGAGCGGTAGCCACAAGGGCTACGGCTTGTCCGTGATGGTGGAGATTCTTTCTGCTGCCCTTCAAAACGGTAGTTTTCTGACCGGCTTACACGGCTCCGATGAAAATGGCAAACCCGCTCCTTACAGACTGGGTCACTTTTTCCTTGCCATCAACATAGATTTCTTCACTGATTTGGCGGATTTCAAGGCTGCGACCACCGAAATTCTTGCTCAGATCAAGGCTTCCCGGCTTGCTCCGGAGAAAAAAAATATCTACGTGGCAGGCGAAAAGGAATACGAGTCGGAACTCCTTGTCAGACAACGTGGTATACCTCTGATTGAGAATTTACAAAAAGACATATTACTGATGCAAAGCGAATTGGGACTTGATATTGATCTCCAAATAAAAAAATAAATTGACAAACTTCTGTACCCCTTGTATTTATGACACCATAGATTTCCAGGAGGTATGGAATGAAAAAGATACTACTCGTAGTATTACCCCTAATCTGTGTATCATTTCTTATGGCAAGCCATCTGACTCCCATGGAGTTCAACGAAGGCTTAAACCTCATGTATGGCGGTGAATTAAGGGCTCGTGTGATCATGAATAATGATCTGGACGAAAATGACGGCGGCTGGTTTGACAACAGGCTGCAGTTCAACCTTGCCGCTAAACTTTCGAAAACAACCAGCGTGTTCTGGGGCGCAGAAGTCGGCGACATTATCTGGAGAGACTTTGGCAACCTTACTCCTGCCTTGGAAACCCGTGAACTTTACATCGATTATGAAATGGACTGGATGGATCTTAAGATCCGTACAGGTCAACAGTATTGGCACGATCATCGTGCATTAATTCTGGATGATTATTATTCAGGTATCTCCGCTGATTTAACATTAGCCGGTATACCCACAGAACTCGGCTTTATTAAAAGCTATGAAGGCGCTCTCAATAAGCTTGACGTCGCCCACGTGGCCTCCTTTGCCAACTTCATGTTCAAAACACCGGTTGACTGGGG
>CAZWJK010000020.1:0-9413 GCA_964634035.1 uncultured Candidatus Cloacimonadota bacterium | reverse complement strand
GTCGGTGTTGATTACAGAATCAACAACTTCTTGTCCTTCAATCCTGTCCTGGCTGTCGGTCAATCCGGCAAAGCCATTGACGCAGACGAGAATATGGTCTATATGCTGGGTGGATTGCTCAAAGCCGAATTCTAAAACAACCTAAGATAACACAGATTAAAAGAAAGCGGTGGAGATTGTTCCACCGCTTCTCTTTTGTCTTATATATTGATTATTTCAAGAGTATCATCTTGATCACTTGTGTCTGATCTGAAGTTTTCACTCTGGCAAAGTAGAGACCGGAGCCGATTGCCTTGCCCTTGTCATCCCTGCCGTTCCAGACCAGTCTTTGCCTGCCGCTCTTGGACAGGCCGTCAAACAGAGTCCTGACCCGCTGGCCTTTGATGTTATAGATCTCTACCTTCACCTGCTCTGCCTTGTTCAGGTTAAAGCTGATGGAAGTTTCCGGATTGAACGGGTTGGGATAAGCTTTCAGGCCGGTCAGGGATGGCATGGCCTCATCCTGATTGGAAGTGAAGTAATTGCGCACATAGAGCTGTCCCGTGACTGGTCCTGCCATGGCCGGTTGGTAGATCAGCTCATTGCCGTGCTGGATGTCATATTGCACATTGCCCAGATGGATCGCCACCCCATAGCCGTCAGGCAGGTTTTCCGTATCAAACATCAGGTGCACGGGATTGGTATTGCCTGCTTCCAGAGTAAAGTTAAACACCTGCTCCTCATCTTCAGTTAATCCGAAAGCCGTGCGGAATTCCGTGTGAAGCTGGCGGTCGATAAATTCAGTATCACCCGCTGAACGGGTCAGATACAATCTGCTCAGATTGGGCAGAGGTTTCATGGGCGGCTCAGGCAGGTCATACTTGAAGTCATAGCCGTTGGTGCTTTTCGGATTGCTGCCCACGATCAGTTCAGCCTTGTCACATTCATCCTGGCTGGCAGATATTCTCAGTTGCCAGAGAGGGTTGATGGGACTGACATCCACTCCGCTGTTGTAAGGCAGGAAATTGATGGCGGCGGTGATCAAGGGAGACCCGTAGTATTTGAGCAGGAAAGACTCCTGCGGATAGATGACATCCGTCACAACATATTCATTATTACGATAAACGAATACACCGCGGGAAACCAGATTCTGTTCCATCATTTCGGCGAAGGAATAGTAGATGCCGTTGATCCTGAACTTAAGGTCCTTGACTCCGTAAGCACAGAGATGCGGATTGGGGATGGTGTTCCAGCCGGTTCTGATCACGAAGGCAAGGCTGTCTCTAACGATAGGGTTATTGGAGGTGTATTCAAATGCATTTTCTTTATTGATGAAGTAACCCAGCCCATAACTGAACGGTGTGATCAGCCACCAATTGCTGTTGGAATCCATCGTCCAGGCGAGGGCATTGGGACCGAACACAGTTTCCGCCAGGGGAGAGGTATTGGTCCAGACGTTTGACTGCATCATCAATCCCGGTTCGGGAGCATATGTGATATTGAGCGGAACTATGCCAAACTGATATGATGAATAGGTTCTGATCCTCTGTCCGTCAGTAGCCCAGCCGTCCACCACCAGGCGTGCTTTTTGCATTTGCACATCGGTGGGGAAGGTAAAGTTATAGTTAGTTGTGGTATTGGGCAGATTGGCAGCCACCAGAAGGCTGTCCGTTTCTGTCTGAATTGAGACGTCGAAGTGGTCGATCAGGGAACTGTAATTAGCGCTGAAATTGAAGATCTGGGTTGACCCACCCTGGTAGATGCGGTTGGGCAGACTGACTATTGAAACTGACGGCTGCAGGTTGCCCCAATACAGGGTAAAGTTCTTGTAGTTGGTATCCTGGACCTGGAAGGTGTATGGCCCTGTCTCCAGATCGTGCATGAAGGCGGTGGAATTATCCCTCAGGTAAAGCTTCTCGGTATATCTGCCGAAACTGTCATCCACGCTGAACAGGAGCGGAATGTTGAGCCGGTCTGATTTCACCCTGATTGTCCAGGTACGGATATTTTCATTGGGATCAAAGTCATCCTTGACCTCTTGTTGCAGGTAGGTGCCGTTGGTTCCCCAATACTGTTGCCAGAAAGCGCCATAGACATAATTGGAGGTGGGGGCGTTGGCTTTGACGACGTCATAATCCCCGTCATTGCCTGCCGAGGCATTGGGATTGGCGGAGAAGGTCAGCGAATCTGACACTGTCTCGAACTGGTCTTTTAACCTCAACGTATAATAATTTCTGGGATAAGCATTTGCGGTGACGTTATGGAAGAACTCGGCGTTCAGGGTAGTGACGCTGGAGATCTTGTATGTATAGGCGGTGCCGTTGACGACATTGTCATCGTTCCACAGGTACGAACTGCTTCCTCCTGCCAGGCCGGTATTGGTCTGATAGCTGTCCATCAGGGTAAAGTCTCCATCCTCAACCGCTCGGTAGACTCGGAAGCCCTGATTATTGATCTGGCTGGAGACATTCCATCTGACCGCCACTCTGTCATCCAGACCGATGCCCCGGAAGTTGGCGATGCGGGTGGGTGAAGTCACTGCCGTTACTTCGTTGGACAGAGTGGAGAAGCCGCTGTTTTTATCTCTGGCTCTGATCTTGAAGTAATACTGCGTAGCGTTGGCCAGGCCGGTGACGTTGATTTCTTCCCAGTGCGGGCTGGCGAGGTAGCTGTTGTTGCTTCTGGAAAAGATGTTGTAGCCGGTATCGCCGATCGGCTGGGTGGAATAAAGGATCTCATAGGAATCGAAGTCAAAGTCGTCCGCCTTTTCCCATCTCAGGGTGATATAGTCATAGGCCTGGTTGAACACTGTCAGATTCGTGGGAGGCAGGGGAGCGATGAAGTTATCGAGCATCAGCGTCTCCGGTAAAACTTCTGCCAGGTCATTGATCCAGATGGAGTAATACTGCAACGCGTTGTCATAAAGCTGATCCATCTTCCACTTATTGGTATGCGCATTCCAGCCCCAGAACCATTTATAGGTGTTGTCATTCTGAGCATAGCAATCCGGAAGCTCATCCAGCTCAACATGTAAGAAGGGGTCATAGACGTCATAATCGGTCCAGCCGTAGAGCGTGTAGCCCATCTGGACATTCTGTGAATAGGCGGGCAGGTCCATGTAATTATTTACGACGACAGTGGTGTCTCCGTTGGAATAAGTGAAGGGATGGGTGGAATATTGAACCGTATAGTAATCGTTGACATAGACATCGCTGTGGCTGCCGATCGTGTTGGCGGGAAGCATCAGGTAGCTTGCCTGGTTGATCAGGTCATGTTTGAAGCGTGACAGGTCACGGATGGGTAGATTGGGACAGTATTTCTGATATCCCGCGGAGATCTGGACGCTGGAAAATCCCGTATGCAAAGCCGTGTCATAGGAATGTATCTGAAGTGAGAACTCCCGTTTGCCTGTGTCGGTTCTGATCTTGTCGCAGAACTTGGTGTAAGCCGGATACCAGGGATGGTTCTGGGAGCGGGTCGGGTCGCTTAGCGACTTGGAATTGTTATAGGGATTGACTCCCGTCCAGGCGACTTCCCTGCCTGCCCCGTTGATCATCAGGAACTGCGCATTGAGAACTGACAGGGCCGTAACGCTTAGAGCCGGAGTAAAGAAATCGTCACAGGGATGGGGGACGGTGAGGATGGTTCTGCTGTCGCCGGTAGGATTCATCAGATACAGGCCCCAGCCCCATTCGAAAGCGCCGATCTCGTCATCATACGTATCGGTGGTGCCGTTGTCGTCATAATCGTCATTCAACGTTTCCCTGAGCAGGTAATAGGTCCGGTTCGTATCCGTGTCATTGAACTGGACGAGCTGATAGGGGAAGCCGTAGGCAGCGATCAGGTCATCAACATTAGCCCAGTTCTGAAGCAGGAATTCATCGATTACGTTACCCCAGTTGTTTAACTGAGTGAGGGATGGGACGTTGAATCCGCCGAAGCCGGTGGTTTGCCTGTCCCAGGGCGAGTAGTTGTTGTAACCGGGGCTGACAATCTTTTCTGCCAGGTGCGAAACCCAGTTGTCATAGGCGCAGTTCGGTTCGCTACCGTAAATGAAGCCCTTGAAAGAGCCGGTTTCCACGATCAGCGCCGGTAGCGCCACGATCTGTAACAACAACACTATGAAAAAGATGTGTCTGTGCATGGGGTGTCCTTTCTATCTTATTTATTTACATACTATTATATCTGCGTTTATGAAAATCGTTTTCTGACATTTCCGTCAAGTTTTATCTGATTTGGCTTAACTGGCTCATAAGTTCCCGGGTGGCCTGAACCTGTTCCTCTCTGTCCGTATTAAAGCGCACTCCCCAATAGCCGTAACTGTCGATCTGATATACCATCACCGCTGTATTGTCGGCGACCTTGTAATTCACTTCCTGAACCGCCAAAACCAAAGTCGTGTTTTCCGGGTCGCCCTCCACCGTAATGCAATTGGCGGGGAAGTCATGCGTGCGGGCATAGGCAGCCACCTGCCTGACATAAGCGCTGTATGGCGAATGCACGCATTCCATATTATTGACCCAGGCCTCGGCTTTGACGAATTGATATTGGTTTCCTGACGCAACATACCAGTTCAGGGTCAGCGGCTGCTGCGGATCGTATGTTGCAGGGAAGGCGGAATTGGCTTTGTTGACCGCTCGGACGTTGGTGGTGAGGACTGTTCTGTCATTGATTCTGAGTTTGACAGTTTGTGTGGATTTAAGTTGGTGCGTGTCCTCCGCGTACCAGCCCTTGCCGCCCCAACAGGGGATGTCGTAGTAGTGCATGGCGATCACGGAATCGGCGATCACCACTTCCACCACGTCGCTGTCATCCAGGTCCTTGTTATAGTCAGCCGTTTTGTAGAGATTGATGTAGTAATACTGGATCCCTTCCAGGGTGGTGTGGTACTGGAAGGAAAGCACCCTTGCCGCGTCCTCGTCACTGACCTGCTGCGGATTGGTGGGAACTTCGATCACCCGCCGGTCGCAGCCATTGATAATGCCCAAGAGCAATATTGCCATAAGGATCAGCCCGACTATGTGCCTCATATCATGCCTCCAATTTTATGAACTTAACCTTGATCCCGCCTGCCTCAAACCTGAGCTTGACACTGTAGGGATGGCGGAATCCCTGTTGTTGGGTGGCGGGCAGGATCAGATAGGTGTTTTGCCCTCGTGCTGCCAGATCAGATAGTTCATTGTAAAGTTTCGCGAGGGAACCTGCTCTCAATCTGACGCCCCAAGGTGGATTGGTAATCACATCAAATATCCTGTCAATATTATTTTTACTAAAGGCCGCCTGTTTGAACCGGATAAGCTCTTCCACCCCCGCCTGTTTCGCATTGGCAAGAGCGGAGGCAAGGGCTTTCTCATCACGGTCGGAAGCCAGGATCGTAACCTTCGGATTGTCGATGATCTTGGCGTTAAGTTCTGTCCTGATCTTTGCCTCTATCTCATTCTGATAGCAGTTCCAGCGCTGAAAGGCAAAGCTGCGGAATTCGGACAGGGGGATGTTTTTCGCCGTCAGCGCCGCTTCGATGGGAATGGTGCCCGAACCGCAGAGCGGATCGCAAAGGTGACGGACCGTTTCGTTCCAGCCAATGGAGCGGAGCATGGCGCAGGCGAGCGTTTCCCTCAGGGGAGCGTCTTCCTTGTGAATTCCGTAACCCCGTTTATGCAGATGAGCGCCGCTGCTGTCCATCCTTATGGTGAAGCGGTCATGCCTGGCGTAAACTGAGATGAGCTGCGTCCCTTCCTCGTCCGGACTGCCCACCACGGTGACGGCTCTGCCCATAATCTGCGCCAATGAATCGATCAGCCGTTCCTCGATCGCTTTTTCGTGGTAAAGTTCGCTCTGATAGGACATGACCCTGATGCACAGCTTCTGGCTGTTCAGATAATCCTGCCAGGGCACGTCACGCAACTGCTTTTCCATTTGGGTGAAACTGCGCGCCTCAAACTCCGCTATCCCGATCAACACACGGCTGAGGGTGCGGCAACAGAAGTTCAGGCGCATCACCGTGCTCTGGTGCCCTTTCAGGAAAAAACCGCCCCTCATTCTTTCCAGGTCACAGTAACCCAAAGCGTTGAGCTCGCTCTGCGCTATTTCTTCCAGTCCCGGCTGGACCACTGCCAAAATACTGTACGGTTTCATGAATCCTATTCTCATCCCCTGTCACTATTAGGCAAGCGGAAAATTTTCATTTAACTGCGTTCTCCATACTCGTCATTCCTGCAAAAGGTGTCAGTCTGAGCACAGTCGAAGACTTAGACACCTGCCGCGTGTTTCGCATTTCGACTAAGCTCAATGTGACACGCTTCGTGTCATTCCGTCGGAGGACGGAATCCAGGCTCAGCGACGGTAGGCGCGGCTCCGTAACTGATAACCGATAACCGAATTACATCGAATTTGTCAGTTCCGCGTAATTCCTCACATAGGGTATCAAATCTGCCTCCACGGCCTGTTTGACAGTGCGACAGGGCAAATCCTCCGACTCGATCTGCGCCCTCGTCAGAGTCGCCAAATCGACCGTTTCGGGCATCAGTTTTGCCATGCTGTACATGATCTTGTTATAGGTATTGTTCCAGACGAGCAATGGCTCATAGCGGTGCGCCTTTTGCCTGCGCAGTTCAATGGCATAGAGGTGCAGGTCATCCTTGTAACCCTGGGACGGACTGAGTCCGTAGATATTCTTCGAAATGGCCTTGAAACGGTCATGGCGCTCATCCAGTCTGACCTTTCCCAATCTGCGCAAGATCACCTTGTTCAGATACTTGTTGTAATAGATCACGGCGTTGTCCATCCGGCCCGAGTAACCGGCGATCAAATGCTTGAACATCACTTTCATTTTTTCCCTCCATTTTTTACCACAAAGGCACAAAGAACGCAAAGGAACACAAAGTATTTTCCCAAGTTTTTAATTGCAAAATCTCAGTCTTTTTTCTTCGTGCATCTTCGTGTCTTAATTTCTTCGTGGTTAAATTCATAATTCTTAATTCTTAATTCCCATAAGTGTATGCCCTACCTTTTCCCCTATACTGATGAATTTCCCTTGATTTATTCGAATCACGCACGAAGTTCTCTCTCCACATTAAGCCAGTTACCGGCTTTATGCTTCGGGCAAAGCCTGAGCATACTTCGAATAAGCTGTAAGTTCCCAAAATCATAATTCCCCTTTGTCATTCCTGCTGCCCAACTTGTCATTCCTGCGACCGGGGTGGGAAAGCAGGAATCTTAACTGATAACCGATAACTGATATACCGATAACTGCATTATTGCTTGACATATAAATGGAAATAATAATCCTTTGACTTAAGTCATTTCCGTAGGAGGAAAAGATGAAAAAAAGCATAGTGATTAGTGTTATACTATTAATGGTATCTTCAATTTGTATTGCACAATCAGCAGATGGGCCGTTTGGATTATGGAAAGGAATGACTTATCAACAGGTTAAAAGTATTGATAATGATGTAAAAGAATTTGGAGACAATGTCTACATTATAACAAAAGTACCTAAACCTCATAAAGAATTTGAAGCGTATATGGTGTTAATTTACAAAGATAACGGATTATGTAAAATTGTTGCAATGGGATTAGACACAACTACAAATGGATATGGTTCTCAGATAAAGAGCATATATACTCATATTCAAGAATCTCTTACGAAAAAGTATGGCTCTTGTGAAGAAATTGATATGTTGTATCCGGGTAGTATTTGGGATGAACCGGATGATTGGATGATGTCTCTTCTGAAAACAGAAAGATATCTTACTTCTCTTTGGTCGATTGATAATGGTAACACTCTATCGAATAGTATCAAAGCCATTGAATTAGATACTCATGCCCGAAATTCAAGTACCGGATACCTTACTTTGACTTATGAATTCGATAATTTCCATGAGGTTAGTGCCAAATTAGAAGCAGAGGAAGAAGACTCATTTTAAACTGCTAATATTATTTAAAAAAAGGAGGATACAATGAAAGTCAGGATTATTATTTCCGTTATGTTTCTTATATCATTATCATGCATGGTATTATTTGCTCAAGAAACATCAGAACAGAAAACGAAATTTGATCAATTTACATCTAAAAGTGGGGTAATAACAAGATTTGAGGATTTTAATCTTGCAAAACTCGATATTGGATATGGAGAAACTCTACTAGCTTTAGATTGCAAAGTCAGGATAGTCTATGTTGGTCAATTAAAAGGATATTACCTGCATATTTCAAACTCAACAAACAAATGTCTCATTGAATCTACAGACTTGAACGAAATATTAAAGGCCTTGGATGCTTTGATTTCGGCATCAGTTAATAATATTAATCCAAATGCTGATTATTATGAATCGCGATTTGTTACTGATGATTTTGAAATAGGATTCTATAAGGATAAAGAAACTGCTTGGTATATTAAATTGAGTAAATATGGTAAAGGAAATGTTGTTCCTATTAAGAACATCCAAAATGTCAGACAGACATTCGTTTCGGCAATAGATAAAATTGATTCTCTAAAATTGTAGCTATCAAGCTTCATAAGGATAAATTTCAAATAAATCATGACAAAGATAGAACTGAAGAAGTATAATCAAATTCTTGATTCTAAGGATAGTGATATGCAATTTGCCGCTGCAGAGATGCTGTTCAATTTATATTATCCCAAACTTATCTATCCGGATGATGATAATTATCGAAAAGAAATCAGTGAAGATGATAATGATTTTGAAGTAAAGCGCTGCAAAGAAAATAACAAGGAAGAGAAAGAGCTTTGTCTTAAGCTTTTCTCAAAAGCTGCTGAGGCTGGTAATCTTGAAGCCATGATGAAATTGGGAGATTTATACAACTCAAAATATACTTACAGTATAATCTTCACGCCACGAAATTTGGCATTGGCTTTAAAGTACTATAAGCAAGCTGCTGACCTGGGCAATATAAGGGCGCATTATGAAATCGGTTGTATATATGATTACCAAAAACAATATAAAGAAGCTTTTAATGAGTTCAAAATTGCCGCTAACAAAGGTAGTACTGAATCTATGTTCAGAATAGGATTATATTATGAACAAGGTGATAAAGTTGTTATTAAAAGCATGGAACAAGCATACTATTGGTATCTTATGGCAAACTCATTGGGAAATGGTTGTTATTCACAGCCAGTAAAACGAATTGAATCTCACTTAAGTAATGATAATGCTTTGAGAATACAAAAAGAGACTCAAGAAAGAAATGATAACAAAGATAATGTATCCAGTTCAAAAGTAAATTCAAATCACTCAGAAAAACAAGTAATAGCAGAAATTGATACTAATAATACACAAGTACCTATTAGTCGGCTCAAATTTGTCTTTAAAGACACTCAAATAGGCAAAGACAGAAAAAGAACCACTGTTAAAGAGCTAACATCAATATTCAAAGTCGATGGCAATGGTAACGAAACAGAGATTTACTATATTGTA
>CAZWJK010000019.1:0-25797 GCA_964634035.1 uncultured Candidatus Cloacimonadota bacterium | reverse complement strand
AATGACAATGTAGATACAGACGCCTCGTCTGTATCACGACATGCGATAACTGGTATCAAGCAATTCTTTGCCGATGTCAAAGTCTCCAGTGAAACCGTTATGCAGGTCTTTGCTCTTTGCGACTACTACTTCGAGAATACCAAACCCTTCCTCGCTTCGCTTTCGGAAAACATGAAGCTGGAAAACGAACGCCGGCTGGTGAACCTGCTCTGCCGCTTCCCGAACGGAGTGGCATCCCACAGCCGCCTGATGGTCAAAGCCCGGATGAAGAAATATGAATTCCGCGATGCCATAGAATGCCTGATAGAAAAGGAAGCGGTCAGCGTGAGAATGGCGCAGACAGGCCAGAACGGAGTCCAGGCCAAGACCTATTTCCTGCACCCCGATATCTACGAATCCTGGACCAAATAAATGCAAAAAAGGGGACGTCAAAAGCGTCCCCTTATCTTTTCAGCAGAGTGATAAAGCTAATTACCTAATTATCCAAATTTATATCATTATCTATGTTTTCTATTTTAATGGATGTACAGGAAAAACTGACAGACAAGGTGTGAAAATTTGGTAAAGTGAGAAAATGGGATAGCCGTAAAATGAAAACCGGCCGATGGGGTGATTACCGGCCGGATATATCATGCATTGCTTTTTAGATTTATTTTCGTAATCATTGTATAAACAGCGGCAGTTGTTCCGTCAAATCGGAAAACATCAATTCAAAACACACATCAATCCGTTTATACATGCTAAAATAAAGAGTTCTTTCATGCGTTAATAACAATCATTCGTATTCAATCTTAAAACTAAATATCCGGTGTACTGTTAATGCCGTATTCGCTTCACAAAAATCAAGATCAAATAATTAAAAACAGAGGAAAAAGCGCTCAACAGCGCCGGGGAGTATTAACCCGGGGTCCGTGTGGAACAGCTTTGCCGGTGTCTGGTGCTGAGGGATTGAGGTCGGCGGAAGTGTCCCATTTGAAATACAGACCGGTTTTGAGATGAGCCGTGATATAAGCATAAGCTTCGGGGCATTCCTTTTTGGCTTTGCTCAAAAGCCGTTTGATGGCAGCCTGATGCCGCTGGTACTCGCGCTCATTGGCAGTTCTGAAGTTTTTGATGGTGCCGTTGGGGCGCGTAGTTTCACGGTGATAAGCGGCAAGCATTTCAATAATGAAATCCTCCGTATCAGTGCTGATCCCGGCTTCCATCTTGTGGGCCTTCACCTTGATCAGCCGGTTCATCTCATCATTTACCTGTTTCAGAGTAATCCCATCCGTCTGAGGGATGTCCTCAGTCCTATTAAGCAGCCGTTCGGCCTGAACAAAACTCAGCTTCTCATAGGCGGGAGGGTCGATCAGATGAGTGAGCTTCAAAGCCTGAACAGGCTCGTCGGGGGCGGCAAGCAAAACCCTGATGATTTTAACGCCCCACCGCTTGCTGTGCTTTTCCAGAAAAGCGTTGACGTGGGGCTCAATTATTATGTTGGGCATGATTTTCTCCTAAATATTTTCACTCTATACAGCCGTCGGCAGGCACGGCAGAACCGTTCACCCCCGCCCGGCGGCAGCGCTATAAAGATCTGATGTCAGAATTACACAGGTTGATTTTCTGTCAAGGGTGAAACGTGACTTTTATGAGTTTCATAACGCATTGATACAGTAAATTTTAGGATGATGGTTTGACATATTATTTAAGGACTCCATAGTCAGTGTCAAAAAGGGGGGATTTCTGCAGTTTTAAAATCAGCAAATAAAATGGATAAATTAAGGAAGTCATCTCCCGGCAACTTTTTCCTTGCCTTTTTTGAAAATGCTCAAAATGTGGTTAACAAATCTTAAAATCGATATACCTTGTTGAGCCGATGGAACTTATCTGACAAGGAAGATGGGAGTGTGAATGAATCTAAAGACATTTCCGGGGGGTGTGCATCCCCATGACTTTAAACATTTTTCCAAGAATTCTCCGATAGTGGAGCTTCCCCTGCCCGAGAGGGTGGTGATCCCACTCTCACAGCACATCGGAGCGCCTTCCAATCCGGTCGTGAAAGTGGGCGATGAAGTTCTGACCGGTCAGCTAATCGCCGAGCCGGGCGGCTTTGTCTCCATCCCGCAACACGCTACGCTCAGCGGAAAAGTGACCAAAATAGACATCTTTCCGCATCCGGTGGGGACCAGCCAGATGGCGATCGAGATCACCTCAGACGGCCAGGACAAATGGATCGAGCTGACTGACGATGCCGATTATCTGAACCTTTCCGCGGATGAAATGAAAGAACGCATCAAGAACGCAGGCATCTGCGGAATGGGCGGAGCCGGCTTCCCGACTCATGTCAAGCTCTCCCCTCCCGCCGATAAACCCATCGATACCGTCATCCTCAACGGCGTGGAATGCGAACCTTTCCTGACCTCGGATTACAGATTGATGCTTCAGCGCAGTGAAGACATCCTCAAAGGGCTGAAGATCATCATGAAAGTCCTGGGCGCAAAACAGGGATTCATCGGCATTGAAGCCAACAAACCCGACGCCATTGAAATAATGGAAAAGCTGACCGCAAACGAAGCAAACATCAGCGTGGTCGGCCTCAAACTGCGCTATCCCCAGGGCGCGGAAAAACAGCTCATCTACGCAGCCACGAAACGCAGAGTTCCCAATAAAGGCGGCCTGCCGATGGCAGTCAAAGTCGTTGTGCAAAACGTCGGAACCGCCGTCGCCATCTATGAAGCCGTGCGCTATCAAAAACCGCTCATAGACCGCATCATCGCCGTGACAGGTTCAATCGTCGCCAGACCCTCCAACCTGAAAGCGCGCATCGGAACCCCTTATGCCAAACTGGTGGAATTCTGCGGCGGTTTGACCGGTGAAGCAGGCAAGATAATTTCCGGCGGGCCGATGATGGGCTTCGCCATTCCCAACCTGGAAGCGCCGATGACCAAAGGCAGTTCCGGACTCGTTTTATTCGATAAAAAAGAAGCGCACATTTTGCAGGAACAGACCTGCCTGCGCTGCGGCAGATGCGTTGACGTTTGCCCGCTCAACCTTTTCCCCAGTTTGATCGCCCAGGCCGTCAAGGTCAAAGATTTTGAAACGGCGGATAAAGCCGGAATGACTGACTGCATGAAGTGCGGAAGCTGCGCCTATGTCTGCCCTTCCCACATCCGTTTGGTGCAGTGGATCGACACAGGCAAGATCAAATGGGCTGAAATCCAGCGTTCCAAAAAATAGGAGAACAGGAAAATGGAAAATAAAGTTATCGTCTCCCCTGCTCCCCATTTGCATGACAGAACCTCCGTGCCCTGGGTGATGTGGCAGGTCGTGATCGCCCTGCTTCCCGCTTTGGCGGCAGCCGTGTATTTCTTCGGCTGGCAAGCGCTGTATCTGACACTGCTCGGAGCTTTCAGCGCCGTCGCCACGGAAGCGCTCATCCAGAAACTGCGCAAAGTTCCGATCACCATAATGGACGGCAGCGCTTTCCTGACCGGGCTTCTGGTCGCCTATAACATCAACGCCGGCGCACCCTGGTGGTTCCCCGTAATGGGGGCTGTCTTCGCCATCGCGGTAGGCAAGCAGGTGTTCGGCGGACTGGGACACAATCCCGTCAATCCGGCGCTTTTGGGCAGAGCTTTTCTGCTCGCCTCCTGGCCTACTTTGACCACCGCCGGCTGGATCAAAACGAAACTGGGTTCCATCAATGGAATTTCCACGGATCTGCTGCAGGCAGACCTCGCTCAGGTCGCTCCCAAAGCTTATGCGCTGGTGACCTCCGCCACTCCGCTCAATGTGCTGAAGACCCTCAGGGATACCACCTTTGTGCAGTCGCTGACTCCCAACCTGACGGAAAGCTATGGCATCGCCAATAACGTCTATCAGCAGCTCTGCAGTATGGACACCCTGCGCAACCTGTTCTGGGGCAACATCGGCGGCAGTCTCGGCGAAGTTTCCGTGATCGCTCTGTTGCTGGGCGCAGCTTACCTGATCTATCTCAATATCATCGAATGGAGAATTCCGTTCTTCTATATCCTGACAGTGTTTGTGCTGACCATTCTGTTCGGCGGGGTCAGCGGGCTCGACGCCAATTATTTCGCTTTGCCGTTTGTCAGCATCTTCTCCGGCGGACTGATGCTGGGAGCGTTTTATATGGCAACTGACTATACCACCAGCCCGATCACCAAGACCGGCAGAATCATCTTCGCCATCGGCTGCGGATTGCTGACCGTGGTGATCAGAAAAGTGGGCGGCTTCCCGGAAGGAGTCTGCTATTCCATCCTGCTGATGAATGTGGCAACTCCATTGATCGACAGATTTACGATTCCCAAACCATTCGGGGAGGTGAAGAAATGAAATACATCCTGCAACTCGGACTCATCCTGCTCATCTTCTGCGCGGTCGCCAGCGGAGTTCTGGCTTTTGTGAACAGCAAAACCCAACCCGTGATCTCTGCCCGGAAACTTCTGGAAGAGGAACAGACCCGCAAGGCGCTGCTGCCAGCCGCAACCGCGTTTGAAATGAATAAAGCCGCTGCCGACAGCAATTTCGTCTATTACGCTGCCAAGGATTCCACCGGAAAGGTCATCGGCTATGCCTTCATAGCGGAAAAAGGTGGCTACAACTCGGTCGTGAAAAGCATGGTCGCCCTCGATCCGGAATATAAGATCATCAGTATGAAAGTGATTGACCAGAACGAAACTCCCGGCCTCGGCTCCAATTGCACCAGGGATGATTTTGCACCCCAGTTTGCCAAACTCGGTTTTGAAGACCTTCTGGTGGATAAGGATGGCGGACCTGTCAAATCGCTGACCGGAGCTACGATCACCACACGCGCCATCACCAATTCCATCCGCGAGGCAATGATCCTGCTGATGAATGACATCAAGGAAAAACAGAATCAGGGAGGTGGCAAATGACCTTCATGCAGGAACTGACCAAAGGCCTCGTCAAAGAAAACCCCATCTTTGTGATCGTGCTCGGCATCTGCCCCACCCTGGCTGTGACCACTTCCGTCAATAACGCCATCGGTATGGGACTGGCGGCGACTTTTGTGCTGATCTGCTCCAATACGATCATCTCCCTGATCAAAAACATTACACCCCCCAAGATCCGCATCCCGGTTTATATAGTTGTGATAGCGTCCTTCGTTTCCATTGTGGATATGGCGATGGCGGCGTATGTTCCGGCCTTGCACAAATCCCTCGGCATCTTCATTCCGCTGATCGTGGTGAACTGCATCATCCTGGGCAGAGCGGAAGCTTTTGCCAGTAAGAATAACACCCTCACTTCCATTGCCGACGGAATCGGCATGGGACTGGGCTTCACACTGTCTCTGGTCATAGTTGCCACTATCCGTGAACTGCTGGGTTCAGGCACCTGGCTGGGCATCAAAATCATGCCTGTGACCTATGACCCGATGCTGGTTGCCATTCTTGCTCCGGGCGCATTCATCACGCTCGGGTTCCTGATGGCGGGAATGCAGATGCTGAAAAACAGGAGGGGCAAATAATGGGATACCTCGGAAAACTCTTCTTCATGGCGATGACAGCGGTCTTCATCAATAACTATGTGCTGTCGCGCTTCCTGGGGCTGTGCCCTTACCTGGGCGTATCCAAGAAACTGGACTCCGCCTTCGGAATGGGCATGGCAGTCATTTTCGTGATGACCATGGCATCTGCCTTCACTTATCTGATCCATACCTATCTGCTCATCCCCTACGGACTGCAATACCTGCAGACAATCGCTTTCATCCTGACGATCGCGGCATTGGTGCAGTTCGTGGAAATGGTGATCCAGAAGAATGCGCCCTCGCTCTACAAAGCGCTGGGGGTGTATCTGCCGCTGATCACGACCAACTGCGCCGTGCTCGGAGTCGCCATTCTCAATACCAAGGCGACCTGGCCTGACGGCTCCGCTTACAATTTCCTGGATGCAGTGCTGAACGGATTCCTTTCCGGGATCGGCTTCACGCTTGTTCTGCTGCTGATGGCAGGGATCCGTGAGCGCCTGGAATATGCCGATCTGCCTCGCAGTATGAAAGGCATGCCCATCGGACTGATATTGGCAGGCATCATGGCGCTCGCTTTCTACGGCTTTATGGGCTTCAAGATCTGAGGCGGAAGGAGAAGTTAGATTATGAATATAATGATTTTATCAATATTGACCGCAACTGCCGGCTCCTTCCAAATGTCGTCTTTGACTGTCCCTATCGCCATTGTCGGCGGACTGGGACTCATCTTCGGCATAGTTCTGGCGATAGCTTCCAGAGTCTTTTCCGTTAAGGTCGATCCCAGGGTCGAACAGATAATTGCAGTTCTGCCTGGCGCTAATTGCGGCGCTTGCGGAATGCCCGGCTGCGCCGGATACGCCGATGCCATTGTCAATGCTGACGCGGACATCAATCAATGCGCTCCCGGCGGAGCTGCCGCCATGGCACACATCGCCGCCATCATGGGCAAGGAAGCGGTGGCATTACAGAAAAAGATCGCTGTCTATCACTGCAGCAGCGGCGGCTATAAAAACACGAACTGGAAATATAACTACGAAGGCATCACGAGCTGCAAATCCGCCGTCAATATTGCAGACGGACCCAATTCCTGCCGTTGGGGCTGCATGGGGTTCAATGACTGCCTTTACGCCTGTCCCTTCGGTGCCATCAGTGTGGATGAATTCGGCATGCGCTGTGTGGACAAAGAAAAATGCACCGGCTGCGGAGCTTGTGTCAAGGCCTGCCCGCGCGGCATAATCATGCTGGTTCCGGAAAACAGAAATGTTCTGGTCAGATGCTCTTCCAAAGACAAAGGTGTGACAGCCCGTGTGCTTTGCGGCAGCACCCATCCCTGTATCGGCTGCGGCTTGTGCTCCAAAAAATGCCCCACCGGAGCCATCACGGTCTCATCCAACCTGGCACGCATCGATTATTCCAAATGCATCAACTGCGGTCAGTGCGCCACGGTGTGCCCCACCAAAGCGATTGAAGACCAGCTTGCCGGCAAGCGCAAGAAAGCCCACATCATCCCGGAAGGCTGCATCGGCTGCACTATCTGCGCCAAGAATTGTCCCGTGAAAGCCATCACCGGAGAAGTCAAGCAGGTGCACGTGGTCAATCAGGAAATCTGCATCGGCTGCGGTCTCTGCGCAGAAAAGTGCCCCAAAAAGACCATCGAAATGGTCTGAATAAATTGAATTCTGAGGAGGATTTATGTGTAAAACAGTGTCTCGTATGCTGATGCTTGTCTCGATGCTTCTGATTGCCCTGATTATGCTGACTGCCTGCGATGTGACCAAAGAGGCAAAACCGCCGAAAGAATGGGTCGGCAGATGGGCAGGACTGGGTAAAGTCACCATCCCTTCCGAGCATCTGAACCAGAGGCAAGTCGCTTTCATGCTTGTCATTGACCAGAACGGCGATGTCACCGGCTATGTCGGAGACGCTTCCATCGCCAGGACCAAGCTGCTCAAATCACCCTGGTGGCTTGCTCTGCTGGGACAAAAAAGCCATAAGGTCGTAATGCGGTTGGATGGTAATATCGTAAACCGGGAAAGCTTTCGCAGGGAAGGCGGAACCCTCACTCTCCACAAACTGGAAAATGATGAGCTGCTCTGCTCTTTCAGTTCCACAGGCAGCCATGCCAGCATTGACAACCTGATCCTGACTGTAACAGAGATCAAACTCGCCAGAGTGGAGTAAAACATACTTATATAACTTTCTGAAAGACAACTCAAACGCCGGCCAGTGACAAAACCTGACCGGCGAATTTCATTAATATAAGTAGGGTCTAATAACATTAATCTGCAGTCAGATAGAAGCCTCGAACAATAAAAATCATTGCCAGCTTTCGGGACTAAAAAAAGATGGTTACCAAATGCTGTAAAAAAGTGGTAAATACCTGTACTGAAAGGAAAGGAGGTCGCAATGATTCATGCTTATCTGAACAGCGGAACCAGTTTCACGCCGACACTGAACCCGGATGAAGCCTTTTGGATACATCTGGAAGAGCCTGATACAGCAGAGATCGAGCAGGTCATCACCAAGTATGAACTGCCCGAAGATTTCATAACCGACCTGCAGGATGCCGATGAGAACTCGCGTCTGGAATATGAAAACGGCGCCATCCTGATCATTATGCGCGTGCCTGTTTTCTATAAGCACAAGACATCCAAGCTTCCCTTTGCCACAGTGCCTTTGGGACTGATCATAGTGCCTGAAAAAGTGATCACAGTTTCTTTCTTTGACCAGGAAATTCTGACCACTTTTTTGGAGGGAAAACACCGTCCTTTCAATATCACTCCGCAAAGTTTCATCCTCAACATAAACTTGAGAACATCCATTTATTATCTGCGCTTTCTGAAAGAGATCAACCGCAGAACCAACAACATCGAACAGGAACTTCACGTCTCAATGAAGAACAAAGAGCTCATCCGCCTGCTCAGACTGGAAAAGTCATTGGTCTATTTCACCACTTCGCTCAAATCCAATGAACTTATCCTGGAGCGTATCCAACGTTCGCGCTGGCTGCAGAACGATCCGGAAGGCGAAGACATGATCGAAGACGTGATCATTGAAAACAAGCAGGCCATCGATATGGCAAATATTTACAGCGACATCCAGAGCGGGATGATGGATGCCTTTGCCTCCGTCATTTCCAACAACCTAAATATCGTGATGAAGTTCCTGACCACCATCACGATCATCATCGCCCTCCCCACCACGATCTTCAGTCTATACGGAATGAATGTGCGCCTGCCTTTTCAGGATTCACCCTTCGCTTTCCTTATCGTCATGGGGATATCGCTTCTGTTTGCTGTGCTTATGATCGTTATTTTCATCCGTAAAAAATACTTCTAAGAGAACGGGACTATGTATAAACTCAATGTTATCGGCAGTTTTTCCTCCGCTCATAAACTGAACGGCTATGAGGGAATGTGTATGAATCTGCACGGACACAACTGGAAAGTGCGCATCTGCGTGATGTGCGACACTTTGGACGAGATCGACATGGCAATGGATTTCGGCATCATCAAAACCAAGCTGAATGATGTTTTATCTGAACTCGACCATCAGTATTTGAATTACTTGCCTGCTTTTAAAGAAATGAATCCAACCTCGGAAAACCTGGCGCGTTACATATTTGAGCAGATGGGAAAAAAGCTTTCACAATGTCCGTGTGAAGTGGTGGAAGCAGAGGTCTGGGAATCCGAGAAAGCATCCGTGGTGTATGGCTTATGATCAGAATCGTGGAGTCCTTCTATGTCAAAAGCGCTGTCGAGCCCAAGGACTATCCTGCTTCCGCTTATGCGGAATTTGCCTTTGCCGGACGCAGCAATGTCGGAAAAAGCTCTCTCATAAACTTGCTGACCAATAAGCACCTGCTGGCGAAAATATCACGCACTCCCGGCAAAACGAGAGTCCTCAATTTCTTCCTGATCCGCTGGAAAAACGACAAAGAAGGCCAGCAGGGCTTTCTCCAGTTCACTGACTTCCCAGGTTACGGCTTTGCTGAAGTGGGTCAGGCGGAACAGGAAAAGTGGCGCGTTATGATAGACAAATATCTCAATATGCGCCAACAGCTCAAGGGCATCATGGTGCTCGTGGATATCCGCCATCCTGCAGACCCGAAGGACAAAGCCATGCTGGAAATGCTCAGTCTGCGCAATATAGACTACTGCGTGATTGCCACCAAAGCTGACAAAATTCCCAAAACAAAGGTAAAAGCAACAGCTCAGCAGCTTGCCAAACAGCTCAATCTGGGCGATAAGGATATGCTGATAACTTCCTCTGAGAAAAACATCGGCATCGAAGACGTCCTCGCCTGGATCGAGTCAAGGCTGACCTGACGCTATCTTTTCAACAACTATGAATCCTTCCGAGTTTGACATTCTGGTGGTGGGAGCTGGACATGCCGGTGTGGAGGCAGGTTTGGCCTGTGCCAGGATGGGAGCTAAGACCGCCGTCTTTGTCATCAAAATGGAATCCGTCGGCAGAATGAGCTGCAATCCTTCCGTGGGCGGTCCTGCCAAAGGGCATCTGGCTCGCGAAATCGACGCTTTGGGCGGCGAGATCGGCTATGTGGCAGACCTGACAGGCATTCATTTCCGCATGCTCAACAAAAAGAAAGGCCCCGCCGTCTGGGCGCCCAGGGCACAGAATGATCGCCAACTCTACTCCCTCGTCATGCGTGAGCACCTGGAAAAGCAAGCCGGACTGCATGTGATAGAAGCCGCCATCACTGAACTCATCATCGAAAAAGGCAAAGTCAAAGGCGTCGTCACAGCTCTCGGAAAAACTTATTACGGGCAGAAAGTGATCCTCGCCAACGGCACTTTTCTCAACGGATTGATCCATGTGGGCAGTGTTTCCTACCCCGGCGGCAGAAGCGGCGAACCCGCTTCCACAGGACTTTCGGACACACTGATCCAGGCAGGGCTCAGATTAAACCGCTTCAAAACGGGAACCCCGCCCAGAGTTGACATGCGGACCCTGAACTACAACCATCTGGAAGAACAGCCGGGAGATGAAAATCCCTCCGGTTTCTCTTATTACAGAGACGTTACTTTGCAGAATCAGGTCTCCTGTTTCATCACCAAGACCACCCACCACACGCATCAGATCATCAAGGAAAACCTCAACCGCTCCGCTCTCTACGGCGGCTTCATCAAAGGCATCGGACCGCGTTACTGTCCTTCAATTGAAGACAAGATCGTGAAGTTTCCCGATAAGGAAACGCATCACATTTTCATTGAACCGGAAGGCACCAAGACGCATGAGGGCTATGTAAACGGCATTTCCACCAGTCTGCCTCCCGAAATTCAGGAAGCTATCGTGCATTCCATTCCGGGTCTGGAAACTGCCGAGATCATGCGTTACGGCTATGCCATCGAGTATGATTATGTCGAGCCCGAAGAGATTCTGCCCACCCTGGAAAGCAAGAAGATCAAAGGCCTCTACCTGGCTGGCCAGATCAACGGCACTTCTGGTTATGAGGAAGCAGCGGCGCAAGGCATCATGGCGGGCATCAACGCCATTTTGTCCATGGACAATAAAGATCCTCTGATCCTGAGCCGGACTGACGGCTACATCGGCGTTCTGATCGATGACCTGGTCACCAAGGGCACCAATGAGCCCTACCGCATGTTCACATCCCGCGCCGAATACCGTCTCTGGCTGCGTCAGGACAATGCGGATGAGAGAATGATGCCTGTCGGCTACAAACTGGGACTGGTCTCCGATGTCCGCTGGCAGCGGTTTCAGACCATGCTCACCATCAAGGAAAGGGTTAAGCGGCGTCTGCTTGAAGAAAACTGCACGGTCTTAAACGACCTTCCGGAGCCAGTTAAATACGCTGTTCTGCTCAAGCGTCCGGAAATATCATTTGACGATTTGACCCGCTTCGGATTTGTAATTCCTGAGGAAATGAATGACGATATTGCCACCCGGATCGAGCTGGAAATCAAGTATGAAGGCTATCTGAGACGCCAGGAGGAAGAGCTGAAACGGTTTTCAGCAGCGGAAAAGCAGATCATTCCTGCGGATACGGATTTCATGCAGATAAACACCATAGCTTATGAAGCGAGAGAGAAGCTGGCGCGCATCAGGCCTCAGAGCATGGGACAGGCGATGCGCATTCCGGGTGTCAATTTCACTGATATTTCGGCCCTGATGATTTGGCTCAGGAAAAACCGATCGGACCAGACAGAAAAACAAGGTAGGGATATATGATTCGCAGATACTTTAATGTCACTCTGATGATAATTGCAGCAGTTCTGTTCATAGTTAGCTGCAGTCATAACGTTCAGGAACAACCCGTTCAGCAGAAAGGGTTTCAGCTTCCGGTTGTCTCCAAGACCATCTACTCCAATTTGAATCTGCCGGCCTGGCTGCTGAACCCGCCCCAGGGTACTTATGCCCTTGCAGTTGTCAACGATGCCAGAAAGAAAAAATCAGGTCAGCCCAACGACGCAGTCAATTTTGCCGCTGTGTCCCTCTCCAGGAATATCGGCAGTTTCGAGTTTGATAAAAATGAGGTTCTGACCCGCTCTTCCAACCAGAAAGACAGCGGAAAACCTTATCTATACAAGGTGACACTCAAAGCCGACAATGCGTATCCTGACAGGATCAGAACCCAGCTAAGGCCATTGGCTGAAGCTCAGGCCGAGACCTATAAGCTATTCCTGATGGGGATTCAGGACACTGAGCTCAATCATGACCTCATCAAAGCAAATGCCGGCAACACACCCAAATGGTGTCGGGATGCTGACATCACTGAAGACGATGAATATGTCTATGCCGTCGGCAAAGCCGTTGACCCCAAACTCACCCTTGCCTGGAAAAATGCTCAGGATGATGCTCTCAATAAACTTGCCCAATACCGACTGCGTAATGCTGCAAAAGCCATTCAAGCTGTTGTTGATCCATCTGATAAAGAAGCCCTGATACAGAAGATCGATCTCAATTTCAACGCCGCGTTTGAGAAAACCTGGCTCTTCCATAAACTGGAAAATAACGCCCCCAGCTACAATGTGTTCATTATGCTGAAAGAAAAGAAGAACTAGATTATGTTAAAGCTTCAAAACTATACCAAGCGTGTCACCCTGAGCATAGTCGAAGGGCAGACACGCAGAAGGTGTCTTAATAGAATTTATGGACACTCCTTCGGTGTCTAAGTCTTCGACTGAGTTCAGACTGACACCTTTGTTTGGTAACAGCATAAGGTTGTAAAATTTATGCCAATCGCGCCAAATGATTCCAAGCGTGTCACCCTGAGCATAGTCGAATGGCAGACACGCGGCATAAGCATGAAAATAAGTTAGGGAGCAGACTCTGTATTGCGTTTACATATTGAAATGCAGTGATGACACTTACTACACAGGCGTGACTAACGATTTGGAGAAACGATTGAGTGAACATAGCGAGGGGCTTGATAAAAAGTGCTACACTTATAGAAGAAGACCATTTACATTGATTTGGAACGAGTGTTTCATGGAAATCAATGAAGCATTGAGAGCTGAAAAACAAATAAAAGGCTGGTGCAGAAAGAAGAAAGAAGCTCTAGTAAATGGAGATTGGGATGTTTTATCTGAGCTGTCCAAAGGTCACTCAGGATACATGAAGACAAAGATTAAGGATCAAAATGTATAGTTTTTCACCAGTTCGTGTCTGCCCTTCGACTATGCTCAGGGTGACACTCAGGTACAAACAAAACATCAGATTGTTGGTGTTTTTTTGAAACAAAGGTTATTATAGAAGCATATATGATATTTGCAGCAGTCATCCCCGCGCGTTATGCCTCAACCCGTTTCCCGGGCAAGCCTTTGGCTCTGCTGCAGGGAAAGACCATCATACAGCATGTGTTTGAGCGTGTAAAAGCGAGCGGCTTGTTTCAGGATGTGATCGTCGCCACAGATGATGACAGAATTGCACAAGTGGTTCAAAGCTTCGGCGGAAAATGCCAAATGACCTCTCCGAACCACCAAAGCGGCAGCGACAGAATTGCAGAAGTCATCCGCGACCTGGATTGCGATGTTATCTTCAATGTTCAGGGCGACGAACCCATGATCGAAACCGAGCCTTTGGCCAAACTGAAAGCTGTTTTCTCCAATCCAGAAGTCCTGGCCGCATCCCTGATGTCGCCCTTTTCAGACAGTAAAGTATTACATGATATTAATGCAGTTAAAGTTGTCATTGACAATAATATGAATGCCCTGTATTTTTCCCGCTCACCCATTCCCCATGACCGTGACGGCTCAGGAGACTTCACCTATTTTCGGCACATCGGCGTCTATGCCTACAGAAAGAAAACTCTCCTTGACTTCATCACTCTTCCGCCTGGAAAACTGGAACAGACAGAGAAACTGGAACAGCTCCGCTTACTGGAAAACGACATCCCCATCCGCATGGTGGAAACTGCCTATCAGGGTATAGGAATCGACACCCCGGAAGACCTGATCCGGGTGGAAAAACTGCTGTCCGGCCCTCTTTCATGATCATTACACATAACACTTTCCCCGTTCAAATTCAAATCTCATCTAATTAACAAAGGCCACAATTCCATTCTAACCTTGAGTTTTAGTATTATTACCGCTGTTGGTGTGTTCCGTGTTATCCACTTTATTTCCCATACTTTACCCATATATCCAAGTCATATTCCTGTTGTATTCCAGTCGATATCCAGTCGAATTAATCCCGACTGGATCCCGACTGGATCCCGACTGGATTACGACTTGCAATTAAAGAAGGAAAAGGATTTGTTTGATTCTGGATCAAGAAATTGTGATGGAGGAGCAAAGTGCAGAAATGAGAGATTTCGAGTATCATAAAATCAAGCTTAAAGACAAGGTTCTGTATTGTTTCTTTACTGTTGTCTGACAGAATGTGCTTGACAATTCCTGCCTGCGAGATGAGTATAAATAAACCATAGCATACTCGGAGATAATAAGATGAAGAAAATGTTGCTGGTCCTGACAATAAGTTGCTGCCTGTTCAGGCTCGCTGCTGAACCTCTGACCGTATTTTTCACCAATGACACGCATGGAGCATATCTGCCCAGTACTTACAGAACGGCGGACGGGAATGTCAGTCTGGGGGGATATGAAAATCTCCATCACCATATTTCCGACCAGAGACAGAGCATCAAGAACACGCTTTGGCTGGATGCCGGAGACCAGCAAACGGGCAGCGTCTTTTCCTCTCTGGTGCACAAAAAAGCCATCGGCGGAGCCGTGATCGAAGCCTTCAATAAAATGGGTCTGGACGGAGCGACCTTTGGCAATCACGAGTTTGATCAGTCGCTGCGAAACACGCTGCGTCTGGCCAAGCTGGCAAAGTATCCATTCATCAGTACCAATCTGATTCATAAAAAGACCGGCAAACCGCTCACCAAGACACCTTACAAGATCTATAAACGCGGCAAACTGAGAATCGGAGTGATGGGTCTGACTCTGACCGAACTGCCGGAAAAAGTGAAGATCGAGAATGTCAGGGATCTGACCATCCTGCCCTACAAGCAGGCGATCGACAAATACATCGACAAACTGGACAAACAGACCGACCTGATCATCCTGCTGACCCATAACGGCTTTGAAGCTGACAGCCTGCTCGCAACGCAACTGGACGGCAGAATCGATCTGATCATTGGTGGGCATACGCATACCGTAACTGAAAAGCCAAGGCTGGTCAACGGCATTTACATCGTGCAAACCGGCGCTTTCCTGATCAACTATGGCAGACTGGACCTGGAAATTGATCATGATAAAATTTCCAATGACCTGTCTGGACTGGTTTGTCTGTTCCCTGTGGAAGTCGTTCCCGAAAAAGCTGAAACGGAATTTTCCCGTTTCTTTAATGCCACTGTCGATGCCATCGATCAAAACATGAATAAAGTCATCGGCTACACAGAGGAAGACTGGATCCCTGACAAATACAGGGAGACTGCAGTTTCCGCGTGGCAGGCGGAAGCTCTGCTGGCAGAATTTAAAGACAGATACAATCCTGATATCGCCATGATCAATTGCGGCGGCATTCGCAAAGCAATCCCTGCGGGGCCGATCACTATCAGGGACATGACTGAGATGCTGCCTTTTACCAATTACATTGTGATTTTTTCGTGCAAAGGGACAGATCTGGTTACCTTTAATAACCTGAATGAGAAGAACAGATTGGAAAGACCTCACGATATCATTCATACCACACTCCCGCTTAAAACGATGAATGTTAAAGGCTACGAAATCACTAATCCCGATGGCAGCAAAGATATGGTCGTAGGCGGCTCTACCCTGGAACCGGACAGAATATACAGGATCGTATCGCATGACTATGTTGTCGGACAATGGGATAAGTATTTGGGTTTTCAACCCTTTGACACAGAATACACAGGTGATCTGATCCTGGATGTGATGATCAGGCAGGTGGAAAAACAGCTTGGCAAGAAAAAGCTTTGACAAAATAGCGCTGCAGCGAAATAAGGAAATGATTGCAGAGGTTTGGAGAGATCAATGAATTACCACATATATGAATACATCAGCGTGTTTATCATGTCGTGGCTGTTTGTCTATGGGCTGACTCCTTTCATCATTAAGTTCGCGAACCGGATCAACTTTGTGGACAAGCCCGAAGCGCGCAAGATACATGCCAAAGCCGTTCCCCTGATGGGCGGCCTCAGTGTATTCATCGGTTTTTTCCTGCTCTGTCTATACGATGTTGCCATCACAGCTTCCAGAACTTTTGACCTGGGCATGATTGGATACCTGGCAGGATCAGTGATGATCGTTCTGATCGGGCTGATCGATGACAGATTCGGAATGAAGCCATTCATCAAGCTATTGGGACAGATTTTGGTCAGCCTGGTATTTATCTTCTCCACTTACGACGTTAAAGAGCTGTTTATGATGTTCGGATCCATCTATATCACACTGCCACTGCTGGTGCTGTGGATGGTGGGATTGATGAATGCGCTGAATTTTCTGGACAACATGGATGGAATCATCACAGGCATGGCAGCCATTCTGGGACTGGGATTCTTTGCTTTCAGTCTGATGAACACAATTGCCAATGCAGGTGTGATGGCTCTGATCGCCTTGATCTCACTGAGTTTTTCCGGTGCAACTTTAGGTTTCCTGCCTTACAACTTCAATCCTGCAAAGATATTCTTAGGTGATGCGGGAAGCATGTTCATCGGCTATTTTCTATCCTCCATGGGCATTCTGATGGCGCAGTACGCAGGCAACCAGAAAAATGACAAATGGTATTACCTGCTGCCGGTTCTGCTGCTGAGTTATGCCATCTTTGACATTGCCCTGGTCAGCTACACCCGCAAACGTGACGGCAGGCATGTGATGCAAGGCGGAAAGGACCACTCCACCCATCGCATATATACAATTTTAGGCTCTGCCAAGGTTACGGCGGTCATAATCTATATCATCAATGTCATCATAGTTTTGACCACAATAGTGGTGTTCAGAATTGGTTCCAGGCAGATGCTGCTGATCACGACAGGACTCTTTGCCGTGATCTTCATCGTCTTCGGTGCCAAGCTTGATCAGATTCCTATTGTTGTTCCGCAGAATCAAATAAAGAAGGGATGATGGAATTTATAATTCTGGGTGCGGGGCCGGGTTTGCCCAATACAGAAAATGATTTATCCAGTCTGGTGATCAGGACTTCGGGACTGAATTTTCTGGTGGATTGTGGTGACGGAGTGGCCAGAAATCTGCTCAGAAAAGGATATAACAAGGACTTTCTGGATGCCGTTATCATCAGTCATTATCATCCTGATCACGTGGCGGGACTTTACATGGTGCTGCAGATGCTGTATCTGGAAGGCAGAACCAAGCCGCTGGAGCTGTTCCTACCGGAAAGACCGAATGATTTCATGGACTCGCTGCATATGTTCTATACCTTTGAGCAGCGCTTTGCCTTTAAACTGAATGTGCATGAGCTCAAGGACGCCGAAACCGTTTTTCCTCAGCTCAAAGCAGCACTCAATGACCATCTGAAAGGTTATGCCCGTGTCATTAACAAATATTCCTATCCCAACCCCATGCAAGCATTCAGCCTGGCTTTCACAGAAAATGAAAAAACGCTTGTTTACAGCTCTGACATCGGAACTCTGGACAGCATTGAAGCGCTGTTAAACAGTGCAGACTCGATTATTCTGGATGCGTTCCATCCGGCAGCAGAGCAGATAATCAACTTCATTGAAAGTCATCAGACGCGTCTGATCCTGACCCACGGCATCTCACCCAAACTTGATCAATGGCTGAATAACAATCCCCAACCCCATGTCGAACTGGCCGTGGAAAACAAGACTTATCACTTATGATTCATCGATCAGAAGTTAAGAGAGAATTCACACGAAAAGCCTTTCTTGCCGGTATCTTGCTTTGCCTATTCTTTCTGACTGCCTGTGAACAGAACAAACTTCGTCAGGCCGAAGCGCTTTATACACAGCGCCGGTTTGCAGCTTCCATAGAACAATTGGATGAATTTATTCACAAAGGTAAAAATGGTGCTTTTGTGACCAGAGCAGAACTTATCCGCTCCGCCAGTTATTACGAACTGGGTCTGGCCGCCATGGACAAAGAAAACTGGCCTCTCAGCATCAGGCTCTTTAAACTTGCCAACTCCGATGTTGCTGATTTTGAACTCGCCAAGGTCTATAAAACCCTCGCCTTACAGGCTCTGGACGCCGGGGATTCAGACAAGGCACTTTCCTATTACACCCTGATCCTGAGCGAAATTTCCTATACTGACCTGGTTCCCGAGATCCTGCAGCTCAGGATCGCGCTCTATCTGGACAGCTACAATGATAAAACCTCTGCCTGGAACGATTACATCATCCTCTATGATAAATTTCCGGAAGATCCCTTTGAAATAGCTGCCCGTCCCTACATTCAGAGATTCATTTCCGAAAACGTGAACGCAGCAGTTGATAAAGCCATTGCAGGTGACTATAACACAGCTCTGGAAGAGCTGTTTGAGATCAGGAAATATCCGGTTGGAGATGCTGACAGACTTGACTTCGAGATCTCCAACATCTATCAGGACATGGCGGAAAATGCCATCCGCCAAGCTGACTATTTTGAAGCCAACCGGCTTTTCCTGCTTGCCATGCAATATTATCCCGCCAAGTCAGATGCTATCAATAAACGCCTGCGAAACGTCGCTCACCTTTACATAGACAAAGGCAATGAATACCTTGCCGTACGGGATTTCAACACTGCCCTGCTCTACTACAACAAAACCTATGAAATCATCCCTGATTTCGACCTCGCCAATCAGGCCATTGCCAATGTGCACACCATCCAGGACAACATCCGCAGGGCTGCAGAACTGGGTGCGCAGGCTGAGCAACAGGAAAACAATAAAAACTACGCAGAAGCCCGGAGTCTGTATCAACAGGCCTATCAGCTCGACAGGATGACGGATTACAACCAGCGCGCTATTATCATGGGCAATCTGATTGAAGCCGAGAAAGATCCCATCGCTTTTGCCAGAAAGATCATTCTGGATTATCAGAACGGACTGCTCTACAGACGCATTCAGGCTCAGAAACAGCTCCTGCTCCAAAAATACACCCTGGCAGAGGTCAGGGATTCGGGCTGGAAGATCCTCCTCTCCACTGGACAGAACAAGTATGAAGCACGTTATGACATCATGACGCCTTCCGAGAACCTCTACTATGTCTGGCAGGTCAATCTGAGAGACCGCTCCATCATCCCGCTCAATAAACTCTCCGAAAGGATCATGCAATGAGCAATTCACTATTGCAGAAAGTTCTGCTCTGTCTCATCTTCATCCTGATCTGGGTGACTGCTTCAGCGCAGGGATCCTTTGACATAGACGCTTTCACAGATCCAGCCAAATATGGATGGACCCAGTGGGAAGACAGGATCAACTACAGATACGACCTGACAGAAAGGCAAAAACTGCTCCAGCTTTATGAAATGGAAGCACAATCGATTTCTGGTAACATACTCAAATCTGCTGTTTTCCCTGGTTGGGGACAATTCAACGCCAGAAGCTACACCAAAGGTCAGGTCATTCTGGCGGTCGAAATTGCCATGCTTGGCTCTGCTTATTTCTTTTATGACAGGGCGATGGACAATTATGAAAAGTACCAGAATTCCACCCAGATCGATGACATGAATGCCTACTATCAGGATGCTCTGGTGCCGTATCAGTATTCCCTGGTCTTTATGACTTTCGCCACAGTGGTCTGGGCATATAACATTTTCGATGTGGTGCAGACCACGGAACGCTACAATGCGGAAGTCTGGCAAAAGACCCTGCGCAACTATTACAACGCTCCTGTCCAGATCACGCCCACCGGTATTCAGATCAGGTTCTGAGGATTGATGTTTTATGAAAACTAATACTATTTGCTTGCTTATTGTTACCTTGCTGATCATTATTTTGACCGTTAGCTGCGAGCTTAAAAGGTCCAATCCGCTTGATCCTTCCAGCCATCCTGAGATCGAAGCTCCACCCCGTGTCACAGGATTGACAGCGGTCGGCTCAGGACCAGGTGTGGCTTCTAAATATGTGCAACTCGAATGGGCAATAAATAATATCAATCAGACTGACGGCTATTACATCTATATGGGTCTGGCCTATAATTCCGCCTATGCCAGAATTGACGAAGTCGGCAATGTCTCTACCGGCTCTACCATCACACGCGTGATACCGATCGAAGCTCCCGGATTTTACTATTTTAAAGTCTCTGCCTATAAGAATTACCCTGACGGAAGACTGGAAGGACCCCTTTCTGAATGGGCCATCGCCCGCGTAGACAACTGAATTGTTTGACCAGCTCAATCCTCCCCAGAAAGAAGTTGTAACCACTGCCCAGGGTCCCATCCTTGTCCTGGCCGGAGCCGGCAGCGGTAAAACGCGCAGCGTTATCTACAGAGCTGCCTGGCTCATCATCGAACAAAAGATCCCGCCCTGGAATATACTCATAGTTACCTTTACCAATAAAGCAGCAGGTGAACTTAAAGACCGCCTGGAAAAGCTTCTGAACTTCCCCGTCCGCAATCTCTGGGTGGGAACTTTCCATTCCATCTGCACACGGATTCTCCGCTTCGAGAGTAAAAATCTGCCTTTTCACAGCAACTTCTCCATCTACGATGACGATGACCAGAAAGCACTCTGCAAAAAGATATACAAGCAATTGAACATCGACACGCAGAAGTATCCTCTAGCCAGAATATTGAACACTATCAGCCGCTACAAGAACAAACTCATGCTGCCGGAAGACCTCAGCGGTCAGGATGAAACCGGTGCTTTCGGTGACTATTTCAAGGTCTTTCTCAATGTCTACACAGCCTATCAGCAGCAGCTTATGCTCAATCAGGCAATGGATTTTGACGACATTCTGCTCTGGACGGCAAAGCTGTTTGAGTCCAATTCCGCCATCAGAGAAAAATACCGTAAACAATTTCAGTACGTGATGATCGACGAGTACCAGGACACCAACTATGCCCAGTTCAAGATCATCCACCAGATCGCTGCAGGGCATCAGAACATCTGCGTGGTCGGAGATGACGACCAGGCGATCTATTCCTGGCGCGGCGCTTCCATCCGTAATATCCTTGAATTCGAACGCGATTACAAAAACGTCAAAACCGTCCGTTTGGAACAGAACTACCGATCCACCACCTCGATCCTTGATCTGGCCAATTCCCTCATCAGGCACAATCGCCGCCGCCATGTCAAAGACCTCTGGTCTGAGCTTGGCAAAGGCGAAAAACCCCGTCTCCACGTCTATGACGACGAAAAAGAAGAAGCCTTGAAAACAGTGGAAAAGATCATCAAGCTGCACAAGAAAGGCATCCCCTGGCAGCAGTTTGCAGTGCTCTACAGAACCAACGCCCAGTCCCGCCTGTTCGAATATGCCTGCGTCGAGAAGAAAGTGCCCTACAGCATTGTCGGCAGCCTATATTTCTATCAGCGCAAGGAGATCAAGGACCTCATGGCTTATCTGAAAACCCTTGCCAACCCGCGCGACAACGAAAGTCTCCTGCGCATCATCAATGAACCGCCTCGCGGCATCGGCCAAACCTCGCTCTACAGGATCATCAACTATGCCGCCGAACACAATATCACTCTCTACAAAGCGCTCTCCCAGGCGGAAAAAATCACTGAACTTCAGAACTCAGCCCAGAAACGGGTCAAAGACTTCTGGCAGAGGCTGGACCGCTGGCAGCGCCTGTCTGAAAAGAAACCCGTGCTCACGGTGGTAAAAACTGTTCTGGAAGAGCTCAGATGGATCGAGCTTTATCAGAACAGCCATGACCCAAAGGAAGTCTCCAGAGCGGAAAACCTGGCGGAATTTGTCTCAGCGGTCAGCGATTTCACAGAAAAGTATGCTGAAGACAATGAGAAACCGCCCCTATTGACCGATTACCTGCCTTATGTGGCTTTGCAGACCGATCTGGACCAGCTCTCCGACTCCAATGACACCATCCGCCTGATGACCATGCACAATGCCAAGGGCCTTGAGTTTGAGCAGGTCTTCATTGTCGGGCTGGAACAGGAACTGCTCCCCCATCGCATGTCCATGGAAACGCCTGAGGAGATAGAAGAAGAACGCCGCCTGTTCTATGTTGCCATCACCCGCGCCAAACTGAGACTGTATCTGAGCTACGCCAAATTCCGCCGGCTCTATGACACTAACTATTACACCCAGCCAAGCATGTTTTTGAATGAACTTGCCCCTGACAGCTTTGAACGGGATGATGCTGCTCCCGGCTTGATGACACAGCCCCGTCCCCGTTTGAAAAAGAAGAATGTGCTCACCGAAAGCATGAAAGCTTACAAGATAGGCCAGAAGGTCTATCATGAGGAATACGGTGAAGGCATCGTCCTCAATGTTGACGGAGCCGGAGCTTCCGCCCGCCTGACCGTTTCCTTCAAGAGTGGTAAACTGGCGCGCATCATCGGTTCCTGTCTCAAAACGGAAGCTGATTTATGAAGTTTTATGACCGCATAGCAGGATATCTTGACCGCTCCGATTTCCTGAACAGCTTCTTGAGCAAGCTGTCGGAAGGATCATCCCGGCTGCAGTTCACCCATCTGAACCAGTCCGCCCGCGCTTTGCTCATTGCCCACGCTTACGTTAAATCTCATAAAAACATCATTGTCATCACTGCCGATGACCCTTTGGCAGAGGAGTTCTGGGATGACCTCTGCATCCTCATCGGCAGAGAAAATGCCCATTACCTGCTTGACTACGAAGTCCTGCCTTATGAGGAACGCTCGCCCCACTACTCCATTCGCGCCACCCGTCTGGAAACTTTAGCCAATGCAGTATCCGGACAGCCGCAAATTTACATCCTTTCCCTGCGCGCCTTTCAGAGATGGATCCAGCCGCTGGAATTGCTCAGGAAAAACATCATCACTCTCAGAAAAGGCGAACAGCATGACCCCGTGGTTCTGATCTCCAACCTCGTCGGCATGGGCTATGAAGTTGATTATCAGGTCGGCAAGGTCTATCAGGTAGCCCGTCGCGGCGGTATTGTGGACGTCTTTTCCCCGCCTCAGCAAAAACCCGTCCGTCTGGAATTCTTTGGCGACGAGCTCTTTTCCCTGCGTCCATTTTCGCTTGCCACCCAGCGTTCCGAGCCCCATGAGATCGAATCCGTAACCCTGATTCCGGCGCGTGAGATCTCTCTGCACGACGTTGATGTGGAGTCTCCTCTGTTGCGGCGCATCCACGATCACGGTCTGTTTGAAGGCGTGGAAAACTATCTCAGTCTGCTGTTGCCGGAAGTTCAGACCTTTGCAGATTATTTTTCTCCTGAGCAGACAGTCATTTTCTGGAATGATTTTCCCTACATTAAAGATGAGGAACTTGCCCTCTCCGAACAGGTTCTGAGCAGTTACCAACGGGCTCTGAAGGAGAAGAAAAAAGCCGTTCTGCCCCGTCCTGAACAGCTCTTTGCCGGCGAGGAAAAGTTGTATCAGTCCCTGCACCGTTTTCAGAGCGTCTTTGTTTCCCAGACCGAGTTTCTCCTACCCGAAGCAAAGGATACTTTCCATTCTCCCGTTCAGGCAATGGAAAGCATGAATTCCGATCTCTCACTGCTCAGCACTGATATCAAGAAGCACCTTACTGATGGCCACTCCGTCTTCATCCAGTTTGACAATGAAAGCCAGTCCAACCGCATGGGCATCCTGCTCGAGGATTTTAACCTTAAAGTAAATCACTTCATCGGCTGTCTGCATCAGGGTTTCAGCCTTGAGGACGGCAACCTCACTGTCTATACTGACCACGAGATCTTCAACCGCTACAAACGTAAGCGCTATGCCCCCCGTTTCGCTCCTGGCGAGGCTTTGGTCGATTATGAAAGTCTCAAGCCCGGCGACTATATTGTCCACATCGACCACGGCATCGGCGTCTTTGAAGGATTGAAGATAGTGAAGATCGATGGCCAGGACATCGAGTGCCTCTGCTTGCGCTACGCCGGCGACGACAGAATTTATGTCCCCACCTTCCAGTTACAACTCGTCTCCAGATATGTGGCTGAAGACGGCGTCACGCCTGTGATCCACAAACTGGGAGGCAAGAAATGGGCTAATGCCAAAAGCCGTGCCAAGAGCCAGATCGAGCTCGTCGCCGCCGATATCATCAAACTCTATGCCGAGCGCAGCAGCCGCAAAGGCATTGCCCACGAACCTGATTCCGCCTGGCAGCATGAACTGGAGGAATCCTTCATTTATGAGGAAACTGCCGACCAGATCAAATCCACTGCCGAGATCAAGAACGACATGGAAAAGCCAGTTCCGATGGAACGCCTGCTCTGTGGCGACGTCGGTTTCGGCAAGACGGAAGTCGCCATCCGCGCCGCTTTCAAAGCTGTCATAAGCGGTTACCAGGTTGCCGTTTTGGTACCCACCACTCTTTTGGCGGAACAGCATTTCCGCGTGTTCCGGGAACGCCTGGCGCAGTATCCTGTCCGCATTGCCATGTTCAGCCGTTTCCGTTCCTCTGCTCAGATCAGTCAGGATCTGACAGCTTTGGCCTTGGGACAGATCGACATCGCCATCGGCACGCACAGGATTCTTTCCACCGATATGAGATTCCGCCGTCTGGGACTTCTGGTCATCGATGAGGAGCACCGTTTCGGAGTGCGGCATAAGGAAAAGCTGCGCAAGCTCCAGTCCAACGTGGACACGCTTTACATGTCCGCCACGCCCATCCCCAGAACTCTGAACATGGCGCTTTCCAGACTGAAGGACATTTCCCTGATCCAGACCTCGCCCAAAGAGCGCCTGCCCATCCGCACCATCGTCACCCCGCGCGACATGCAAGTCATCAAAGACGCCATCCAGCGCGAAGTTGACCGCGGCGGACAGGTCTTTTTCATCCACAACCGCGTTCAGAGCATTGAATCCGTCGCCTCTGAGCTTCGCACCGCTTTGCCCAACATCAGGTTCATCGTCGGCCATGCCCAGATGAGCGAACACATGCTGGAAAGCGTGATGGACGAATTTGTCGAGCATAACTACGATGTCCTGATCTCGACAACCATTGTGGAAAACGGCATTGACATCCCCAATGCTAATACCATCCTGATCGACAGAGCAGACACATTTGGCATGGCACAGCTTTATCAGATGCGCGGCAGGGTGGGCAGAAGCAACCGGCGCGCCTATGCCTATCTCCTGGTTCCGCGCGGGATCACAGGTGAAGCCAGGCACCGTTTGGACGCCCTCACCCAGTATGATTATCTGGGTGCAGGATTTCAGGTTGCCATGCGCGATCTTGAGATCAGGGGAGCGGGAACCGTTCTTGGAACGCGACAGAGCGGCGTCATCCAGTCCATCGGCTATAATTATTACAACAAGCTACTGGAAAAAGCCGTGGACAGCATCCAGTCCGACCACCCCGAAGCCTTTTATGAAGAGGATTATCCCGAAACCAGGCACAATATCAGGACTGATATCGACCTTTATTTCCCGCCCGACTACATTGCCGACGACAAAGAGCGACTGCGCATCTACAGACGTCTAAATGAATGTGAAAATGCTGATTTACTTGATGACCTTGCTGACGAACTCACAGACCGCTTCGGAAAACTGCCCGACAAAGCGCATTGGTTGCTTACATACTTCAAGCTCAAGATCCTCACCCAAAAGGCAAAACTCCATAACTGCCAGGTCCGCAACGGCGAACTCATCATGGAATTTAAATCCAACAATCCACCCTCCCGCGCCAGAATCCTCAAACTTCTGGAATAGGTCAAAGACCCTGTCCGCTTCGACACTTCCAACACCTTCAAAATCATCTTCGAACTCAGCAAACACGCCCATCTCTC
>CAZWJK010000018.1:4780-26248 GCA_964634035.1 uncultured Candidatus Cloacimonadota bacterium | reverse complement strand
CTCTTACCTCCCAAGGATGGATACTTTTAAGGGTTACTCGCCAGGAAAAGTGGAAGGGCGCGTCATAACACAGATTGGCATGCTGATGGAGTTCGGGATTGGCAATCCCGGACTTAGCGTTGGAATTTTGAACTTCGGCAAAATTCATTGGCTCGGGTATTATATTTGGTGTAAAAATCCTCAGACACATTGATTTCAAATTCGATTGACAATAGAAGGCAGGTGGATAAAGTGGTTAATATGGAGAAAGTTTTGGTACAAAAGGTGGACAGCCAATACCTTAGTGAGGTGGGGGAAGAGCCTGGAATAGTGCTTTTCAACTCAGAGACCGAGCTGCTGTACGTGACGGAAACGGTGAATCTGAAACGCACGATCAAGCTGCTCGATACACTAAAGGAAGAGGATGCGGAAGTGCACGCGCTTTTCAATCAGGCGGAAACGCTGCAGCCCATTGCCTGTAAGACCGGAACCGATGCCATGATCCAGAAAAAACTGCTGCAGGATAAACACAATCCACAGTTCAATCAGCGTATTCAGATCTGGAAGAATTATGTCTATCTGGCTCTGAATCCGGCGGAGTTTCCCTTCCTCAAGATCACCGAATACACAGACGAGGACTGGTTTTACATAGGTCCTTTCCGCAGCCGCTTTTTCCTGATCGATCTGCTGGAACTGATGAATAAACTGCTCAAGCTGCCGTACTGCGAAGTGAAGTTCGGTCCCTGCGACAAAAAGTTTGCTGGTCAATGCAGAGGCTGGTGTGAACTGATCAAAGCGGAACTGGCTGAAGAAAAAGATGAAGCAACAGCCAAGCTCAATCTGCAGAAACTGGATGCCCTGCTGAAGGAAGCATTTGTGCATGCCGACAACAGCCTGCTCGATCTCATTCTGCAGGAAAAAAAGAAATATGAGGACGATCTGCAGTTTGCCAAAGCCGATCTGCTCAGTCCCCAGATCGAGATTCTGAAACGTTACAAGGAATGGCTGATCTTCCTCTACAAGATAAAGAACCTGAATTATGTGACAAGCAAAGTGGGAGTCAGGAACGGCCAGTTGGTCAGTTACAAAGCCGACGGCATTGAGCACAGCAATCCATATCTCAAAATAAACTACCGCGCCAATGAAGTTCTGGCGCTCAATAAGAACCTGGTGGATGAAGCCAGAATATTGTATCAGGAGAGAATCTGATGTTCGAAAAAATTAGCAAGATTGATATCGTTAAACATTCCTGGCAAGGCAAGGTCAGGGACATATATGATCTGGGCGACAAGCTGCTGATCGTAACTTCCGACCGCGTTTCCGCCTTTGATGTGGTGTTCCCGAATCTGATCCCTGACAAGGGAAAGATCCTTAATGGGATATCTGTTTTCTTCTTTCAGACCACACGGCAAATCATCAGCAATCACTTTATCAGCGCTGATCTGAAGGACTATCCGCAAGAACTGCAGATATTCGGCAAGGAACTGGAAGGCAGAAGCATGCTGGTGCGCAAGACACGCGTAATCCCCTTTGAATGCATCGTGAGAGGCTACATCACCGGTTCCGCCTGGAGTGAATATAAAAAATCCAATACCATCGGGAATATGATGATGCCGGACGAACTGCAGGAAAGCCAGAAATTCAGCAAACCGCTGTTTACGCCTTCCACCAAAGCGGAAAGCGGGCACGATGAGAACATCAGTTACCGCGATATGCTGAACCGCATGGATGGCAGAATCGCTGCCTACCTCAAGGACAAATCACTGGATCTGTATAATTATGCCCATGACAGATTGCTGAAAGAAAAGATCATTGTGGCGGATACCAAGTTTGAGTTTGGCACGATTGGCCAGGAAATCCTGCTTATTGATGAAGTCCTGACGCCTGATTCCTCGCGCTTCTGGGATATGGACAGCTATGAGATAGGCAAGACGCCGCTCAGCTATGATAAGCAGTTCATCCGCGATTTCATGACAGCCAGCGGCTGGGACAGGAATCCCCCCGCACCGGCACTGCCTGAAGACGTGATCAGTAAAACACGAGACAAATACATACAAATCTACAAGATCATTACTGGGGATGTGGAAAAGCAATGGTAAGGATCATCTGTATCGTTGACGACGCAGAAGAAATGCTGGAAAACCTTTCCCTGGAAATGAAAGAACTGCGCCCTGACTGGGTGATCAAGACCTATCAGTCTGGCCTGGAAGCTATCAAGGGAATCATGAAGGGACAGGTAAACCTGGTCGTGACAGACATTGCCATGCCTGACATGGACGGCTATGAGCTCTACTGGCGCATCAAGGACTATGACGAAAAGCTGCCCGTGATCATGATCACCGGCTTCGGTTATGACCCCAATCACGTGCTGGTGCGCTCCAAACAGGACGGACTGCAGGATATTCTGTATAAGCCTTTCGAGACAAACAAACTGGTGGATCTGATCGAAACCCGCCTTGAGTGATCGATGACAGGCAAGAACTTTGTCGCCAGGCACCTGCTCCGCCGCTCGTTTCTCAGCCTGATCCTGTTTCCCTTTTCACTTCTGTTCAGCCTGATCCTCATCGCCAGGCGCTTTTTATATAAGTCGTTCCTGTTCCAATACAAAGCGCCGGTTTGCGTCATCAGCATTGGCAATATCATTGCCGGCGGCTCAGGAAAAACGCCTTTCACCATCTATCTGGCGCAGCTTCTGCAGAAGGAAGGATACAGGTGCGCTGTTTCGCATCGGGGTTATAAAAGCAGTCTGGAAAGAGAGGTTACTCTGATCTCTGACAGGGAAAAGCTGTTGCCCCTTTCTGACAGTGCCGGAGACGAAGCCTGGCTGCTGGCAAAGCGGCTGACAGGCATTCCGGTAGTAGTTGGCAAAGACAGAGTCAGAGCCGTGAAGCTGCTCTGCGACAGGTTTCAGGACCTGGACTTCGTGATCCTGGATGATTCTTTTCAGAACCTGAAACTGCACCACGATCTGGATATAGTTGTTGTTAGTGAAAAATTGGGTTTTGGCAATGGATTCGTACTTCCGGCAGGTTATTTGCGCGAACCTCTGTCAGCTTTACAGGATGCGGATCTGCTGATCCTGAACAGGCAAGATTTTATTCGTGAAATCAATTCCAAACTGGTCCGGCAAATAGAACAAACCGGCAAGGATGCACTGTCGGGCAGTTATATTCTGAGCAGTATTTATGATTTTCAGGGGCAGGAAATTCTAATGGACCAGATCAGGCAAAAAAGAGTCATTCTGGCTTCCGGGATCGGTAATCCGGAGAGTTTCAGGCAGACCGTCAGCTCCTGCGGAATAAGCATTTCCGGAGAGATCTGTTTCCCCGATCACTATGGCTTTCAGGATGAAAACGGACGGGGAAGAATTCTTAGTCTGGCCAGAGAGAAAGCAGCAGAGTGGATTATTGTCACAGAGAAGGACTATGCCAAGTTGAGGCATTATCGTGAATTTTCTGATACCTTGCTGATACTACAGATCGGATTTGTCTTGGAAGAAGATACGAAAAAATTGTTAGAATTTATCAAAGATAATACTCTGCCGATAAAATAGAGAGTTGGATGGATACTATCCAGGTAGCTCTGTATTTCCTTGTTTCATATTTGCTCTCACGAGTCTTCGTTACATTAAAAATCCCTGAAATTGTCATAACCTACCTGATAGAAAAGAAACAGATATCAATCCGGAAACTGATACTGATCCTGATTTTGGGTTCCGCCCTTATTTCCATTGTTGTTTTGAACATGATAACAGTGCTGACCTTGATGCCGTTGGTGGTCTTACTGCAAAAAGGACAGCAAACCCATCAAGGGCAAAGCAGAAAGCTTAACACTTTGTATCTTTTGTCTGTTCTCTGGGGAGCTAACATTGGCGGAATCGGAACTATAACGGGCACTACTACCAATGGGATACTACTTGGCTACTTTGAGGGATGGAGAATTTCCGGGACAGAAACATTTTCATTCTTATCCTGGGCTGTATGGGGTGTACCCTTAATAATACTGATGGCCCTGGTTGGATGGTTGATACTGATGCTTATATTCAGACCGGGGAGATTGATACACAATACTCAAACAATAAATCAGATAAAGTCAGTGAAAATTTCGCGCCGCTTACAAAGGATTGGCTTCATCATGGCTGGATTTTTTCTTCTGACAGCTTCTGTTTTATCCTATCTGCTTGGAACAGCTCAGAATGAAAAAGTGCTTGTTCTGGTTGCAACAACGGTTTGGGCGGCGGTTTTCATATATATGATGCTAATCCATAAATGGAGAGTTGAGGATGGGAAATACAGCAAGCTTCTTCAGATGAAAGACGCCTTGCAACATATCCCCAAATGGGGTCTGATTTGGGTTTTGCTGGCTTTTGTGGTGACATATGTTCTTTGGCAATTGAAACTACATAAGGCAATAGCTGAATGGAGTGCTGCCTGGATCTCAGCGGAGCATTCAATTTACATCTTTTATTTGATTTTTGCTATGCTGACCGTCTTTATCTCTGAACTGGTGAGCAATACGGCTGTGCAGGTCACAATGTTCATGGTTTTGTTTCCCTTGGCAGAGTATTTTGCAGAGCTGACCTGGCAGGGAATGCTGATTATCACACTCTGCTCATCCTGTGCTTTTATGTCACCCTTGGCTACACCATCCAACGGTCTTGGATTTGGCTTTACAGAGAAAATATCAGTAAAATATCTTGTCATAGCCGGATTTGTAATGAATATAATCAGCTCACTTGTGATTGTGGGCTGGGTAATCTATGTTGTGCCGTTTGTGTTGAGGTTTTTTTAGAGATTGGAACCTGTCAGTTTCTGTGTATCAAATTGTGCTGAGCTGCCAATGCAATAGCTGCAGTTTCTGCTCTCAGCACTTTTCCTGATATTGAAATTGATCTGATCCGACTCTCTGAGAGGAAATCTAATTCTTCCTTATCAAATCCACCTTCTGGTCCGACAATAAAGCAATAATTATCACTTAAGTTCAAATCACTCATCCAGAGATCGGGACGACTTTCCACAGCAGCTACAGGTTCATAATCTGCTTGCCTGATTGCATCTATTACAGACTTTAGAGAATGGACTGGATGAATCACAGGCAGCCAGGGATTGTCACACTGCTTAATAGCGCTGAGAGCGGACTGTCGGAATCTTAAGAGTGTATTGACAGAGGGATTGCGGACAGAATATTGTGTCGTTATGGGGAAGAGGTCTGTCACGCCTAGTTCGGTGGTTTTTTCCACCAGCCATTCATCGTTTTTACTGCGCAGACTGAAAGCGATGGCATATGCAGGCTGGGAGGGCTTTGTAAAGTTCAATTCTGCAATATCTATGACTGCTTTATGTTTGTCTACCTGTTGGATAATTCCTGTTCCGATATACCCTTTTCCGCTGTTGAGCTTGATCAGATCTCCTGATTTATGTCTCATGACATGAGCCAAATGATGAAACTGATCACCGCTAAGCTCAATCTGTTGGAGGCTGCAGGTTAATTCAGGACAGTAGAAGGAAGGCATGGCTTCAGGAAAAGTAGTCTCTAAGTTTTGAAATGAAGCTCTTGCCAGGCTTGAGCTCGCGTCTGGAGTCAAACTCTTTCAAGCGGTTGAAGAGTTCAGTTTCATCTTTATGAAGTCTTTGTGGTGTGACCACAATGATCTCCACAAGCAGGTCACCCGTTCCATAGGATGAATGCAGAGTCGGCAAGCCCTGTCCCTTGAGTCTGAAGATGCGCCCGCTCTGGGTGCCGGCAGGGATTTTCATTTTAACTGAGGATTGCAGGGTGGGGACGATCACCTCATCACCCAAAGCCGCCTGAGAAAAGGAAATGGGGTACTTCAGATAGAGATCTCGTCCGTGTCTTTCAAACTGATCGTCCTGCTTTTCGTGGATCAGGACCAGGATGTCGCCTCTGCTGCCGCTGCGGGGGCCGACGTTGCCCTGCCCGCGCAGTCTGATGTACTGTCCTTCTTCAACGCCGGCAGGGATCTTGACTTTGATTTCGTTGACCTTGCCCATTCTGCCTTCACCGTAGCACTTGGCACAGCGGTTTTTGATGATCTTACCTTCACCTCGACAGGAAGGGCATTCTGAGACGGTTTGCATCTGTCCGAAGAGGGACTGACGCACCTGCCTGACCTGACCAGTGCCCCTGCATTGCGAACAGGTTTCTGTCTTGCCGTCGGCGCTGCCTGTGCCGTTGCACTTGTCACAGGCTTCCTTGACACCGATCTTGATCTTTTTCTCGATTCCGCTGGCGATCTCTTTTAGGGTCAGGGAAAGCTCTATCTGCAGATCTTCTCCGCGATTGGCTTGCTGTCGGCTTCTTCCACCGCCTCCAAATCCGCCTCCGAAGAAGGTTTCAAAGATACTGCTGAAACCTCCTCCGAAGATGTCATTCAAGTCATCAAAGTGGGTGAAATTGCCCCAGTCAAAACCTTGTCCGCCGAAGGCATTCTCCACGCCGGCATGGCCGTATTGGTCGTAAAGCTTTTTCTTCTCCGGATCGGACAGAACTTCATAAGCTTCGCTGGCTTCCTTGAATTTCTCTTCTGCTGCCTTGTCATCAGGATTCTTATCAGGATGAAACTGCATTGCCAGCTTGCGGTATGCCTTCTTTATCGTGGAGTCATCGGCATTCTTGTCAACTCCCAGCACTTCATAATAGTCACGCTTATTCGCCACTCAAACTCCTTATTTTAACCACGATGGACACGAAGAATGCACGAAGGTAAGAAGATATCATAGGATATATCTTTCAACTCCACCTCATTATCTTATAATCTTCGTGGTTTTTTTCTTCGTGCTCTTCGTGTTTAACTTATTTCTTGTCATCATCGACGACTTCAAAGTCGGCGTCGATCGGTCCCTCTTCCTTTTCAGGCTTTGGCTCCTGTTGCTGTCCCTGAGCAAAATCCTCAGGATTGAAGCCCTGCGCATTGGGATCAAATCCAGCACCGGCACCTTGCTGTTGTTGTGCCTGGGCATAGATGATCTCACCCAGTTTCTGGGATTTCTTCATCAGGTTATCCTTGGCAGAATCAAGTTCCGCTTTTTCTGTAGCTTTCTCGTGTTTCTCTTTCGCCTCTTTCAGGGCTTCCTCGATTCCGCTTCTATCTTCCGGAGGCAGCTTATCACCATGTTCTGACAGAGCTTTTTCGGTCGAGAAGATAAGGGTATCGAGTTCGTTCTTGGCAGTAATGAATTCCTGGCGTTTTTTATCTTCTTCGGCATGCATCTCAGCGTCTTTGATCATGCGGTCGATATCGTCTTTATTGAGGTTTCCTGCTCTGTCGATGACTATGGATTGCTCTTTCCCGGTGCCTTTGTCCTTGGCAGAGACATGCAGAAGGCCATTGGCGTCAATATCGAAGGTGACTTCGATCTGAGGAATGCCTCTGGGAGCAGGCGGAATGCCGACCAGGTCGAATCTGCCCAGAGATTTATTATCACTCGCCATGGGTCTCTCACCCTGAAGCACATGTATAGTGACTGCAGTCTGGTTATCCGCCGCAGTTGAGAAGATCTGGCTCTTCTTGGTCGGGATGGTGGTGTTTCTCTGGATCAGAGTTGTCATCACGCTGCCCAGAGTCTCGATTCCCAGAGATAGAGGAGTCACATCAAGCAGCAGAACATCGCTGACCTTCTCGTCACCGCTCAGAATGGCACCCTGTATGGCTGCTCCAATGGCAACAACTTCATCCGGATTAAGACTGTAATTCGGTTTTTTACCGAAAAACTTTTCCACCGCTTCCTGAACTGCCGGAATACGGGTACTGCCTCCAACCATCAGAACTTCGCTGATGTCAGAAACTGATAGTTTGGCATCCTGCATGGCTTTCTGGCAGGGACCGATGGAACGTTGCACCAGGTCTGCGGTCAGGCGGTTGAATTCACTTAAGCTGAGATCCAGACTCAGGTGTTTGGGACCAGTGGCATCAGCAGTGATGAAAGGCAGGTTGATATTGGTGGTCTGCGTTCCGGAAAGCTCGATCTTGGCTTTTTCGGCAGCTTCTTTCAATCTCTGCATAGCCATTGCATCCTTGGACAGGTCCATGCCTTCGGATTTCTTGAACTGCTCCAGGATCCAGTCTATGATGCGTTTGTCAAAGTCGTCTCCGCCCAGATGAGTGTCGCCGTTGGTGGATAGAACCTCAACTACGCCGTCGGAAATATCAAGGATGGAGATGTCAAAAGTGCCGCCTCCCAAGTCATAGACAGCCACCTTCTGCTCTTTCTTGTTTTCCATGCCATATGCCAAAGCTGCTGCTGTCGGCTCATTGATGATGCGCTTGACGTCAAGTCCTGCAATACGTCCGGCGTCTTTGGTTGCTTGTCTTTGGTCATCATTGAAATAAGCCGGAACAGTGATGACTGCTTCCGTTACTTTGGTTCCGAGATACGCTTCAGCGGTCTCTTTCATTTTAGTAAGCACCATCGCGCTGATCTCCTGAGGGGTAAAGTCTTTGTTGTCAACATCGACATGCACTGCTGCCTGACCCTTCAATCCTGAGATCACCTTAAACGGCACCTGCTTGATTTCTTCCGAGACTTCACTATATGCACGCCCCATAAAGCGTTTAATTGAGTAGACGGTATTATGTGGATTGGTCACGGCCTGGCGTTTTGCCAGTTGCCCGACCAGTCTCTGTCGGTCTTTGGTAAATCCGACGACGGAGGGAGTGGTCCTCCCGCCTTCGGCGTTTTGTATAACTACTGGTTTGCCGCCTTCCACGACGGCAACGCATGAGTTTGTGGTTCCAAGGTCAATTCCTATAATCTTTCCCATGGTTGTTCCTCCATTTATTCTTTATTATTATTTTTATTTTCATTTATGCCGCTGGAAACTGCCACCCTGACGGGTCTGATCAGCTTATCGTGCATGGTGTAGCCGTTCTGGATGACTGCCGCCACTATGCCTTCCTCATACTCGGAAGGAATATGTGCCAGAGCTTCATGCAGGTTGGGATCAAAATCCTCTCCCAAAGCCTCGATCCGTTTGACGCCTTCACGTTCCAGAGCTGCCTTGAACTGCTGCTCGATCAGGAGAATGCCTTTTATGAAGCTGTCTTCTTTCTGATCTTCAGTGAGTTGCATCAGGGCGCGGTCGAAATTGTCCAGGACATCACACATGGCGAGTGCCAGCTTTTCTGAAGCCCGCTTGATCCAGTCTGACTTCTCTTCCAGAGAGCGTTTGCGGTAGTTGTCAAACTCAGCCATGGAGCGCAGGTATTTATCCTTCCACTCATTGACAAGCGCTTCCATTTCCGCTGCTTTTTCTCTGATTAGCGTAATCTCATCCGTTACAGCTTCAGATCCGCTTTCAGCTTCAGATTGATTGATTTCGATCTCGTGTTCCAATTCCTTTTCAACCAGATCTTCCTTACTCTTCTTTTTTGACATCTATTCCTCTAATCTGCTGAATTATTTTCTCACCATCATCCCGCGCTTGGTGGTCAGGGTAATGGTCTTGGCCACGTCTCTGACCAGCGGAATGAGTTTTCTGTAATCAGCCCTGACAGGTGCCACGATTCCAAGGTAGCCTGGAATTTCATAGATCTCATAGCGGGTAAAGATGATGACAAACTGCTGCCAGTTCGCTTCCATCAATTGCTCGCCCATGATCACACTGACTTCGTCAGGTCTTTCATATTGCTTCATCAGGTTGAGGATCTTATCCTGCCTCTGGATCAGGTGCATGAAGTTCAGGACCTCTTCCTTGCTGTCAAACTCAGGCTGCTCCAGGAACTTGATGCTTCCGTCAAAGTGGATGAAAAAGCTGGAGATCTCGATGAAAGCTTCGTGCAGCTCTTTCAGGAACTGGTTGAGGAGCGGACTTTCCTTCTCAATGACTTCCCGCATTTCCACCAGATACTTATTGGCGATGTCATAGATGCGAAGCCCCACCAGTTCGTCATTCAGATAGCGCACCAGTTTTTTCAGCTGTGCTTCCGTGATGTCGTAATCGCATTTCATTATTACGGTTTTATCCAGACCGCTGTCCAGGCTCATCACAAACAGGTATTTATGAGGTTCGATCCTGAATACTTCCAGTTTGCTCAAGTATCCGGACGACACTTCCGGCTCTGCCACAAAGCTGAGCTGATCTGTCTCCTTTGCCAGCAGCTGCATGATGTAATGCAGGGCGCGGGGAGTATCTTTGTAATGCCTGATCAGCAGTTCGCGCAGAAAATCCATGTTGCCGAATGTCGTCTGCTTGTGCTGTGACTCTATGCTCTTCAGATACTGCCGGTAACCGTGTATGGTCGGAACCCTGCCTGCCGATGTATGCGGCTGCTGGATCAGATTCATCTCTTCCAGTTTAAACAGGTCAATTCTGAGCGTCGCAGGACTCACCTGACTGAGATATTTCTCATTCAGGATGCGCGACGAGACTGGCTCATTTGACAAGATATACTCATCCACAAGCGCACAAAGCGTTACGTTCAGTCTTAATTCATTCTTTTTCATATCTACCTGTCATACAAGTCATTAATTCCATACACTTAAAGTAAATTCTATGCCTGTCTTGATTTGATTTAGCAATTATTTTTATCAGTTGCCAATCTATTGGACAAAATAAATGAAACGGCAAAATTGTCAATCAAAATCTTAGACTGCTAATTTGAGCATAAAAAAACAGGAAGCGAGGGGGAAAACGCTTCCTGCTATAATTTTACATCAGCTATGTGGCCTTTGAGCAATGCTGTTTACTGTCTTCTGATCCTCAATGCTGCTCAGATCAGGAGCAATTAACTGCTTTTATTACCGCCAGTTAGATCTTCCGAAAAGGCATTGTACTGCAGTTTATTCAGTATCAGGTGCACCGCTATCGGACCACATATAGTGCAATTTTCCTTCCAATGATTTCATCAGAGCATAAAAATCTTTATTGACAAGGAAATTGCATGTGGAAAATAGGTCATAGTTCTTTGACAGATACATAGGGGGTGATTTGGTTTCGACAGGGAACCAGGGGTTTTGCAATGCATGCCGGATACGTCATCTATCCCGTAAAGATGGTGGCAAACAATAACCGCAAACAATAACCTACAATTAGCTGCTTAGTCAGCTAACGGTCACCCGGTCCGTGCTTGCGGGACCGGAATGAGCGTCGTAACAGTCAAGCTGCTCCGGAGGTGATGTCTGTAACCTTCGGCTAAGATCACGGGCTGGGCTTTGGGCGGTCTGATTATCGTCTAATCCAAAGCTGAGATCCAACGATAACTAAACATGTAGATTTGCAGGGCAACGGTTCTTTGGACGCGGGTTCGACTCCCGCCACCTCCACCAATTACATTCTAACTTATTGACTGCTTTGCCCTTATATCTTAACCTATGTTTTACCCATACTTCACCCCACTATAACCGATCCCAGTCGCTTATACCCCGGTTATCTGTTAATCATTTTTGACTGATGATGGAAGGGAGAAGCAGGATAGGAGTTTAACGTCGCTTAGGGCCGCCCAGGAGACTGCCCATCAGGCCACGGATGATTTGATTGCCTGCTGTCCGCGCAGCCTGTTTGGCCATCGTTTCCACCATGCCCTGGCGTTTTCCTGTACCCCAAAGCAGATCTCCGATCATGCCTTTGCTTTCCTGTTGTTTCTTTGTTTGATTCTGTTTGGATGGGGCAGCTTCAGCTTCTCTTTGAATAGCACGTCGGTTGAGAATTTCATAGGCGGATTCACGGTTGACTGCTGTGTCATATTTTCCCAATATGGGACTGCGCATCATTACTGTATTGCGCTCCTCAGGGGTGATGGATCCCATGCGGCAGCGGGGAGGACAGATTATTGTTTTCTCCACAGGCATGGGAACGCCTTTCTCCTGAAGCATGGAGACCAGAGCTTCGCCGGTGCCAAGACTGGAGATCGCTTCCGCTACATTGATCTTAGGATTGGCAACAAAGGTCTCCGCTGCAGTCTTTACAGCTTTCAGGTCACGCGGGGTGTAAGCTCTCAGCGCATGTTGGACGCGGTTTCCCAGTTGTCCCAAGATCTCGTCCGGAACGTCATCAGGAAACTGCGAACAGAAATAGATCCCGACACCTTTGGAGCGTATGATGCGGACCACCTGTTCAACTTTCTGGCGCAGCAAAGGCGGAGCATCGTTAAAGAGCAGATGCGCTTCATCAAAGAAAAAGACCAGTCTCGGCCTGTCCAGATCGCCCACTTCAGGCAGATTTTCAAACAGCTCTGACAACAGCCAGAGCAGGAAACTGGAATACAGACGCGGCTTCAGGATCAGTTTATCAGCAGCCAGGATATTGATTATGCCCTTACCGCTCAGGTCAGTTCTCATCAGGTCCATCAGTTCAATGGCCGGCTCGCCGAAAAAGTCGATCCCGCCCTCTCGTTCCAAAGACAGCAGAGAACGCTGAATGGCTGCGATGGATTGAGTGCTGACCAGTCCGTATTGCTTCGAGATCTCACCTCTGTTGTCTGCCACAAAGGTAAGCAGGGAGCGCAAATCGTCCATGTCGAGAAGCAGCAGGCCCTGATCGTCAGCCAGCTTGAACGCTATTTCCAGAGTTCCGCTCTGCACGTCATTAAGCTCCAGCATCCTCGCCAATAAACTTGGCCCGATCTCACTGACTGTGGTGCGAACCGGATGCCCTGACTTGCCAAACACGTCCCAAAACACGACAGGACTGGCTTCGTTGGTGTAGCCGTCAATGCCTATCTGCGCAACTCTCTGGGCTATTTTATCATTGGGGGCTCCAGCCATGGCCAGGCCTGCCACATCGCCTTTAACATCTGCCATGAAGACAGGAACGCCCATTCTGGAAAAGCCTTCCGCCAATACCATCAAGGTGACGGTCTTGCCTGTGCCTGTCGCGCCTGCCACCAGACCGTGACGGTTGCCGTATTTGCCAAGCAGATGAACCTGTTGTTCGCCTTTGCCAATTAGTATTTCACTCATTCTGGCTCCTCTGTTCAAAGATATTTAATAGATATATGATTGCATTTGAAGCAAAAAATGTCAAGCGAAATGATGGTCGGCTTGTTCCATTGTCCGGACAGCAACAATCAGAGTTGACAAAATTTACAGCTTACAGCTTGAGTATTCTGATGAAAATTGAAGAAAGAATTGCAAGTCTGGATTGGCTAAGGCGTGACATCATCGGCAGGAACATGATATTCGAGACGCCTTTTGGAAAGCGTCCGTTGGTCTATGCAGATTATACAGCCAGCGGCAGAGGACTTTATTCAGTTGAAAACCACATCCAGAAAATCCTCCAGTATTATGCCAACACGCATACGGAAGATGATTTCACAGGCAAGACGATGACCTCTTTGCTGCATGAAGCCGAACACATCATAAAAGCCGCTGTCAATGCCGGTCCCAAAGGCAAGGTGATCTTTACCGAGTCAGGTACGACGGGTGGGATCGTCAAGCTGCAGCAGATCCTGGGTGTGTATTGGCCTCCCGCCACGCGGGAAAGAGTCAATGCCTTCCTCAAAAGCTGCCTGGAACGCAATCCCGACAGAACGGCCTGCAATCAGGCTCTGCATGACTATATCAATGATAACAAACCCATCGTTTTTGTCGGCCCCTATGAACATCATTCCAACGAGATCATGTGGCGGCAGACGCTGTGTGACATTGTGGAGATCCCTCTGAATGAGAATGAAGAACTTGATTTGAACAGACTGGAAGAAGTCGTCTCAGACCCTCGGTATGCCAGACGCCCCAAGATAGGCTCCTTTTCTGCAGCTTCCAATGTCAGCGGACTCAGGACCAGAGTCTATGATGTGGCTCGCATCCTGCACAGGCAAGGAGCTTTGGCCTGTTTTGACTTTGCTGCCTGTGCGCCTTATGTCAAGATCGATATGAACCGTGATGCGGAAAGCTATTTTGATGCCATCTTTCTTTCTCCCCATAAGTTTTTAGGCGGTCCCGGCACCAGCGGCATCCTGATCTTCAATGAGGATATCTATCAAAAGCATCTGCCGCCTACAGTCAGCGCTGGAGGAACTGTGGATTATGTTTCTCCGGTCAGAGAAGAATACACCAAAGATATCGAGACACGGGAAAAAGCGGGCACACCCGGAATTTTGCAGGCGATCAGAACCGCCCTCGTTTTTCAGGTCAAACAGAAAGCCGGCTATGAGACCATTGATGCGATCGAGGAGCATTATTTCAACAAGTTCATGGCTGCTTTTTCAGGCGACAGCAGGATCTCTTTTTACGGCCCGCTTGAAACGGACCGGAAGCTGCCCATCATACCGTTTAATATAAAGCACAAAGACAGGATCCTGCATCCTAAATTTGTCACCAGACTGATCAACGACCTGTTTGGAATACAGACCAGGGCAGGCTGCTCCTGCGCCGGACCGTATGGCCATTATCTGATGAAGATCGAGCAGCAGGTCTCGAATTTCTACCGCTGCGCCATTACCAATGCCGGCTACAGTGGTATCAAGCCAGGCTGGGTGAGACTGAATCTGCATTATGTATTGAATGAAGCTGAGGTGGATTACCTGATCGCAGCCGTTAAATTTGTCATCGAATACGGCAGCAGGTTTCTACCCCTATACACTTTCGATCTTAAGAACGGTGAATGGACACATCAAAACTCGCTCCGGACAGCAGATATAAATCTTGATATCGCACAGGTTTTTGGTGCTGACAAGTATGAACACAGACAGACCGAGAATGCCGAAAACCTGTATCAACAAGCTCTGACTGAAGCTCATCAGATCGCCTTAAAACTGCCGGAGGATTTTTCTCTTATGGAGTTTGACAAAGAGCTGAATGAACTGATGTACTTTTATGTGTCCAGGGTAATCAACTACCAATAGACTGTCTTTTTTTTCTCTTTCCTTCCCTGCTTGCCGCCTGCTGGCCTCAAGGACTCCTCTTGTGGGTGGGCACAGGTGGCTACCTGCAGGATAGCGATTTGTGATATGGCTGTGAGGTTGGAATGGGGATCAGGTCAGGAGCAATTTACGAATGCGTTTGGTGACTACAACCAGGAAGAGCGTAAAGCCGATCATCAGTGTGGAGAGCGCATTTATCGTGGTGATGGTACCGCGCCTGATGGCCCCTTCCACATAGATCGGTAGGGTGTCAAATCCTCTGCCTGAGGTGAAGAAGGTGATGACAAAATCATCTATGGAGAGAGTGAAGGCCAGCAGCGCTCCGGCAATGATTCCAGGTAACATCAGAGGAAATTTCACTTTCCAAAAGATCAGCCAGGGCTTGGCACCCAGATCCATGGCAGCTTCGACCAGCGAATAATCAAAACCCGCCAATCGGCTCTGAATCACTATCACGGTATATGACAGACAGAAAGTCACATGTGCTATAAAGACCGTCACCATCCCCGTCTGAACTCTCAGAAAGTTAAAGAGCAGAGCCAGGGAAACGCCCATCAGGATGTCGGGCATGATGAGCGGAATATAGATCAGGGCACTCATCATCTTCCGACCCGAAAAACGTTTATTTTCCAGTCCCAAAGCACAGAGCACCCCAAGCACAGTGGAAGCAAGAGTCGAGGTAACTGCTATGATCAAAGTGTGCTGGAAGGCAGTTTTGATCTGCGCATTCTGAAACAGCAGTAGATAGTATTTGAAAGTAAAGCCTTTCCAACCTGCCACGATCTTGCTGTTGTTGAAACTGAAGATGATCAGAATGATGATGGGAATGTAGAGAAACACCATCACCAGAGTGAAGATGGTCAGATTCAGTTTCTGATAGATCTTACCTGTTTTCATGCAGTTTCCTGATGCGCCTTTTCTGATAGATGTAATAGCCGGTCAGCAGGATCATGGCAATGATGATCAGCATTACAAGCGACAGCGCTGATGCCACAGGCCAGTTGCGCGGGATGTTTTTGATCCTGTAAGTGATGATCTGTCCGATGTACAGGGCATTCTGATTGCCCACCAGTTGAGGGATCAGATAGGCTCCCAAGGCAGGAATGAAGACCAGGATCGAGCCGGCAAAAATGCCTTCTCTGGATAAGGGTAAAGTAACTTTGAAAAAAGCCTGTCGATTGCTCGCCCCCAGATCGGTAGCTGCGTCCAGCAGAGTAAAATCCAGCTTCTCGATCACGCTGTATAAAGGTAAAATCATATATGGCAGATAAACATAGACCATTACTATAATAACCGCCAGGTCGGTTCTGATGATCTCAATGGGGGAGGAGATCAGGTTCAGAGCCATCAGAACTTCATTCATCACACCGTGCGTGGAGAGAAAGATCCTCCAGGAAAAGATGCGGATGATGAAATTGGTCCAGAAAGGAATAATGATCAGGATGAGCAAAATGTTCTTCCATTTCTCGCTGCTGCGGGCGATCAAATAAGCAACAGGATAGCCCAACAGCAGACACAGCATGGTGGTGATCATTGCCAACCGCATGGACAGGTAAAAGGGCTTGAAGTAGAGCCCGCTGAAGATGTCTCTGTAGGCATTCAGCGAAAAAAGAAACTTCACTTCATAGATGTCAGGAGTCAGCAGGCTGTATATTAATATGATCAGATAGGGTATGGAAAAGAAAGCGGTCAGCCAGATCAGGGAAGGGGCAGAAAGCAGCCAGCTTTGCAGGTTGCGTTTGCTTAGGTCTTTTGTTTCCAGCAGACTGGGCTGATTATGTCTGTGCTGATGACTCATTCGCTTCTGATTATGCGTTTGATGCCACGCGACATTTGGATCGGCCGTTCAAAAACATTAACCTCTCCGACATCCAATCCGGCAGGTGTTACTTCATCGATCAGCCAGGTATCGCTATCGTGCCAGAACAGCCAGACAGGCTCTTCCCAGTCCAGTGCCTTGTCATCAAAATAGACGCGCTTGTGCTGACTGAATACCCTGAACTTGAGATTTCCCACTTTTACTATGTATTGCGTATGCGTGCCCAGATAGAGGATGTCTTCGATCACGCCCCTGACGAAGTTTATGTCATCCAGAATGCGGGGTTTGGTTCTGGAAATGGCTATCTTTTCTGGTCTCAGAGAAACAGTCAGTTTCTGTCCGACTTCTGGCCTGAAATGAAAAGTGCTGTCTATCTCAAAGCTCTCATCCGCTCCGGCAAAGCATTTGAGGTCCACATAATCATCCTCGATGGCAGTCACTTCTGCCGGAATGAGATTGGTTTCGCCAATGAAATAAGCGCTGAAAATGCTGGCAGGGCGCTCATAGATGTCATCCGGCGGACCGGATTGAATGATGTTGCCGTGATTCATTACTGCAATGCGGTCGCTGATGCTCATGGCCTCGCTCTGGTCATGTGTCACATAGATAAAAGTAATTCCGACGGCGTCGTGGATGTTCATCAGTTCGATCAGCATATGCTGGCGCAGTTTGAGATCAAGCGCTGCCAAAGGTTCATCCAGAAGCAGGACCTTGGGCTTGTTGATCAGGGCTCTGGCAATGGCTACCCGCTGTTTCTGGCCGCCGCTGATCGTATTGGGATATTTGGCAGCCTGATCTTCCATCTTGACCAATTGCAGCATTTCCCTGACCCGGGAGTCTATTTCCGAGGATGGCAGTTTCTTGATCCTGAGCGCAAAAGCCACGTTTTCATAGACTGTCATATGCGGAAACAGGGAGTAATTCTGAAAGATGGTGTTGACCTGTCTCTTATAGGGCGGGAGTTGTGTGATGTCCTGATTGCCAAGCAAAATCCTGCCGGTCAGAGGAGTTTCAAAACCGGCGATCATTCTGAGCAGAGTCGTCTTTCCGCAACCGCTGGGTCCTAAAAAGGAAAACAATTCCCCCTGCTGAATGGATAGGGAGACCTCATTTACAGCCAGAAAGCCGTCAAAACTCTTGCTGATATTTTCTATCCGGATATCTTCCAAAGCGCTCTTTTTACTCCTATCTTACTATGCTGAACAGTATATTTACTATGTCAGAAACAAAATCTCACATACCTGATTATGTAAAGATTTTTCTGCCCAATTCCGAAAAGTCTGGATAAAAAAACAGTGGAGAACATCGGGCGATGTCTCCACTGCTCGGAGGGCATTCTATGTAGGGTCTGTAGGCTGATTACATAAATAGGCAGTTCAGATATCTTGTCAAGAATTTTTTTTCATTGAATTGACTTTTATCTGCCAAACAAAGTCAACTGCTTTAAAAACAATATGTTGTGACACTATACCAGATAATCCCATCTAGTTCATGATCAGCAGTTTTTTGACAAACCTGCCTGTTGAACTATCCAACCTGAGATAATACACTCCTGAGGGCACGGATCTTCCTGTGCTGTCTTTGCCGTCCCAGAATAGATTCTGGCTGCCGTCAGATTTTGTAATAGCACGCATGGTCCTGACCAATTGTCCTTTTACGTTATGAATGCTGAGTTGGACCGTGGTTCCTGCTTTGGAAGCGTAAGACAGGACGACAGAATGTCCATCTTTGTGTCTGAACGGATTTGGATAGACATTTTGAAAAGAAAAGGTAATATCTGGAATTACTTCATCATTGGCAGAGGTGCTTTCGACCGTGACATCATACCAGCCGGAAATGGGAGAACTGATTGTATTGGCAGGTTCGGCGCTGTCCGTGGCAACGATCTTATAATAAAGATGGCAATCCTGAGGCGGCAGAACCGGCTCAAAGATAATCAGCCACATTTCATCCCCGGCGTTCATCATATCCAGAGTGATCTCGTCACCGTCGTCAATTTTATACACAAGCTGGACATTATCAACTCCCGTTCCGTCTGTTACATCTGCAAACAGAGTGATGGGAAGCTGGTCTGAGGTCAGATTTGAAATGGGGAAATGAATAATGACCGGAGGTTGGTTATCACCGGCGATCCAGAACTTGTGAGGGTCGAGCGCTCCCGTCAGCGGATGGTCTATGGAGCGTCCGCTCTGGTCTGCGGCGTGAATGAAGTATCTGATCGTATCGCCCGGAACCAGGTTGCTGATCAGGGCATTATACACATTTCCCGATGTATTGGAAAGGTATGCTCTGCTCCACTGTCCCTGATTGATCCTGTAACTGACAAACAGCGAGTCCGTGTAAAGAGGCATCTGGCTGTAAGCTTTGATGGTGGCGGAAAAACTGAACTCTGTCTGCTGAGTTAGCTCACCAAAATATGGTTGATGATTGACAAAGAGCATCTGTTTGTCTGCAATCTCGTGAGCTCTGCAATGCAGAGCGTCTGTCGATTCCCATGGCGTACTTGTGGAACCTGTTACTCCGACAATGTTGTAGCCAGGCAGGGCATTGCTGTAGGCCTGCAAGGCCTGGGCGTCATAGGTGCTGTTCATGATCGGCACAAACACTGTTTTATTGAGGATCAGGGAATTTGTGTAGGGTTGATTTTGTGGTGTGTTGACGCGATAAACTTTATATGGATAACCCCAGGCGCAGTTCAGTCCGGCAAAGTAATTCGCCGTTGCCTCGATGGCATTGTATTGTGCATGTGTTGTCGGCACGGAACGGATCAGAACCTTGTCCGGCGCCAAAAACTTTCCCCAGCAGTCGATGTGGTCAATGTATGTGTTATTGGGATCCTGCACCACATAATAATTGCTGATGCCCATGTAGCTGTTCATTTTCTGATTGATCTGCTGCTGGGTCTGGGAGGTGTTTTCCTGATAGACCAGAGTGGTCTGGGCAGCGGTGTTGATGCCGTCGGTCATGTAATTTCCGCCGGTGTTGGTGATGTTCATTCCATACAGCGGATAGTTGTAAGTCTGGGCAAAGGTGCGCGGTATTTCATCATCCTGAGGGCGGGGGCGGTTGTAGGGAAAGTCCACAATACCAAGTTCGTCATTGCCGTCAAAGATGAACCACGGGCCGTAATCCCTGGTCCAGTATGTGTTGGTCGGCGCGATCATGAAGATCACTTTGGACATATCCACTCCGGCGCTCTGAAACGCTGTCGTCGCCTGGCTTTGCACCGAAGTGCTGCTGACGATGCAGACCACTTCCGCCACATTGGCAAGCTGAGCCACCAAAGCGGTCGGAAAGCCCAATGGATAACGGATCAGAACCTGTGAGGCAGGCTCGAATTCTGCCACAGGGCGCACCGGTCCGGGTGGGGGAGGTGTTTCCACAAAAACACGGTCCAGACCTCTGCTGTCAGCGGTTTCTGCCTGTCTGCCATAGTCTCTTCCGTCATGGGCAAACAGTCCTCCGATCGTTATGAGGACAATTATTACAACTAAAAAACTTCTTTTCACACAGCCTCCTGAATGCCTTATTCTCATACAATTTTTATGCCTATTTGCAAAAAAAACTTTGACATAAATCAGTTGTCTGGAATAAATGAACGGGTAGTCATTTTTGACTGAAACCGGAATTCTGAATCTAAACATAATAATATATTATATAAGGAGTTACCATGATTCACGCCAGACGCCAGAAACGCTCCTTTGTGATTGATAAGAGGAAGGAGATCCTCACTGCTGCCATCGATGTTTTTGCCCGTAAGGGTTACAGCAAAACCAAAATCAAGGAAATCGCCGATAAGGCAGGTGTGGCGACCGGAACCGTCTATCTGTATTTTCAGAACAAGGATGATCTGCTGCTGCAGTCCATGAAATCAATGATGGATGTCAACCTCGACAAGATCAAGCAGAAGGTGGCGGATGTCGAGCCAGCCATCGACCGGCTTTTCATGTTCTTCTATCATCATATCGAGATCTTTACCCACAAACCAAGCATGGCACGCTTCCTTGTGGTCGATGTCCGTCAGTGCGAGGAATTTTACAAGCGCTATCCGACCTACAATCCCTATCACGATTATGCCGATTACATCATCGAATTGGTTAAATTGGCGATTGAGCAGGGCACGACCATGCCCTTCAATCCAATCACTGTAGCATATCTGATCCTGGGAGCGATGGATTCAGTGCTGACCCATTGGCTGGTCAACCCGGAAGAAGTCAATCTGGAAGAAGTCACCCACGAGATCAGAGCCATCCTGCGTCATGGCATCAGAAAGGACTGATTTTATGAATACCAGTTTGCTCCCTGCGGGATCGACTGCACTGTCTGTGATGCTTTCATAGCAACACAGAAACAGGACCCCGTCCTCAAGCAAAAGCTGGCGGATATCTATTTAAAGCAGTTCGGAAAGGAGATCTCATTGGCTGAACTGGATTGCGACGGCTGCGGCAACGAAGGACGCCACATCGGCTTCTGCGCCGTCTGCTCCATCCGTTCCTGCGCCTTTGGTAAGGGTTATGCCACCTGCGCTGAATGCGCCGAATTCCCCTGTCCCAAGGGCAGCTTCATCTGGACCACCAACTCCCAATCCAAGGCCAATCTGGAAACCCTGATAAAGTAACCGCAGAACTGCTCCCTCCGTATATGTCCTTCCCGCGAAGGCGGTGAACTCTCTCATGCGCTGGCGCATCATCCTGCCTGTTTAGTCATTCCCGCGAAGGCGGGAATCTTCCCCTTCACTTGCCGTAACGACAAGCGTCCCCGCTGGTCTCAGTACAGGCGGGACGCCTGTACCTACACTGTCCTTCCCGCGAAGGCGGTGAACTCTCTCATGCGCTGGCGCATCATCCTGCCT
>CAZWJK010000018.1:0-4680 GCA_964634035.1 uncultured Candidatus Cloacimonadota bacterium | reverse complement strand
CGACAAGCGTCCCCGCTGGTCTCAGTACAGGCGGGACGCCTGTACCTACACTGTCATTCCCGCGAAGGCGGGAATCTTATTGTAGCGCAGAGTTTCATGCATTATTAGTTTGGCAATTAAATCCGGCAGCGTCATTCTTGCTTGAATACATATCATAATTCCTCAGCCACCCCTTTTTCCACCCATACTTGCACTACGGTACTATTACTATACCATTGCGGTACCAATACGGTTTTTTACCGTAATGCTACCGTAATGCTACCGTAATGGTCAAGTAATTCTTGTATGCATAATGACTCGTCCTGAAATAGATATAGAGTATCAAGTGAAATTGCAAATAGTATCACTTTCGTTGCAAATCGCTGTTTTCAGTGAGACTCCAGTATCACCCTTTTTGCAAATCGGTTTCAGCCTTTTTGCAAATCCAGTTTCAACCTTTTTGCAAATCTGGTATCACCGTTTTTTCAAATCCAGTTTCAACCTTTTTACAAATTCATCGGCTGGTAGGATGCCATAGACCAATAGTTTGAAGTAAGGATTTATACGCAAATATGAAAAAGGGGCGAGTACATCGCCCCATTCGCTGAGTGACTAAGATTCACTGTTGAAGTTGTCTTTCGACTTCTTCCTTTGTTCTTCCGACTAAATCATCGAGGGCTATATTGTTGTTTCGGGGAGGATACCATACTACAGCAGTAACAGTATAGAAATACTGTAGTGGTGGCTGCACATTCGAGCCAGGTAGGTTAACACCAGCATGATGGAATGTAGTGCCAGTGCTGTATCCTATGAAAATCTGTTCTGTAGGCCCAGGATTCGGGATTAAGGAACCATATATGAAGTAGTAGGGCACAGTTATCGGAGTGTTGTAGATATTCTGCGTAACTGCCTCCCATGATAACACTGCATCATATCCATCGATAACTATTGTCACACCTTGAGGGGTCTGAGGTGGAACATATTCGCCAATGCCTCTTAGTTTGATTTTCAGGATGGGTTTGTTTTCCGAACTGTTGTAAACATAGAGGGTGTCGTTGTATGCTGATGCCTGATAGGGATGGAAGCTAATGTCCAGCACTGCCTGCATTCCCGGCAGGATGTATTCTGGGATACTTTCAGGAGCAACTGAATATGCTGAACTGGGTTGATACAAACTGACGGAGGTGACAAAGAGGGTATCAGTTCCTGTAGATTGGAGTACAAACTGATGAGTTCCGGTATCCCCCAGATAAACTATCCCAAATTCGATGCCAATGCTATCTGGAGTGGCTATGATAGGATGAGCAATAGCGCTTATGTAATCTAGCCGTGTAAATGATCTACTAGTGTATTGATCATATACAGTCAGAGTAACATCGTACAAGCCCTTTTGGACGTATATGTGAGTTGGATTAAGCTCAGTTGATGTATTTCCATCACCGAAGTCCCATAATCGAGAGACAATATCACCTTGGGACATATCATTGAACTGAACTTGGAGCGGAACATCTCCATTGGTGGGAGAGGCTACGTAGTTTGCATTTAACAAATACCCATTCCCCTCTAATCGCAGCGTTATAACTGCATTGTTTGGGTCATTAGATATTATGAAATAACTGGTATTATACGATTGCACAAGGGTTGGCGTAAAATTAACCAACACATCTAATGAACTTAGTGAAGGTATGACTAAAGGATAATTCATTCCACTTGGTATACTGAAAATATAGCTTGAATTTTGGGCAGTCATTGAGTATACGATTAAATCTTCTTGGCCCCAGTTGTATACTGAAATTGGTTTTGATGCAGTAGAGTTTAAATGAACATTTCCAAATCGCAAGGTATCGGGCAGAACGTCTATTCGCGGTTGAATAGGTAAAGTGACGTTCACAAAACCCTCTTTTATCAAAGTGTCAGTATGGTTATCACTTAAAATCAATAATTTTACTGTATACGATCCCGGGGTAGTGTATGTGTAAGATGGGTTAGGCTCAACAGAATCAATAATCTCATCGTTATCGAAATCCCAGTATAGATTTGCATTCTGCCAAATTTCTTGGTTTGTAGTAAAATATGTTGTTAAAGGCACATCGCCAGCTGTGCATGTAGCATTAAAATCAAATTCAAGGGTGTGTTGAAAGCCATCAGATCCGCTAACTCCAGTCGTTCCCATAGACCCCTGGTACCCTGCAGAACCAGCAGTACCGTATCCATATGCCCACGAAGGTGTGCCTGATTCTCCACCATTACCTGCCCCTCCTCCATTTCCTGGTAAGCCTCCTGCTCCACCTTGTGTTAGCACTGAGTAAATTCCTGAAGAAGTATTGTATACTAAACTCACAGACCCACCTGCCCCACCGCTACCACCAGAACCACCAGAACCACCTGATGCCCCATTACCTCCACCACCAGCACCCCCGAAAATATAACTACCTGCTATATACCAACCACCTCCATTGCCGCCTCTGCCTCCCTGTGATCCAGGGTTTCCGAAAGCGCCATTAACACCATTACCACCATTGCTTAGTATTGACCCACTACCAATCAGGTTCCTCGCATTGATATAGATTATGCCGCCTCCTTTCCCTCCGGCACCTCCTGACCCACCTTGACCTCCACTGCCACCCTGATCTCCGTTAACTATAAACCCAGCGGTAGATCCAGAAGGATAGGCAACACCACCGCCTCCGCCTCCGCCACCAACTCCACCCTGACCACCAGTTCCGCCTAGTCCACTTGCACCAAAGAGAAGTTGTGAGAAGTTTGATAAATTATTCGCCGGTTCACTTGTTAATGAAGCCACGCCGGGGTAATCAATCACGCTAGAATAGTTACCTTGTGATCCTTCTGTGCCATATGCGCCACCTCTTCCCCCTGCACCACCGCCCTGACCATTGCCTCCTAACCCACTACCTGTCCCGTAGCCTCCATTTATATCTGTGCTATTACCACCATTTCCACCTAAGCCTCCTATCCCTCCGTTTCCTCCCAAAGAGACTACACAACCTTTTTCAGATGCATTTACAACACCGTTAATAAGCATCGTGCCCAATATTTTAATGGCTACAATACCACCAGTCGTGCCGTTAAATTCATAACAGGTAATACTGCCATTTTCCATAACTGAGACATCAGTGTAATTAGGGATTTTACATACCTGCACAATCCCGCCATCTACAATATAAGAATTATGCAAAGACTGATCGAAAGTTATCTCATTTTGCGAATAATCAATGGAAAGGATATAAACATCTTCATATGCACCTTCACCACTTCCAAGCATTTGCATTAACAAAAGATTGTCATTAATATTATAAATACTTGCATCTTGGACAATTATCACATTCTGCCCAGTTAATGCGGATTGTACAAGTGTAGTATTGCAAACATTTACAACTATACTACTCGTTACTGACAGGCTGCCATCGAAACCACTTCCAAAAATCGAAAAACCGTAAAATACTTTAATCAGCGACAAAAACGAAACCAGAAGTATGATCTTTTTGTATGTCATGATATCCTCCATCATGCATGATTTATTTGGTTGGCAAAGGCGTAGATCAGTCCAATTATACGCCGGTTACTGAAGTTTACGATAAACTCTCTTTGGCATATTTCGCGGTAACCTCTAGCGTTCAACCCTTGTAGCTTTGTCAGCCATCTTGTACTTTTATTGGAGACCGGGTATGCTAAAAACAGTAACACCTTGTGATTCACGTTAACATCTAAGTTCAAGTTATCTGCATCTTCATATACTCGCTTCATTGGTCCTGGAGTGCTATCTAAAGGATCCCATGATAAGTTGTTGTTTGTAAGAACTTTTAACTCAATTGCCCATCGGTGCATGGATTTGTCATAGAAGCTTATGTCGTAATATCCTGTTCCAGAGTGATTAGTGTTTTCTAAATGTATTTCTTTTATGCCCATCTCAGACATTAGTCTAACTACTTCTACTTGTATCCATCCCTCAAATCTCTTTTTGTTAAAAAGCAAGTGTGCTACGCCAGCATGGTCCTCTACTAACTTGGCTAGATTGTTTACTATGGCATGGATTTTTTTCAAGATAATCTCCTTAAAAGCTAAATGCTTTTTATTATTGTTATGGGATTTGATTTCTGGTTCGTTATACTCTTGGCGCATCCATTATAGTAACCATTAAAACTGTTAACGTCGTCTCCTATGGCAGACCATCCATCCCCTAGATTCCATGGCGCTACACCTAAGTCAATATGAGCAGTTTGGATAAAATAGGAAGTCATGTAGTATCTAACGTTGTATAATTGCTCCGCGGTTGCCACTTGATATGGATCTGCTTCTGTACCTGATCCACCCGCAAACAGCCCGTAAACAGAGCTAATACTCATTAGTAGCATCAGCATTAGCCAACTAATTAAATATGACTTTCTCATGATACCTCCATCATAATATTAAAGCCAAAATGTATCATTGGCAACAAGATGCTTTTTGTCAAGCTATGATTTTACCCAATTCCTATAGTATTGAGCGGAAAGGACTTGACCACGTTTGCGAGGGGTGCATTGTAGCACCCATAAATCAACAGTCGGGTAACCGAGAAGGAGATCAAGATGACTAAGCAAAACATCACTCGCAAAGGGCAAGCAACACTGGAGGAGATGGTTCAATCTGGCAGCCAACTTATTCTGATGCATGACGATGGAACTGAACAGCCAATCGAGGATA
>CAZWJK010000017.1:23807-26467 GCA_964634035.1 uncultured Candidatus Cloacimonadota bacterium | reverse complement strand
AGCCAGATATACCCGATTTCTGCCAATGATTAGATTAGCAACGCAGTTATCTGAAGCATACATCCCACGCAGCATCCACTCTGGCTCAGCCCGCGTGGACCCCGCGTGGACCCTGCGTGGATCAAAGGCAGGATGTAAGAAAAAACTTGACTTTATCTGCATAATCAAAAATAATCATAACAAAGCAAAGACAGGAGGATTCAAGATGGAGCAGACTCCAAACTACACTCAACCCCCGCAGAGAAACTATGGCAGATACAATGCCGAAGCGCCTGTAATGACAGTCGGTAACTGGATCGTCACGATGCTGATCATGATCGTCCCGATCGTCAATATCGTGATGCTGATCGTCTGGGCAGCCAGTTCCAATGATAATCCCAACCGTAAAAACTGGGCGATCGCACAACTGATCTTCGTAGCGATCGGAATTTTGGTCTGGATTGCCCTGGCGGGTGCCATTTTCAGCGCTTTGGGAGATTTTGCAGGGGCGTTTTCGCAATAGCGTTCTGCTTTGATTTGAAAACAAGATTTAAGCCGGTTGAACAGACCGGCTTTTTCTTTATCTGGATGATTTGACTGTATGCTTGAGTATGAATGCATGAAGCAGTCAAACTTTGTTAAAAAACCGAGAAATAATTTGACAAACCGGTAGAACGGGATACATTGAAAGCATAGTGTGAAGTCTATAGAAGTATTTAAAAAATCTGGATAATGAATAAGTTAGAAAAGGGGGAGCCATGAAACGCATAACTTATTTGATTATCGGCGTCTTAGTAGTCTGCATGATCTTTTCCTGCAGCGAAAAAAAGACAACAGAAACCAATCAGACGGCCAAACCGACTTTTAACTTAGCTTCGGGAATTTACACTGCGTCGGATTCCGTTACCATTTCATGCGCCACGCCGGATGCAACAATCTACTTCACTATCGACGGCAGTAATCCAACTCCAAACTCATTTCTATACGAAAGTCCCATCCTGATCAGCCGGACCACTCTGATCAAAGCCCGCGCCTATAAAGACAATCTTGATCCCAGTGAAATTGCTCAGGTGCGCCTGATGATGAATGTCACGACAATATCTTTGACTGAGGTGCCAGGCGGAACTTTTTCGATGGGCAGAACCAAAGGCGCAGGCGATCCGGATGAATTGCCTGTTCATCAGGTGACATTATCAGCTTATAAGATCGCTCCAACCGAGACCAAATACAGGGATTGGCGTTGCCTGATGGGGAATTCCGCCTATGCTGTCAATGATACGGTTCCTGTGTTTAAAGTCAGTTGGTATGAAGCCTTGGTCTATTGCAACCTGCGCAGCCTGGCGGAAAATCTGACTCCCTGCTATACAATTGGGGGTAAAACCAATCCTGATGACTGGGGCAGCATCCCGACTTTCTTCAATGCAGTCTGGGACGCGGTTGTATGCAACTGGAATGCCAATGGCTACAGACTTCCGACAGAAGCGGAATGGGAATATGCGGCCCGGGGAGCTACCAATGATCCGGATTATCTTTATGCCGGCAGCGATTCCCTGTTTCAGGTGGGCTGGTTTTTCGACAATTGCGAAGCCTTTCACTGCAGCGGCTGTCTGCAAGGCAACGGCCTGGGTTTAAAAGACATGAGCGGTAACTTATGGGAATGGTGCTGGGACAGATATGACAGCTTATATTATAATGTCAGCCCGGTTAGCAACCCCAAAGGCCCCAACACTGGAATCTGGCGCATCCTGAGAGGCGGCGGATACAAGAGCGGAGAAAAGTGCTGCAGAGTGGCGGAACGGGACTTCAGCGCCCCTTATTATCGTCACGATTGTGTCGGATTGAGAGTGGTCAGAAAAAACTGAATCATGCATCTAAATTCCAGGTTATAACTATCAGATCAAGTGCCCTGCCTAAAGGGCACTTTTTTTGTTCTGCAGCCAAGCCTGCGAAATAATCCTTTGACAAAATCCGTCTGAATGAAATCAAAGTTAAGAAAAAAATCAACTGGGAGTTGAAATGCAGCACACTGTGAGCGAGTATTTTCTGGAACTGGTCAGGATCGACAGCGAAAGCCGCAATGAAAGAGCCATGGCAGACAGACTCAAAGCCGACCTGAAAGCTTTGGGATTTGAGGTGGAGGAAGATCAAAGCCATCTTCAGATCGGCGGGAATGCCGGTAACATATATGCTTTCCTGCCCGGAAAAAAAGAGATGGAGCCTCTCCTGTTCTGCGCTCACATCGATACAGTCAGACCGGGGAACGGGATAAAACCATCTGTTTCTGACGGAAAGATCACTTCTGACAAATCCACCATTCTGGGTGCGGATGATAAATCCGGGGTGGCTCAGATCCTTTACGGTATCAAACAAATGTTGGAGTCGTGCCTGGAGCATCCGCCTATCGAAGTTTTGTTCACGATATGCGAGGAAGTTGGACTGTTGGGGGCCCGCTATTTTGATAAATCCAAATTGAGATCAAAAATTGGGTATGCCTTTGATTCTGAGGAACTGGGTGACTTCATGATCGGAGCGCCTTCCCAAAACACGATCAGGATCAAGGTTTATGGCAAGGAAGCGCACGCCGGAGTGGAACCGGAAAAGGGTATCAATGCCATCAGAGTCGCCTCCGAAGCAATCGCTGCAATACCAATGGGCAGAATTGATTTTGAAACCACTGCCAA
>CAZWJK010000017.1:16805-23707 GCA_964634035.1 uncultured Candidatus Cloacimonadota bacterium | reverse complement strand
GAACTGATCAGGATTTATGCCGAAGCATAGTGAAATAGTGGAGAAAAAAAATGGTTAAGATTGCACTAATTGGCTATGGCAAAATGGGCAGGATGATTGAGGATCTGTCACAGCAGATGCCGGTTCAGATAGTATCTAAAATAGATCCTCATCAGGATGGTTGCGAACCCGTGATCACTGATGCGACCCTGAAGGATGCAGAAGTGTGCATAGAGTTCTCTCATCCTTCTGTCGTGGTTGACAACATAAGACAAATCTGTGCTTGTAAACGAAATCTGGTGGTGGGAACTACGGGATGGAATGACAGGCTGGATGAGGTCAAAGTAATGGTGGAACAAGCCGGAGTCGGTATGGTGTATGGATCCAATCTATCCATCGGGATGAATCTGTTTTACGAAATTGTGGAGAAGGCGGCAGAAGTTTTTTCCCATTATGATGATTATGATTCATACGGTCTGGAACTGCATCACAGGCAAAAAGCGGACAGTCCTTCCGGGACAGCAAAGGAACTTAGCAAGATCCTGCTTTCCGCTTTGGGGCAAAAAGAAATAGCTCAGTATGACAAAATTGACCGCAAGATCCTGCCGGAGGAATTGCATTTTGCCAGTGTCAGGGCAGGTTTTATTCCAGGTACTCATACCGTGGGATTTGACAGCGAAGCAGATACAATTGAACTTACGCACAGAGTCAGAAACCGAAGGGGATTTGCTTTGGGAGCATTGAAAGCGGCGATCTGGCTTGCCGGGAAAACCGGTTTTTACTCCATCAGAGATTTCATCAGAGCATAAAATCATGAAGATCAGATTTATTAAGATGCACGCCCAGGGCAATGACTTTATTATATTTGATCAGGCTGAGATCAGCTTACCGGAGAAAGATCAGCCAAAACTGGCGAAAGATGTTTGCAACAGGCATTTCGGCTTGGGAGCGGACGGACTGGTTGTTCTAAACAGACAGGATCCAGAAATGGTGATTTACAATGCTGATGGCAGCAGAGCCGAGATCTGCGGTTCTGCGCTCAGGTGCTGCTGCAGACTGATTGCCGAACATACTGGAAAGCAAGAAGTTCAGATCAAAACTGATGCCGGAACCTTGCAGGGGATAATAGATAGTATTCAAAGCGATTACGTCAAGGTTGAAATGGCGACTCCGCAGATGATCCAACGCAGTTTGACGGTTGATGAGTTTACGGGAGATTATATCAAGGTCGCGAATCCGCATTATGTGATAGTTACTGACGATCTTGCCTTAAAACCTCATCTGCAGTATGGCAGACAGCTTTCACAACACAAGTGCTTTGAACATGGTGCCAATATCGAGTTTATCAAGATCAAGTCCATAAATCAAATCGAAATGGTGGTCTGGGAAAGGGGAGTGGGAGCAACCCTGGCTTGTGGTTCTGGTTCAGTAGCATCCGTTTTTTCAGGGCAGGACAGAGGCTTACTGGAAGACGAAGTTCTGGTAAAACTGCCGGGCGGCGAGATCACCATAACCAAACAGCAGAATGTCTATTATCTTTCAGGCAGCACTACTATAGTGGCGGAGGGAGAATTCAGGTGGAAAGTTTAGGACAGTATCTGCGCTCAGTAAGAGAAGCGCAAAATCTTTCTTTGGAAAAGGTCAGCAGTGAGATAAAGATATCTCTTGATGACCTGAACGCAATAGAAAGCAACCAATTGTCGAAGATAGGCAATCACGGTTTCTGCAGGGCTATGGTATATTCTTACAGCAGATACCTTGGCGCTGATGAGAAGATCGCGCTGAACCTCCTGAACGTTATCATGCCTGCTCAAAAACAGGCCAGCATTGTTCCCGTGAAACAGTCCAAAGAGAAGAAAGTCCTGATCTCCATAAACTTCATCTGGCTGATAACGATCATCCTGATAGTGATAGTTCTTGGTTCCATCATTTGGATAGCATACAGCAAAGGATATCTGAAAAGGCCATTTGACAGCCTGAAAGAACCCAATGACAGTGTCAGAATAGCACAACCGATAGAACCGGAACCGGATAAACCCGATACTTTGAGGCAGAGAATGCTGCAGGTGGCACAAACCACATATAAATCCAAACCTGCAAAGCTTCAAACCAGTAAGACTAAGTCTGAAAAACAGATAACTGCATCTGCAGATACGGCTGATTATGTCAATGAGTTAATCTTTAATCTGCAGGAAAGTCCATTCAATCCAAGGTTCTGAGCAGTTAAAAAAAATGGTTTTGAAATCTGATATGTCCAATTTATTCTTAGGCATAGACATTGGAGGCTCATCAGTCAAATACGGTTGGGGAGATTCCAAGACAGGTTTGCTTCACTTTGCCAAAGTGCCCCTACAGAATGCATCAAAAAAGGCATTGAGCGATAGTGTAAATCACATACTCAGCACTGTAAACAGCGAGATCGGACCTGCTGAAATAGTTGCTGTCGGAGTTGGAACTCCGGGCATGATCAACAGACAAACCGGCAGAATTGAAGGGATCAATCCAAATTTATCAGATTGGGTCGATATAGATCCAAAATCAATATTTCCTGAGGAGATCAGTACCAAGGTCATAGCTGAAAACGATGCCAATCTGATGGCTCTGGCAGAAGCAAAGCTGCTGCCTGAGGTCACTCATGTCCTGGGTATCACTATCGGTTCAGGTATTGGATGCGGCTATGTGATCAATGGCCAAATCTATCGCGGAACACACGGCTTTGCCATGGAACTCGGTCACAACACAGTTGTCATAGATGGTGCCTTATGTAATTGCGGCAGAAGAGGATGTCTGGAAGCTTACTCATCTGTGAATGGAATGCTGAATCTGATCCGAAACTCAGGATTACAGAATGAAGGGGTAACTAATATGCAAGATCTGTTACTCAATAGTAAGAAAAACGGTCAGATTAAGAAAATCATTGACAAGTCTGTGGAATACTTATCAATTGCAATATCCAATCTGGTGATCGATCTGGATGTGGAAGCTGTAGTTTTGGGTGGTGGAGTGATGGAAATAGGATACTACCCGGGGCAGGAACTCAAAAACAGGATTTCGAATAACCTGCCGAACTTATTAAGTAAAACACTGATAGTTAAGACAGCAGTGCTTGGTAATAAGGCTGGTGTAATGGGAGCCATACACCTGGCAGAAAGTGAATTTGTTTGAGAGTAAGGAACGTTTCTTGCACATATATTTTTCAAAGAAAACTGGAGAATAGAGAGATGTCCGGTAAGAGATTATTAGCAGTTGTTTCAATGCTTGTATTGCTGGTTGGATTGGTTTATGCGGAAATCAATGTAGAAAATAGTATAATCAACATAAATCCCAACCCGATGGACAAATCCACCACCATCACTGTTACTTTTGCTGAAAGGGTAACTGCTGAGATCATCATTGAGACTGAAGCAGGAATTCTGGTCAAAACGCTATATAACGGTAATCTTAATGCGGGCGTCTATGAGTTTTTCTGGAACCGCATGAGTGATGAGAGCGCTTATGTGCCCAACGGCAAGTATTTTGTAACTGTAAATTATGATTACAGGTACACTTCGACCAAGAAAACGCTCATATTGAAGTAACTCAACAATCCTTATTAGTTATATATTGCGATCTGAAAGAGTCCCGAGGGACTCTTTTCTCTTTTTCGGTTAAGTTAATCAGGATGCTCAATCGATTCAATAATGTGAATGCAAAAGATATTTTTTAGAATCTCTATCTTATTGCTTTGCAATATAGTTGCTATAATTTACCGTCCAATGAGAATCAATCCAAAATCAAAAAACAGTTGACTGAATATAGTAATCGCAAGAAATTAAAAAAAAATTCCAATAACTTATTGATGTATTAGTAAAGAACCTAGAGAATTGAGCATAGCGTATGAAACTAATCCGTAATGTCTTAATGGCATCAGGCAAGTCATTCAAAACAGCGAATGTGCTGTTTGATGATAAAATCCGTCAAGTTACCACAGGTGCGGTCGATTTTGCCGACATTACTGAAGATTATGATTTCAGCGGGTGCATCATTATGCCCGGCGCAGTTGATATGCACACTCACATTCTGAATGGTTCGGCAGATGATAACACAAGGCTTAAAAACTATTCAAAGCTTGCTCTGGAAGGTGGATACACGACCTTGGGGGATTTATCTTATAATACTCAAAAGCCGATTTTCAGGCATAGCGAGATCCAGTACTTCGAAAAACTGATCAATAACAATTCTCATTGCGATATTGCCCTTTGGGGGCATTGCGACTTTTCCACATTTCCCTATCATCTTGACTATATGAATGAAGTCTGGTCAGGCGGCGTGGTCGGTTTTATCATAATGCATCCATCTCCCAGCCAGAAGATCGAAAACCTGGCTTATAAAGACATCATGGACCTTTTTGACACTATCTATGACACAGACATATCTTTTGCCTATCAGGGTTATGATGAAAGTGAACCCAGTCTAAGCAATGAGTTGAAAACAAGATTTGTGGAACAGCGCTTGAACTCGATCAGAAAGATCCTCAGAAGACTGCAGGATAATCCGGTTCATTATATCGGCATATTTGATAAAGACACTATCGATGTGCTGAACATTGCTTTCCGTCGGGCTGACATCACATATGCCTATCCGGTTGTTGAACTGATGGAATTGATCGAGAGATTCAATGTCAAAGGATACAAGAAAGACGAACCGCTTTCCGAGTTTGTCAAGCTGCTCTTTGACAGCATGAAAAACGGGAAATTGTATACAATATCGACAGAAACCGGTCCGTCCAACGGCACCGATTCTGTTCAGAATCTGGCTTTTTCCGGTTATCCTGAAAAGTTGCTGAAATGGACGGTTCCCTGGGCATTTTCAGAACTTTGGAGTAAGAATAAAGTCTCTGTGCAAAGCTGCATCAGGATGCTTTCCGAAAATCCTGCTAAACGCTTGGGGCTGTTTCCTGCCAAGGGTGCCATCATTAAGGGATCGGATGCGGATATTACAATCATCGACCCTGAAAAACCGGTTAAGACCGATCTGGTGGATTCGAAAGGAAATAAAGTAACATTGTCCTGTTCTGTTAAAGCCACCTTCCTGAGAGGGGAACTCCATCAGTCAGCAAAATCAAAACCAGCGCTGCAGGGCAGATTCATCAGAAGAACAGGTACGACAAGACGAAAAAGCAGTTCCACCTGTTGGACATAAAATACAGGAGTTATTAATGCAACAAACGGTATTGGACCATTTGCTGAAAAGGCTTAAAGCTAATGCGGACTGGAAGTATCAGATCAATGTCAGAGACTGGCAGACTGATTTTTTAAGATTCTATGACAGCCAGACCAATTACAATATCAGTAAACAAAACACGGCAGTCTATGTCTCTGTCTATAAAGGTAAAAGATCGTTCAGTTTCAGCATCGATCAGCCGACATCTGAATTGCTGGATAAAGCCCTCGATAATTCCGAATCTTTGATCGACGGATTGCCGGAAGATCCGGATTTTATTGATGTGGAAACGGATCTAACCAGTAAGGAAGTTTCCTCCAAGCAGAACAACATCATCCTTGTTCCTTTGGAGAAAAAGATATCCATCCTGAAAGAGATAGCATCAGCAGCAGATAAACTTGGCTTTGACATCTTTGGCACCTTCATCTGCAATCATCAGCATGACAGAATCCTTAACAGCAATGGAATTGACAAAGAGCAATGGGGTTCCCCCATTTATTTTGAGGTGAAAGCAGTGCAGCGCAGCAATCAGGTGACAATTCTGCATACCTTTGGTGGAGAGAATTTTAACAGATTCGATCTGAGTGATTTCATAGCTCAGCTCAAACAGAAGATGACCTTTGCCCTCAATCAGGTAACGGATGTTGATCCCGGCAAGTATGATGTGATCCTGGCTCCCAGGTGCATTGCGGAACTAATGTCCTATTTGAGCGGTGGAATGTCTGCCCGCAGTTATGACCAGAAAAGCAGTTACTTCGAGGATAAGCTGGAGCAGAAAGTCTTTCCAGATTATGTAAACATCATTGATGATCCCGAAGACAAGGATATCATATCCGTTGATTACAATGGAGACGGGCACATTTACAGACCTCTGCAATTGGTTGAACAGGGTGTATTTAAAAACTTCATGTGCAACAATTACTATGCCCACAAGACCGGGCTTCCCAAAAACGGCAACTCCGGTGCCTGCCTTGTTCTGACACCCGGTAATGAGTCTTTGGAATCGATGTTTGGTTCAATTAAAAGAGGCTTGTATGTTTCCAGTCTGCACTATATGAATTTCATCAATCAGAAGGAAACATCAGTTACAGGTCTGACTCGGGACGGCACTTTCCTGATCGAGGATGGTAAGATCACAAAAGTAGTGAATAATCTAAGGTTCACAGAGATCATTGCCCGCATTTTCCAGCATATCTCTGCTTTGGAAGATAAATGCCAGACGGTTCCTTTCTCTGACAATTATGAGTTTTTTGACATCAGCAGTGTCAAAGCGCCACATGTACTGGTCAAAGAATTCAACATCACATCTTCAACCAAGACTATCTGAGGGAGAAAGAAATGAAAGAGAAAGTAAAACAGATCCTGAACAAACTGAACACTCCCGATATAGCTTTTGCCGATGTCCGCATCACAAAAACCGACCAGGAGCAGATCTATTTCCAGAATGGCTTCCTGCGCAGTTTTGGCTCAAGTCTGGATTCATATGCTCTGGGCATCCGTGTTCTGATCAATGGCTGCTGGGGATTTGCCGGCACCCGTGACCTTTCTGACCTAAGCATTGAACAGACCATCAAACTGGCAAAAAGCAATGCGCTGCACGGCAGCAAGTTTATCAAGCAACCTGTCCGATTGAAACCGATTGCACCGACAGATGAAGAAGCGACCTATATACCCAAGATAAATCCTTTCACGATGCCGACTGAGGAGAAGCTGGCCTATCT
>CAZWJK010000017.1:0-16705 GCA_964634035.1 uncultured Candidatus Cloacimonadota bacterium | reverse complement strand
CGCATCATCAAAGAAGCCACAGACCTGCTAACTGCTCCCACGATTGAAGACGATAGAGCAGACCTGATCATCGGCGGTGGCCATCTGGCTCTGCAACTGCACGAATCAGTAGGTCACGCCACCGAGGCAGACCGCATTTTCGGCATGGAGATCTCCTATGCAGGCAAGACATTCATTAAACCACCCATGATAGGTTCTCTCAAATACGGCTCTGATCTTGTCAATATTTACAGTGACAGCTCCGATCCTGACGGGATGGGCTTTCATCCTGTGGACGACGAAGGAGTTCCGGGCCGCAAGGTTGATATCATAAAAGACGGCATTTTAGTTAATCAGCAGACTTCACGGGATATCGCACAAAGGTTGGGGTTGGATCCCAGCTCCAATATGAAAGCCTCCTATGGAGATGATTTTCCTTTGGTCAGAATGACCAATTTCAGTCTTGCACCCGGCAAAGGAAGTCTGGATGAACTGATTGCCAATACTGCCAAAGGTTATCTGGTCGATTTCACCAAGACCTGGTCCATTGATGACAACCGCAATAATTTCCAGTTCACCACTGAAATTGGCTGGAAGATTGTGGACGGGAAGATTGTCGGCATCGTTAAAGAACCTACCTACTATGGCATTACCACTGAATTTTGGAATTCCTGTGACTGGGTTTGCGGACCTGAGGAATGGCAGTATCACGGCACTTTCCATTGCGGAAAGGGTGAACCGGGACAGGTTATGCAGCTGTCCCATGGAGTGGCTCCCACCAGATTCAAGGATACAGTTGTCAAAGTTAAAATGTAATAATCAGATAAAAAGAAAACGGCAGGTTTGATTCCTGCCGTTTTTTTTATGTTGGGATTTCTTATTTGATCAGTTCCTGCAGATGTTCGACATATTTTTCCGCACCACCCTGCTGGTATCCTGTTCTGGCTTTTTCCTTACCGTCCTTATCCAGGATGACGATGGTGGGAAATCCTGTAATTGAGAATTTCTTTGCCAGTTCTTCGTTTTGCTGTTTTTCCTGTGGGGTCTGGGGCAGGCTTCTGGGGAAATCGAGTTTCAGCAGTACCAGATTTTCCTTGGCATAGTTGATGAATTCATCCTTGGAAAAGACTTCATTCACCAGTCTTTTGCACCAGATGCACCAGTCAGAGCCTGTGAAGTTGACCAGAACCGGTTTCCCTTCTGATTTGGCTACAGCCAAAGCCTGTTTGTAATCAATTATCCATTCTCCGGGAGCATAATTCTCTGCTCCGGCGGCTTGATCAGTAGTTTCTGCGTTTTCCGATAATTCATCTCCGGTGACGGTTTCCTGAACAGCTGCGTTCTGCTGAGCTGTTTCATTTTGAGGATTGGCCTTGCAGGCAGTCAGGCTGAAGATCAATACGCTGATCAATAAGATTATTTTCAAGAAATTAGGCATTCCACACTTCCTGTTCGTTGATATTGATGATTGTCTTGATGGGAGCTGCAGCTTTCAGCATGGCATAGACAGCGCAGTATTTTGTGATGGAAAGTTCCACTGCGTTGATGATTTTGTCGGCCGGCAGATCATTTCCGGTGAAATTGAAAGTCATCCTGATGGCAGTATAGACCTTGGGATGATCTTCAGCAATGTCTGCTTCGACATTGATTTCCAGCTTGTAGTCTTCCACGCGCATTTTCCTGAGGATTCCCACCGTGTCCATGCCTGAGCATCCGCTGAGAGCCGATAAAAGCAGAGGTTTGGGTCGTGGACCCAAGTTGTTGCCTCCGCTTTCTTCAGCTATGTCAAGATTGAATGTAAAGCCATCGATCTCAGTTTCGAAGGCGTAGTTTTTGATCCAGTTTAGTTTTGTTTTGGCTGCCATGGCTCAATCAATGGCTGTTTCTTCCAGCACTTTTTCATAGGCTTTGACATATTGTTCAAAACCTTTGATAACTGCGTCCACTTTGTCCTTCGGCACAAACTTGATGATCTTTTCCTGTTGGTCTATCACAGTCTGCTTACTGGCCTCAGCCATCTTTTTCCCTCTTTCGGTGATGAGGGCAAACCAGCAGCGGCGGTCTTCTTCACTCGGTCTTCTGGTGACCAGGTTTTTGTCCACCAGGTTATCCATGATCCTGGTGATGCGGCTGTGTGAAACATTCAGTACTCTGGCGAGTTCATTCATATTCACGGGACCGGAAGCGCCATACAGGTAATGCAGAAGCTGGCATTCCATTTTTCCTGCCTGCATGCAGGCTTTTTGAGAATAGTCGATCTCGCTGATGACTTTCTGCAGACGGTTGATCAGGTCATGAAGCTTCGTTGCTTCGGGGCTGGCGGGTTTGTTGTTCTTTTTCATTTTGTTTCTCCTCTATTTTGTTCTTCTTTGTCCTTGTTCCTATCACTGGGAAGCCGTTCTAGGGTAACGGCAAAAATATTCGACTGAAATTTTCACCGGTTCGGCATCTCTGCTGATTACAGCAGCCTGATGCCATACAACTACAAACTTAGCATTCTTTTTGTTAATTATGTGAACACTCATTCACTTTTAACAAGCTCACTCAAAATCACTCTATTAGACACATCAGTATATTTTAATCTCAATTTTCCTTGAGGCAAATATAATTTTGCATTTTTTTTAAAGAAGTTCTGTCTCATACTGCCAAGATAAGACCAAACCTTACGTTATGGCTTTTTTGTCACGCAAAAGTTTTTATGTTAAGGATTGCTTCCTTATCTGAAGCGGTTTCAGTAACTATAACATCTACTGACTATATAAAATGACCGTTGCCCTCAGAATTCTCTTGCCAGATTTAATGAAGCGCTTTAAGGTGCAATTATCAAACATATTGAGGAACACATATGGCTACGATGTTTTTTTGCACGGACTGCGGATTCGAAACTTCCAAATGGTCAGGCAAATGTCCCAATTGCGGAAGCTGGGACACTTTGAAAGAATCAGATAAAATAACCGGAAAAGGCACTAAATTCAAATCGGAAGGTCCATCCGCTGCTCCCACCAGAATCACCGAATTAAAGAGTGAACCTCTTAAGCGGTTCCCAACCGGAGTAACGGAATTCGATGTTGTTTTGGGCGGTGGAGTTATCCCTGGCATGGTTATCCTGCTGGGTGGCGAACCGGGTGTCGGCAAGTCCACTCTGATGCTGCAGCTTTCCGAATGGCTGGGCAAGCAGGGCAAAAAGGTGGTTTACTTTTCCGGAGAGGAAAGTGCCGACCAGATAGACCTGAGAGCCAAACGCCTGAAAGTCTCGCATGAAAACATCTGGCTGGCCTGCACCAATGTGGCTGACGACATTCTGGAAAATCTCGCCAATCTGGACATGGATGCCGCCATTATCGATTCCATTCAGTCTGTGGGCCTGAACTCTGTCGATTCCATTCCGGGCAGCATTTCTCAGCTCAGGGAGTGCTGTTCTCAGTTTGTCCGCCTTGCCAAGAAAAAAGGCATTCCCATCTTTCTGGTCGGGCACGTGACCAAGGACGGCATGGTGGCGGGACCCAAGATCATTGAGCATATGGTGGATACGGTTCTTTACTTTGAAGGCGAGACCGCCAATCAGTATAAAATGCTGCGCGCGGTCAAGAACCGCTTCGGTTCCACTAATGAATTGGGCCTGTTTGAGATGACCTCACTTGGACTGCAGCAGCTAAAAAATCCCAATCAGATGTTCCTGTCCGCCAATCCAAACCTGTCAGGAAGTGCGCTGGGCTGCATGATCGAGGGCACGCGTTCCTTTGTCGTGGAAGTGCAAGCGCTGGCAACCAACAGCAATTACGGCACCCCGCAGCGCGTGGCGGTCGGCCTGGACCAGAAGAAGCTGGCTCTTCTGCTGGCCATCCTGGAAAAGAACCTGGCGCTCTATCTGCGCTCCAACGATGTTTTCATCAACATGACCGGCGGCATCAGAGCCATCGACCCTGCCATCGACCTGGCCATCATCACAGCGGTCCTGAGTAGTCTGAAAGACCTGCCCGTGCCGGAAAATTCTGTCTTTATCGGAGAGGTAAGTCTGAATGGTGAAATCCGTCCCGTTGGCCAGCTTGAACTGCGTATCAAGGAAGCCAAACGCCTCGGCTATGAGCATATCTATGTCTCATCCTATTCCAAACAAAAAGCCGATGCCAAAGTGCACCAGGTCAAGCATATAAGGGAAATTCTGCGCCTGTTTGCCCCCGTAAAATAAATGGAGTAGATAATAATCGTTACAGACATAGCAGCAAAGAGGAGACTAAGATGTTGCGAATAGCATTGGCTATTATCGTTTTATTGCTAGGCATATCGTATGGTTATGCAGATGATTTTCCGACTGAGGAAGTTGAGAGGCAAGCAAAAAAACATCAGATGGAACAAATAGCGGACAGATTTAAAGCAGAAACGGGATTTAGGGGGGAGATAAACTATGATTACACACGTATGAAGCTTCAATTATTCGAGGGTAAATTTGCTGATATCCCATTTTCTGCTGATGCGGATACTACTGCCTTCAGGAAGGCATGTGAAAGGATTTTGGATAAATTACTGCCCTATTCACTTGCTAAACGCAGTCAATTACCCATGAAAAGGATAACGAGAAATGGAAACTACACCGAAACAATTTACGACCAAACGGTTAATGGATACCGAGTTGAAAATACTGGTTTCATCATCATTGCTTACGATGCAGGAAGGAATAGGTTCGATATTGGCGATATTACTGTGGAGTTACCGGATGAAAATATTACTCCGGTTCTCACTTTCGAAGATGCAGTGAAAATCTATGATGAGAATGTTAAAGATGATGAAGTTACGAAGAAACTTCGAAAAAGGCGACCCTTTCTCAGCTTGTGCTTTAGCAACATTTATAATGAATGGGAAGGAGATACAAGAAGAGAATATCGACTCTGTTGGGTTGGTGGAGAAAAAAGAATTTATATAGATTCAATAACAGGACAGGTGTACAAAATAGTAGATATGAAGATGGATGACTAAATACCAGTTATATCACAACCGATGCCGAGGCAAGATTATAATCCCGGAGGGATTTGCCATTCGTTAGCCCATGAATTTATTCATGGGTAATATATGCGTAACCTATTAACCCCATCGGGGTTTCCTATTATACCAATCTATATCTGCTCAAATACATATTGCTTATCAAATTTAACATCATATTTCTTTAGCAATGCCATGAACTCATCGGTAAATGTAACTTGTTTATGATGTTCTTCCTGCGTTCTGATGTAATTAACCACTTTACTGACACTGCTTTGGGACACCGAGAATGCGCCATATCCTGTCTGCCATTCAAAGTGCCGGGGTGACACCTTCATTTCATTTATATAATGGCTTGAACTGCCTTTTAATGTTTTTACGATCTCTGAGACGCTATGCTTGGGATTTAACGTAATCAACATATGAATATGGTCATTTGTCCCGCCAATGGCTTTTACATAGCATTCATTTTCTTTAGCTTTGGCAACCAGGTAGGCATATATCTGTTTCTGGTGTTGGTTGATCAACATCGGACAGCGTTCCTTGGTGGCAAAAACCAGATGCAGGTAGATCTGGGTAAAGGAATTAGCCATGGGATCCTCCTAACGTTAAATCAGTTCAATAACATAATTCTTCTTTTAATATTTCTGTCCAGATAATTTGAAGAAGTGCTATAAATTCTCTGAATCTTTCTATGTTATTTCCATGTTATTCCAAATCGGAGTTTTGATTTATGATACAATCCCATCGGGATTTCATAATCGATAGCGCGTGAATTCCATAAGTGGAAAAAGAGCAGCGTTAAATCCCATCGGGATTTTGTATTCGATAGCCCGTTAATTCAATAATTGGAAAAAGAGCAGCGTTAAATCCCATCGGGATTTCATATTCGTTAGCCCGTGAATTCATTCACGGGTCAGCATCGAAAGCAAGGATAACCTCGTAGAGGTTTCCTATTTCGGGAATGATGTGCTGTATATATCTTAGTTCCATGATTAATAGGAAACCCCGATGGGGTTTGTTTTTCTGCCTATCCAAACCAATGAATGAATTCATGGGCTACCGAATAATAAACACCTATGGCGTTAACTGGAAACATTTATATACATCACCTGACCATATTTCTCATTGGCGGACTGCTTAAAACCGTTGATTAATTCTGCTCCTACCATACATCCAAACTGTATAAATCTTAGTTCCAGGATTAATAGGAAACCCCGATGGGGTTTGTTTTTCTGCCAATCCAAACCCATGAATGAATTCATGGGCTACCGAATAATAAATACCTATGGTGTTAACAAAAAATGTTTATTTACATCACCAGACAATAATTCTCACTGGGTAGATTAATTATATCGTTATATAGCTTTGTTCCTGATTTCTCATAGGGCGGATTGCTTAAACCGCTATTTAACTTTGCTCTTATTTTCTCGTAGGGAAGATTATTTTTGTCGTTATTCAGCTCTGCTCCTACCATAAAATCTACCTGACATTCAATTGAATCCACGCAGCATCCACCCGGGCTCAGCCAGCGTGTACCCTGCGTGGACCCCGGGTGGATTGTAATCCTGAGATCTGCGAAAGAGATGTTTCGCTTTTAGGAGAGCGGATTCAGGGCACTTCGCAAAAGCGGGAATGCTTGACGCCCATCACTTTTAATAGAAAATAATAAAATCAGAGATTTTTTCAGCTTTCTATCTTACTGCCCATAATGCATTTAGTCCATCGCGTCCAGATTGTGACAAAAATAATCTGCCGAAAAGCTTGACAAAGTGCATTTTTGTCGGCTCATATATAGTAGAAGGATAAAAATAATTAAGAATTATGAATTAAGAATTACAACCAGATCAAGTCTGGTTACATAAACAAGGAGGGCACGATGAAAGTGCGTTACAAAAGGGCTCTGTGCGGTTACAACGGCACGGTTGACGATGCGGTCTATTATTATCATCCGGGACTGGATGAAAATCTGATGCGGATCTATGTCCGTCCCAAAATCAGTATGTCAAATTTCCGGCTCAGGGACATCATGGCAAACCTGAAAACCCTGGCTCCGTCGGAAGGTTACAAACGCAACCTGAAAGACTATCTGCTGGCTTACAAACTGCAGAAGGAACACCGTCAGGAGAAGGTTCTGACCTGGAACAACCTCTTCCTGAAACTGCTGTATGCCATGGAAAAGGCATATCCTGAGGTTTTTCTGACCACCTTGACACGGCAGCAGATCTTTGCAGACAATCTGCCCTGCCGGACAGTAAAACAGGCTGTGGAGGCAGGTTTGCTGCCACCAGTGGAAAATTATCAGAGACTGACCAAGGAAATCTGATAGTTAACTTCTAAGACACTCTGACCACAGAGACACAGAGTAAAAATAGAGAAAAGAGTTATTTCAGAAAATCAGTTAATTCTTTGAGTCTAACTTTTTCTCTGTGCCTCTGTGTCTCAAAAAATCCTGGAGAAATTGTGTAGTAATATGAGGCCGGATAATTCATTTGACATATCGCTGTTTGTCAAATTTGTGGAAACAAAAAACTCTGAAAGGAAGCGGAAATGAAAAACATCCTGATTGTGGGTGCTGCAGGTCAGATCGGAAGCGAGCTTGTCCCTTATTTGAGAAAGATTTATGGCAATTCCAATGTGGTGGCTTGCGATTTGCACGATAACGTTGTCCCGGAACTAAAAGAGACTGGTCCCTTTGAAATTCTCGATGCCCTGGATTGTCTTAGATTTGAAGAACTCATCAAGAAATATAAAATCGACACTATCTTTAACCTGGTGGCGATGCTTTCTGCCAAAGGCGAAGCCAATCCCGTCCTGGCCTGGAAGATCAATATGGGCGCGCTGTTCAATTCTCTGGAACTGGCTCGCTCATATAACTGCTCTGTGTTCACGCCAAGTTCCATCGGCGCATTCGGAAAAAGCACCCCGCTGGACGGCACGCCTCAGGACACGATCATGCGTCCCACCACGGTATATGGGGTTTCCAAAGTGGCGGGCGAGCTTCTGGCTGATTATTACAATGTCAGATTCGGGGTGGATACGCGCGGATTGCGCTATCCGGGCATCATTTCCAATGTGACTTTACCCGGCGGCGGAACCACTGACTATGCCGTGGAAATATACTATAAAGCCATTCAGGAAAAGCGCTTTACCTGCAATCTGAAAGCCGGCACCTATCTGGACATGATGTATATGCCGGATGCGCTGAAGGCAGTTGTGATGCTGATGGAAGCCGATCCTGCCAAACTCAGGCACCGCAATTGCTTCAACGTTTCCGCCATGAGTTTTGAACCTGAAACCATCGCGGCTGAGATCCGCAAACACATTCCGGAATTCGTTTTGGAATATGATATCGATCCCGTCCGCCAGAGCATTGCGGAAAGCTGGCCGAACTGGATGGATGACAGCGCGGCCCGCGAGGAATGGGGCTGGAAACCTGAATATGACCTCCCACGCATGACGGAAGACATGCTGGCGGTCTTAACGAAAAAGCTTAAATAATTGTGTCGTCCCTCGCTTGACGGGGGATCTTATAAGGATGAAGATTCCTGCCTGCGCAGGAATGACTTGTTTCTACCAAAAGGAGTATAGATGGTAAAGATCGGCGTAGTCGGAGTCGGGCACCTGGGCCAGTTCCATGTAAAGAAATTTCTGGGCATTCCGGATTGTGAATTCATCGGCGTGCATGACAAGAACGCAGCCAGAGCGGCTGAGATCTCCGCGGCTTTGAATGTGAAATCCTTTCCGACTTATGAAGAACTGCTGGATAACATTGAAGCGATAGATATTGCCGCCACCACCACTTATCACTATGATCTGGCCAAAGCAGCCCTGCTCAAAGGCAAGCATGTTTTCCTGGAAAAGCCGATCACATCCGATCTGGCACAAGCAGAGGAACTGCTGAAAATTGCGGAAGAGAAAAAGCTCAAGATCCAGGTCGGCCACATCGAGAGATTCAATCCGGTGATACTTCAAGTAGAGGATGAGATAGATGAGCCTATGTTCATTGAATCGCATAGGCTTAGCACCTTTCAACCTCGGGGCACAGATGTGCCGGTTGTGCTGGATCTGATGATCCACGACATTGACCTGATCCTCAGTTTTATCCGCAGTCCTTTAAAAGAGATCCGGGCCAGCGGAGTGGGAATTCTGACCCCTTCCATAGACATTGCCAATGCACGCCTGGAGTTTGAAAATGGTGCCATCGCCAATGTCACATCCAGCCGGGTTTCCATGAAACAGGAACGCAAGATCCGCTTTTTCCAGAAGAACAGCTACATCTCGATGGATTTCGTTGCCAAGCATGTCACAGTAATGAAAAAATCCGCCGGCATCAAAGACATTCTGCCGGAGATCCTGCTCGGGAAAACGGATTTCAAGCCGGAGCAGTTGATCGATGTGAAAAACGTCGATGCGACAGATTATCCCAAAGACGCTCTGCAGATGGAACTGGAGTCCTTTGTGAACTGCGTCAATGCAGATAAAAAGCCTGTCGTGGACGGCTCAGACGGCACCCGCGCCCTGCAGGTGGCAATGGAGATCGTGCGCATCATCAATGTCAACAAAGACGCTTTTGCCAGGATGTTTAACTAAATGCAGGATAAACGTCTCAGCTTAATCTGTATAATAAAGATTCCTGCCTGCGCAGGAATGACATATCGTATGGAGTAGAAATATGTCACAGGTATTTGTCAAAGATATCAGCAAACACATCGGCCGGGAAATCGAGCTCAAGGGCTGGGTGCGCAACATCCGCAGCAGCGGCAAACTGCTGTTCATAATCTTCAGGGATGGAACAGGCGAAATTCAAGCTGTCGCTTTCAAACCGGAACTGGGAGAAGAGATGTTTGAGCAGGCAAAACGCCTGACGTTGGAATCTTCTCTCATCATAAAAGGCGTGCCCAAACTGCATGAAAAGCTGTCGGACACCTACGAAATCTCAGTCAAGGAAATCAAAGTCGTGCAGTATGCGGAAGAATATCCCATCGGTAAAAAAGAGCACGGGCCTGATTTTCTGCTGTCCAACCGCCATCTCTGGATCCGCTCTTCCAAGCAGTGGGCTAATTTAAAGATTCGGCACACAGTCTATTATGCCATCTGCGATTTCCTCAACCAGAACAGCTTTGTGCGCTTTGACTCTCCCATCCTCACTCCCAATGCCTGTGAAGGAACCACGACTTTGTTTGAAATCGAATACTTTGACGAGGGCAAGGCCTATCTTTCCCAATCCGGGCAACTTTATCTGGAAACCGGGATCATGAGTTTGGGACGCGTCTATGACTTCGGCCCGGTCTTCAGGGCAGAGCGTTCCAAAACTCGCAAGCACCTGACGGAGTTCTGGATGATGGATGCGGAAGCGGCCTTTGTGGAACACGATGAGAACATGCAGATCCAGGAAGACCTGATCCGCTTTGTGATCAGAAGAGTGCTGGAAACCTGCAAAGAGGAACTGCGTATCCTGGAACGTGACATCGAAGCTCTGAAAGCTGCGGATGCGCCGTTTAAAAGGATGACACATCACGATGCGGTGGAATACCTGCGCACCAAAGGCTCTGAAATCACCCACGGCAGTGATTTGGGTGCTCAGGATGAAGTTTTGCTGACCGAAGGTTCTCCCGTTCCCATTTTCGTGGAGCGTTGGCCCAAGGAGATCAAGGCCTTCTATATGAAACGGGATCCTCAAAACGAGAATCTGGTTCTGGGCTCTGATCTTATAGCTCCGGAAGGCTTTGGCGAGATCATTGGCGGTTCGCAGCGCGAGGATGATCATGACCTGCTGCTGTCACGCATGCAGGCGGAAAACATGCCGATCGAGCCCTACCAGTGGTTTCTGGACTTGAGGAAATATGGTTCTGTTCCGCACAGCGGATTTGGCATCGGACTGGAACGCCTGACCCAATGGATGTCAGGTACGCATCACATCCGTGAGGTCATTCCCTTCCCCAGAATGATCTACAGGATTTATCCCTAAATAGCAGAAGCCTGCTCTCAGTATGTCATTCCTGCGCAAGCAGGAATCTTTAAGTTATTTATTAAATAAAACATAAAGGACTCTTAATGGACTACAAGAACAGCTTTTCCGAGCATACCAGAACCATGCATTCATCCCTGATTCGGGAGTTGGTCGCCAGCATTAAAACTGTGCCGGGACTGATTTCCTTCGCCGGAGGATTCCCCTCTTCCAAGACGTTCCCAACCTCTCAATTGGCAGAGATTTACAGGCAGGTGATTGCAGAGGAGGGCGAGGAAGTCCTGCAATACGGTGCTAGTGAAGGCGACAACCAGCTCAAGGACGAACTCATCAAGTGGGAGGGCTTTAGCCACCTCACGCATGACAATATTCTGATTACGGTCGGGGCGACCAACGGCATCTATTACTACACCAGAGCCATGATCGATGAGGGTGATGTCATCTTCTGCGAAGCGCCGACCTTTTTGGGCACGTTGGTAGCTTTCGATGCACTGGGAGCGCAGGTTCATGGCATCCCCATGGATGAGGAAGGCATCGATCTTGACAGTCTGAATAAGGACTTGAGAGATTTCCGTGCTCAAGGCAAAAAAGTTAAGTTCCTGTATGTGATCCCTGATTTTCAGAATCCCAGCGGGATCTCCATGTCGGAACAAAGACGAAAGGACCTGATCCGTTTTGCCCTGGACTTTGATCTGCCAATTGTGGAAGACAATCCCTACAGCCGTTTACGATACACCGGTGAACCATTGCCAACGCTTTACAGGACTGCATTTGAACAATTCCGCAATCCGGACATTGTGACCGAGATCGTTTCCTTTTCCAAGATCCTGGGTCCCGGCATGCGCCTTGCTTATGCCAAAGGAAGCAAACATCTTATAGAGCGGATGTGTTCCTGGCAGCAGAAAGTCAATATCACTCCCGACTGCATCACAGAAAGAGTGGCGGCCCGCTTCTTCAGACAAGGATTGATGGAACCACATCTGGAGATGATTCGCGAGTTTTATAAACCTTATCTTAAGACCATGTTGGATGCTTTGGAGAAAGAGATGCCGTCTAAAGTGATGTGGACTCATCCGGAAGGAGGTATTTTCCTGTGGATGTGGCTGCCGGAAAAGTATAACTGTGATGATTTGTTTGAACAAGCCAGGGAACATAAGGTTGCCTTCATTCCAGGCAGTAAGTTCTTTCCCTTTGGTGAAGAGCAAAACAACTGCATGCGCCTGAATTTCTCATACTCCAGTCAGGAGCAGATTCAGCAGGGCGTTTCCAGACTGGCAGAACTGATCAAGTCAATTTAAGCTTGACGGCAAAACCATTGCGATTATCTTATCTTTTATAGCGTTTCGTTCTGTTTGAATTGAAGCGCTTGAGAGGAAAACTATGAAAAAGCTATTACTATTACTAGTCCTGGTCGCCGGGTTGTATTTGCTGTCGGCGCAAAATAGCGTTTTTACTCCTGAATCGAATAGCATTACAGGTTCTGTCAGCAGTTCTCTGTTCAATCCCTACAAGCTGAAAATGTCGCACAGCATGGGTTTCACGGCCGGTGCATCGAGCCGCGGCATGGGCTTTTATGAATCACGTTATACCAATCATCTGAAATATGAATTCAGTCCGAAGCTCAATATGGAACTGGACCTGAACTTCGTCAACTATGGCACTGCCATGACCGGAAAGGGTTTCAGCTTTGAATCCAATGACGATAACCAAACCAAAATCATTCCGGAATTCAGCCTGAATTACAATCCTTCCAAATCTGTTTCCATTCAACTGGAATACAGGCATCTGGGAAGGCATAATCCCTATTACAGATATCCCTTCAACTGGATGGAGTAAGCTGACTGGATCCCGTATTTTTACTGCTCATAATTATTCTGGGAGCAAGTCTCGGCAGCTTTTTCAATGTCATAATAGACCGCCTGCCCCAAAATAAGTCCATTATCCTGCCCAAGTCCCATTGCACTGCATGCGGCAGGTCGCTGCCATTCTATCTGAATATCCCGATCGTCAGTTATCTGCTGCTGAAAGGCAAATGCAAATACTGCGGAGCGCACATCCACATTCACCATTTGTGGGTGGAATTGTTTTCTCCGGTAGTCTTCATCCTAATGTTCTGGCGTTTTCAGGATAACGTTTTTCTCTTTATCAAGTATTCAGCTCTATTCATTTTCCTCATCCCGATCTTTTTCATTGATCTTTATCACAGGCTTATACTGGACAAGCTGACCATCCCGATGGCAGTTGTGGGATTAGGATTAGCTTTACTACCAGCTACTGATATCAGTTTTCTGAATGCATTGCTGACCGGTTTGGGTGTTTTAGTCCTGATGCTGCTGATCGCCTGGGTGTTTGAAAAAGTGCGCCAAAAGGAAGGTATGGGCGGAGGGGACATCAAATTGCTGGCTGCCATGGCAACCTGGCTGGGAGTATTGAACCTGTCCTTCATCCTCTTTTTTGCCAGCGTTTTTGCTGTGATAGTAGCTCTGTTCACAACCCGTAGCAGAGAGCATGGAATTCCCTTCGGACCTTTTATAGTCGGAGCATCATTGATCTGGATCCTGTTCGGCTATCATTTTCTGGACTGGTATCTTAATCTATTATAGAAAAAATATTCTAGCTACAAAGAAAAAGCCTTCCAATTCGGAAGGCTCTTTTTTTATTCATAGGGTGATGTGCTTTTATCTTACTATTCTGGTTCCAGTCTTACCTTCAAAGGCATCTACGATTCTTTCTATGGATGTGATCAGCACTTCCTGGCCGCCCTTCTCTATGAAATCAATTGCAGCAAGCATTTTGGGGCCCATGCTGCCGGCAGGGAATTGCCCATCGGCGTGATACTTCTTGGCATCAGCAATGGTGAGGACATCCAGTTCCTGCAGGTCAGGTTTGTTGTAATTGATGGCGACCTTATCCACACCTGTCAGAATCACAAGCAGGTCAGCATCGATCATTTTGGCAAGTAGGGCAGAGGCGAAGTCTTTGTCTATGACAGCATCCACACCTTCATAGGTGCCGTTGTCTTCAATGTATATGGGAATTCCGCCGCCGCCGACAGTGATCACTATCTGACCTTCGTCCACCAGTTCTTTGACGGTTTTAGCAGGAATGATGTCGATCGGTTTGGGGGAAGGAACCACGCGCCGATAACCCTTTCCGGAATCTTCCTTCAGGGTCCAGCCCAGTTCCTCTTTCAGTTTTTCCGCCTGCTCCCTGGTATAGTAGGTGCTGCCGACAAACTTGGTCGGATTCAGCATACTGGGATCGTTTCTGTCCACCACGACCTGTGCCGTGATGGTGATAACCTCTTTTTTAATGCCGGTCAGCAGCAGACGGTTTTGCAGACTCTGCTCGATCATGTAACCCATGGTGCCTTCCGTGGCTGCATTGAGCACACCAAGGGGCAGGGGAGCGATCCCTTCTTTTTCTCCCGCTTCCTGTTGGCGCAGGAGATTGCCGACCTGAGGACCGTTGCCGTGGGTGATGGCAAGATGGTATCCGCGTCGGATGAGTTCAACCACGCCGCCGAGAGACTCACGCGTGTTTCTGAACTGTTCTGTGATCGTGCCTTTCTGTCCGGCCTGAATGATGGCATTGCCGCCCAAAGCGAGAACTGCTGTCTTTTTCATTAATCAACCTCTTTCAACTGTCGTTCCTGCGCAGGCAGGAACCCAGCCTGTTTTAATAAAAGCCGCGCCTACCGTCGCTAATACTGGATTCCCGCCTTCGCGGGAATGACAAAAACTGGGTAAATCAGCTTCTGTTAAATCAGGGCGACTCCATTGAGCCGCCCTAGTTTATATATTCTAATAGATGTATGGTTTAGAAATCCTTCAGGACGTCTGCTATGGTGGGCAGACCGATTTCCTGAAGCTCATAATTGACTTGGCAAGCGGGCTTGTTGATTGTCACCAGGCGGCGCAGGTCAATCGGTGTGGCGATCACGACGCTGTCGCAATCAGTATTGTTGATGGTGGTTTCCATGTCTTTGATCTGCTGAGCGCTGTAACCCATGGCCGGTAGCAGAACGCCGATCTCAGGATAGTTTTCAAAGGTTTCAGCGATCTCGCCTGTAGCCCAGGAACGGGGATCGACCATTTCAGCGCAGCCGTATTTTTCAGCAGCTATGACACCAGCGCCATAAGCCATTTCACCGTGGGTGAGGGTCGGGCCGTCTTCCACGACCAGAACGCGTTTGCCCATAATGAGTTCAGGCTTGTCCACAAAGAGGGGAGAGGCAGCTTCGATGATGGTGACCTTGGGATTGCGGGAACGCACGTTTTCACGCACTTCCTGGATCTCTTCGAGGTCGGCGCTGTCGATTTTGTTGATGACTACGACGTCTGCCAGGTAAAGATTGGTCTCGCCGGGGTAATAGGAGATCTCGTCGCCCGCTCTGTGCGGATCCACGACCACTATATTGAGTTTCTTGTCTGAAGTGTAGAACGGGATATCGTTGTTGCCGCCGTCCCAGATGATGACGTCAGCTTCTTTTTCCGCTTCACGCACGATGGCTTCATAATCCACACCGGCGTAAATCACGCTGCCCATGCGGATATGGGGTTCATATTCTTCCATTTCTTCTATGGTGCAATTATGTTTTTTGAGGTCATCCAGTTCGGCAAAACGCTGCACTTTTTGGGCAACGAGATCGCCGTAGGGCATCGGATGCCGGATGGATACAACCTTAAGGCCTTTGGCTTTGAGGGCTTTCACCACCGCACGCGTGGTCTGGCTCTTGCCGCAGCCGGTTCTGGCAGCGCAGATGGTCACCAGCGGCTTGGATGTTTTGACCATGGTATTGGCGCTCATCATCATGAAATCAGCGCCGGCGGCATTGGCTATGGCGCCTTTGTTCATCACGGCTTCATGGGGCTGGTCACTGTATGCAAAAACGACAAGATCGACCTTATTCTGCTTGATAAGATTAACTAAATCAGCTTCAGGTTGGATGGGAATTCCGTTAGGATAAAGCTTTCCCGCAAGTTCGGCAGGATATTTTTTGTCGTCGATGCCGGGAATCTGAGTGGCGGTAAAGGCGACCACTTCATAATCATCATTGTCGCGGAAAAAGACGTTGAAATTGTGAAAGTCTCTTCCTGCTGCGCCCATAATGATAACTTTTCTTTTCATGTTCTACTCCTATTGATGTGTTTTTCTCTGAGGGCAGAATTTTTAATAGGCTTTTTCCGTCAAGAAAATCCTCATTGCCATAAATGGTTGTCAGGCATAGAATCCACGCGGGCTCCACGCAGGGTCCACCCGGGGTGAGCCAGCGTGGAGGCTGCGTGGATTAAAGAGATGACAATGAAGTCCAAACGCTTTTAGACATTTACAACATTAAAGCTGAGTTTGCGTTTGAACTCCATTTTCAGCGGTTGGAATTCAAATCAAAGTGGATTTGATTGTAGCTGAAATCTCCTGTTGATTTGGACTTCAACCGTTTTGGGAAAACGCTGAATCTGTCATACGCCAGCGCCAGTTGCCAAGTGCTGTGCCGGGAATGTTCATGCGCGCTTTATCGTCCAAAGCGAGAATATCCTGCATGGGCACGATGGAAATTCGGCAGGGGCTGGCCTGAGCAAGTTGTGTCAGTAAATTGGAGACATTTCCGGTTGTGAGTTTTTCGGATTCAGGAAGCAGGCCTGTTTTGTGCAGATAGGCCTCCAGAAAGTGATTGTCAGGCTTTTTACATTTTTGGTTTGATAAAAACCAGCCCGTAGTGGTCTGGTTGTCGTGCGTACCGGTATAGATGATCTTGTTTTCGGGAAAGCTCAGAAT
>CAZWJK010000016.1:2719-27710 GCA_964634035.1 uncultured Candidatus Cloacimonadota bacterium | reverse complement strand
TCTCAATTAATTACACATGCCTTTCTGTCAAGGATTTCCTTTCTCGTGGATGAATTTTGAGAGTTTAGTTATACGGTTATTATGCAGCATGGTCATCATACTATTCTTGTTGAATGCTCGGCTGCTAATTAACAGACATTATCATGTACCCTAAAAATAAAGCAAGTCAGGATTAATAATAATGATAGTTGGTGTGAATACGTTCCCGTCAGAACTCCCAGTCACCGCTTTTGTCTGAAAAGAAACCCTTGCTCAGGATGTTTTTGTCTGAATCGGTGACATACCAGTCCTCAGGACCATGGAAAAAAGAATTGCTGCTTTTCATGGCCGGAGTGCTTTGAGCAGTATATACTGCCATTCCAAGTTCTGGGTTGAAAGGATTGGGCAGGCAGGCTGCAAGGCGGAGACCGGTTCCCGGATAGTCTTTATCGGCTACGATCCTGTCCGGAAGTATCTGAAAAGGGGGTCGGGGTAAATATTTGGCAAGCCATAGGTTGCTGCCCCAGGTGCCGTAAACGTAGATGCTCCGGTCACTGAAGTCCAGATCCAGGGCTTGGGTATCGGTAAAAGCTTCAGCTTTCAAGCGATCAACAAGGAAATCGACGGTCGGCTTGATGAATTCATCCACACCCTCCACCCTCAGGGGATCAGGATAGATCACGACCACGGATCCCGTCGCCACAGAGTTCAGGGGTCCTTTGAAACCAATCAGGTCGAGGAGTTCGGTTTGAGGTATGTTTTCCAATTCTGCAAATTCCTGCATGAGACGGGGGAAGTATTGATCGTAGCGGATGCCGGATTCCCGGCGCGCCTGTTCGTAGCCCAGCAGTGAGTTGTATACCGTGTCTAAGTAAACAAAACCCCGGTTTATGTTGCTCAAGGTGGAAAATTCTCTCTGTTCCGGTGGGTAATAGAGTTGAAGCAACCGCAGTTCAGACCCGCGGACGAAATGCTCTATGACAGCGATCCACCATGAGCTGTAGGCTTGTTCCTGCATTTTTCTTTTAATCGGTTCAAACAGAGCCGAGGCGTCTTCAACCATCCCGAAATACTTATCCACCAATGGATTAACGTAGGGATGGGAAAACTCGTGGAACAGCATGTAAGCCAGGTGCAGGATAACTTCCGCGGAATCACCTTTGTTATCCAGGCTGGTGACGCAGTATAAGTCTGAATTACCCGTCGAATCCGCCAAGTCCGGTCCATAGCCGTTTCCCCCCAGCAGCGGTGAGATCGTGAGATTGTAGCTGTGCTGTTCGTATCCATACCAATCGATCAGATGGGCCACCGGATCGGGGGTTGTAGAAAGAAGCGAATCCACGATGGAGACCAGGTCAGTGAAGTACTGGCGCCGGGATTCGAACCAGCCGCGGAAATCGCTGACTTGGACAAAGTCGTTCACCGATGCGTAGAAATCTTCAAGAGAGCCACCTTCGCCGGCTGTTTTCAAACGCTCCTCATTCATATTTTTCGCATAGCCGTTCCAGTTGCGGGTTTGCAGGCCCAATGGAACTCCGTCGAAGCGTAGAAAGCTGCTCACTGCAAGGTCATAGGCAAATCCGTATGTTTCCAAAGACTGCAGTTTGGCAAGCGCCGGATGCTCTTTAAAAGTGGCGAACCAGGCATCTGCCGAAGCGGCGTAACCTTCGGATTCAGGCGATGTCATTGCGCTTCCGGATAAGTATTGGAGCACGGCCAACAATTCCAGACGGGGATCGACGGTGATGGTCAGTTTACCACAGGATGCAGTCACGGGTTCGATCTGAGGCTGAGGCGCGGATTCAGCGTTGAATGCGGCCAGTGACGAAGCCAGCAGACAGAATAGACATATGCTGGCACCGCAAAGTGTGAGAGTAGGGAATATAGATGGCATTGGTCTTCTCCTTTGATTGCATCAGCTTTGTTTGATTGATGTCGCTGTCAAGCACTAAATCTGACTTCCCTGGTTCCATAGGGCAGATGAGACGAGCTTCGACAGCGGGAGTCTATCTCATTTGCAGACGAAGTGAAACCCTTTCTTTTTTTTCATTTTTCAGTGACCCCATCTGCATTTTTCGGTGAATCTTTTCAAAGTACTTAGCTCAGACAGAAAGTCACCGGCTTCGACTCGGAAAGGTGTTGACAGGATAGCTGTACCCAGGAAAAGGCATTGATTATCAAAGACATCATGGGGAGGAAGAAATGAGCAAACAACTCGCTGCCTGCTGTCTGGACTGCGCATCCTGTGAGACCTATGTGGCGCATCAGGCGCAGGATTTGGAAAAAAAGCAGGATATCGCTGCCCGTTGGAGCCAGCACTACGACGGTGAACTTACTGCCTCTGACATTGTCTGTGACGGCTGCCTGAGCGAAGGAACTCATTTCGTCTGGTGCAGAAGATGTCCTATCCGCGACTGCGTAACCGGAAAGGGCTTAACTAACTGCTCCGAATGCGCAATCGGCACCTGCGAAACCAATGCCTATCTGTTCAAAGTCGCACCGGAAGCCAAAGCCAACCTGGAGAAACTGCGGAACAAGTAAGACAAATCTACTCACTGATTGAACATACTTGTCCATTCTGTAATCATGACCGCGATGCGCCCTTAAGCTGAAACCTGCCAAGCTTCCCCTATTGGTGAGACATCTTTTTTAATAATTCTTCAGAAATTCATCCCAATTCCCTTCTCCATCCATAAAACCATTACTTTACCATCACTATACCATTACGGTACCAATACGGTAAATTACCGTAATGCTACCGTAATAGTACCGTAATGGTCAAGTAGTGCAAGCATGGATGATGAAGGGAAAAAAGCAGGGAGAGGGATGGGAGATGGAAGTTTGGAGAGGGCAGGGTTTAAATTTGACCTTGACTGAGACGGGGGGATGAATTCTGCAGGAGTGAAAATAACTAAAGAAATTCGTATAATAGGAACGATAATTGTTAGATAGAACTGCATAGTTTTTTCATTGGTTCAGTATGGGAGGAAGAATGAGAAAAACATTCTCGATGGCAGCTTTGATCTGCCTGCTCACAATAGTATTCATACCTGGCTTGACTGCCGAAGAGGCAGCCAAAGAGGCCTTCAGCGTTTACAGCAAGACAGCGCAGAGCCTGGAAGTCAGATTCAACCTGCCGGAGTTTGAGATCGAAGAGATCAGCCGTGCCGGCAACACTTTTCAAAAGATCAGTCTGGACAACTGCGGTTACCTGAGCGAAACAGGGATGCCGGAACTGCCCACCCTGTCAGCGATGATCGCCATTCCCAACCAGGGATCGGCGCAGCTCGAGGTGATCGACGCACGCACCAAAATGCTCAAGCATATCATTCCCTTTCCCTCCCAGGGCGGAATGTATGAGACCGATCCCGGCAAACTGACCATCAACCGCGCCCTTTACGAAGGCAATGAGATCTATCCGCAGGAAACCGTGAAAATGAGCCAGCCTCAGATCATGCGTGACCTGAGAGTTATAAACGTCGAAATCCAGCCCTTTGCCTGGAACAGCCTGACACATGAACTGACAGTGCGCGAAGAGATCAGTTTCAGAGTGCGTTTTACGGATGAGCCGGGAGCGAATGAACTAAGTGCGCCGACGGCGATCTCTGCCAATTTTGACCGCATTTATGAATCCATGATCCTGAACTACAATGACTTCCGGCCGGATCAGGTGGTCACCAATCCGGACCGCATCATCATGATCCACGGCGCCTTCAATGACGCAACCTTTTTGGACAAGCTCAACCAGTTCGCCATGTGGAAACGCCAGAAAGGCGCAGATGTGAGACTGGTCAGCACAGCGGTGGCGGGATCTTCCAGCACCGCGATCAAAGCTTATCTTCAAACCCTTTTCAACGATGTGAACACGCGCCCGGACTACATCGTCCTGATCGGTGACGTGACCGGATCATTTGCCGTACCGACCTGGAACACCGGCGGGGCGGGAGATTATCCATACACCATGCTGGCAGGCAATGATCAGGTGGGCGATTGCGCCATCGGCAGAATTTCTGCGGAAAACCTGTTTGAGCTGGATGTCATCCTTTCCAAGATCTATTACTATGAGAGAGACATCAATGTCAACACGGCGCAATGGCTGAACCGGATGCTGATCACGCACGACCCCGCCCACGACGGGATTTCAGTCATTTACATGGCATATTATCTGCGGGACCTGAGCCTGCTCTATAACCCAGATTACACGCATACAGTAATGGTCAACAGCAGTCCCAGCCCCTCGGCCATGAATCAGGCATTGAATCAGGGCGTCGGATTATTCAATTACAGAGGCTACATCGGCATGAGCGGATGGAGCCCTTCAGAAAGCCTGGTCAACGGAACCAGGCTGCCGCACGCTGTGATCATCACCTGCTCGACCGGCAGCTTTACCTATACGGCAACCACGGAATCCTTTATCAGACTGGGCACTCCTGCCGTTCCCAAAGGAGCCGTAACCGCCATCGGAATGGATACGTCAGGGACCCATACCATGCCCAATAACGCTCTGAGCGGAGCGGTCTTTGACGGCATTTTCGCCCTGCAGATGAGAACCATGGGCGATGCTCTGATGTATAGCAAAATCATCTTTGACAAGCTGTTCGGCGTCAGCAATCCAAGCATGGTGTCATCCTTCACGCAATGGTGCAATCTGATGGGCGATCCCAGCATGGAAGTCTTCATCACCATTCCCAAGACCTTCTCAACAAGCTTTCCGACAGACCTGGCGATGGGCACAAGCAATCTTGACCTGACCATTGTGGATGAGTCGGGATTTCCGGTGGAAAATGCCTGGGTTACTGTCATGCAAAGCGATACGATCATTGGCAGAGCCCTGACCAACGCGCAGGGTTATGTGTTTGTGCCGTTCAATACAGGCCTGACTGCAGATCTGGTCACCATCACGATCGCCAGGCATGACTTCAAGCCTCTGCAGCAGGTGATCATGCCGACTTCGGGAACCCTGCAGGCGGTGATGGCTCTGATGGATGATGACAACATCGGAAACTCAAGCGGCAATGGCAACTATGTCGCCAATGCAGGTGAAACCCTGGAGTTGATGATCGCTCTGCGCAACGTTTCAGGCGCCACAATGACCGGCTTGAGCGGATACATCGGTTCGGAGAATCCTTATGTCACGCTGGCGGACACTCTGGTCAGTTATGGAAGTATTGCTCCCAATGACATGCAGTTCAATCTGACACCCGTGCTGGTAACGATCGCTCAGCACACTCCCAATAACACTCTGGTCCGCTTTGACATTCATCTTACCGATGCGGATTCCAATAACTACTACATCAGATATTTCATGTCAGTGACCGATGCGCACCTGACGTTTGTTACGATGCAGGTCCTGGACGGCGCAGACAACAATCTGGACCCTGGCGAAACTGCATCCCTGAACCTGACAATCAGAAATATCGGCACTCTGGATGTGCTGAACATCACAGGCGAGCTCTTCAGCGACAACGATCTGGTCACCGTGGATGACAGCTTGGGCGTCTTCGGAGACATTGCTGTCAATCAGCAGGCATCCACGATCGCGGATAATTTCATTCTGCACGGACGCAATCTGCTGCTGCCGGGAATGGTGATCCCGTTCCGGCTGAGACTGACCAATCCGGACGGATTCATGCAGTGGGTCACCTTCAGCCTGACGGTCGGAAGCGTTACTGTAAACGATCCGCTTGGTCCGGATGAGTATGGCTATGTGATCTACGATGACACTGATACCAACTATAATGAATGCCCTGTTTACAACTGGATCGGCATAGCTCCTGCCGAAGGGGGCAGCGGAACCGCCCTGCCGATCTCGGATGCCGGCTCGTCAGGTGACGAAGGCGACCAGATGGGTGCAAGCTCTCTGGCGGTGGTGAATCTGCCGTTCACTTTTCAATTCTACGGCGAAGAGTATCAGCAGATCACAGTCTGCTCCAATGGCTTTATCGCCATGGGCGTGACCCAGAACGGTGAATTCCGCAACTACAGGCTTCCGGGTGCCATGGGCCCCGGAGCCATGATAGCCGCCTTCTGGGATGACCTCCAAACCGCGGCGGGAAGCGGGATCTATACATGGTACGATGCCTCCAATCATTTCTTCATCGTGGAATGGTATCATATGGCAAACGGCTACCTGCCCAGCGCTCAGGAGACCTTCCAGGTAATTCTGTATGACCCGGCGTTCTATCCCACCAGCCTGGGAGACGGACCCATCAAGATACAATACCACACTTTCAACAATGTCGATTCCGGCGCCACTGTCTATAATCACGGCGTTTACAGCACCATCGGAATCGAAAACATGAACCAGCAGATCGGACTGGAATACTCTTTCAACAATACCTACTCGACTGCCGCATCACCCCTTGGCAACGGCCGCGCCATCTATATCACCAACATCCCTGTTTACTATGAACAGGCTTATCTGGTGTTGGGCGACACCGTGATCAGGGATACCAACAACAATAACATTGTGGAACCCGGGGAATCTGTGGAACTGGGAGTGCAGCTTCTGAACATCGGAAACGGCCAGGCGGAGAATATAACGGCTGTCCTGACCAGCCCCGACCCGATGATCACGATCAGCAACAACACTTCCTCCTACCACACGATCACGGGTGACGGGACAGGCTTCAATCTGACCGCTTTCACCTTCACTGTTTCGGAAAATTGTCCGTCCGACCACAGCATTCCTTTCACTCTGGACATAGCCACGCTGACAAACACCTGGCAAAGGTCTTTCAATATCAGGGTGCAGAAGTCACAACTCGGCTTTGTGTCCTTTTTCATCAATGATCTGAACGGCAACAACAATGGCATTGCTGATGCAAACGAAGACATTGTCATCATCGTCAATGCCAAAAACAATTCCGATGTTGATGCCATCGACCTGATGGGAATTCTGGCCTCCACCAATCCCCTGGTCACAATCCAGAACCCCGTACAGATAATTCCTTTGCTGGGACCCGGAGACATCATTCAATATCCCTTTAATGTGCATTTTGGCGCCATTGCGGCGAATACCTATGTGCCCTTTACGTTCAATGTGCTGGCAGACAACGCTGCTGAAGTATCGGCTGAGTTTACAGTAGCCTGTGGCACCAGTGGAATGAACCTCGATTTTGAAAACAACAACGGCAACTTCATCAGTCTAAGCGGTTGGCAATGGGGAACTCCGACTCAGACCACGGCTCATTCAGGAGTCAATGTCTGGGCTACAAATCTGTCAGGGCAATATCCCAATAATGCCAATTATGCTTTGAAAACAGAACCTATCTTCATAGGCGCCAATGCATCTTTGTCATTTTGGCATCTGCTGGGCTGCGAAAGCGGATGGGATGGCGGCAACGTGTCTGTTTCCACCAATGGCGGTTCGACCTGGAATATCATTACACCGACCTCAGGCGGATCATATATAACCAACATTACGGCATTGGGAGAGCCCGGTTTCTCAGGAGGACCCACTTCCTGGACTCAGGTCACCTTTAATCTGGATCAGTACTCAAACAATGAAATCGTAATCAGATGGCACTTTGGTTCAGATACGAGCGTCACCGGTATCGGCTGGTTCATTGATGATGTCATGCTCACCGGCTACAGTATCAAAACCGGTATCCTGAACGGAACAGTTACGCTATCAGATGGTACCAATCCCGCTCTGGCAAAAGTCTCCACCCAGAATAAACTGACCACCAATCCTGATTCCACAGGCGTTTACAACCTCTATCTTCCGGTCGGGACTTATACTGCCACGGCGTCTTTGCAGAATTATGAAAGCATGACCTGCCCCTCCTTTACCATCAGTGACCAGAACCTGACTCACAGTCAGGACTTTGTGCTGTTCTATCTGCCCGCACCGAGCGGACTGACCGTAACTGCCGAGCCTGAACAGTCCAATGTCTCACTGAGCTGGATCGCACCGGAAGATCCGATTTATCCGGTGCAAGCTTATAAGGTTTACAGGCGTTTGGGACCCGGAAACTATATCCTGGCGGGACAGATCACAACCACCTTCTTTGAGGATAACCTGACCCTGGAAGGACATTATTATTACTATGTCTGCGCAGTCTATTCCGCCGGAGAAGGTGCTTCGAGCGAAGTGGCAGAACTGGATTTCCCGGTCGTCTCCAATCCTGATGACCACGTGGAAATTCTGGTCAATGCATTGAATGCCAATTATCCGAATCCGTTCAATCCCACCACCACGATCGCCTATTCATTGGCAAAGAGCGCCCAGGTCAGCCTGAAAATCTATAACAGCAAGGGCCAATTGGTCAGGACTCTGGTTAATGACACGCAGTCAGAAGGAAAGCATTCCGTCGTCTGGAATGGTCTGGATGACAATGGCAAAACATCGGCATCCGGCATGTATCTCTACAGGATGAGCACAGATAAATTCACTTCCGTCAGGAAGATGCTTTTGCTAAAGTAATCCTGCATAGATCCATAGAACGAGATTAATATAGAGGCTGCTCAGAACGGGCAGCCTTTTTTCCATGTAGCATTTTTCTATCTGCCTGACCTGGTATTATGAGACTTTATATTGACATAATAAAGTGGATGCCCTTATATGAATTTATCAAGAACGAAGGGGTGAAAGATGAAAAAGGCATTATTGATCACAGCACTTTTAATCATTATTCTGACAGCTCTGAACGGAGTTAAAATCAATGTCTGGATGAACGAATATCCCGGTTTCGGCGATAAGATCGGCGAGCAGTTATGTGCAAAGGTAAGAACACTGCTTGAAAAATCAGATGATGTCAAGGTTGTGTTTGATGATAATCCGGACCACGTGTTCAACGTTGCTCTGTGGACCGTGAATCCTGGCGAACAGAAAGATGGCAAGGCGAAGACCTGCTATGTGTTTGAGGAGTTTTTCTGTGTCTATGAATATCCCAAATTCTATGTGAACAGCTATGTCGAGACCTGCACCGAGGAACAGATCGAAAAGGTGGCAACCCGCTTGGTGGAGCGTCTGTTGGATGACGCCGCCAATTTCTACACCGGTTATCCTCAATATAACAAACCGGGTAAGGTCTTTAAGGATTAGTGCTTCGACAAACGATTAATAAATCCATGACCAAAACTAATGCTTATCAGGCAGGAAAACATTCCTCGATTAAAAAAACCTTGAAAGAAAATGCGCTTTATTTAAAAAGGTAAAAAAACATAAATCTGATGGAGGTGTTATGTCCAAAAAAGTCGTAAAAGACAGAGTGGGCATGATTTTCCGGGAGGAAGAAGCTCAGGAGAAGATGGAGGTGGAAGTCACCGAAGTCAGCGCTCCCGGCGATAAAAACTCTCCCGTATTGATCTATTATAACTGGTGCAAGAAATGCGGCATCTGCGTTGCGTTTTGCCCGACCGGATGTCTGGGCAGAAAGGCGGATGGAGCTCCCTATGTAGCAAATCCCGACAAATGCATTCACTGCGAAACCTGTGACCGTTTGTGTCCGGATTTTGCCATCACCGGATCGAAGAACAGGTAAGGAGCGTAAGATGCCAAAGAAAACAACTAAAAGTGCTCAACCGGTGGAAACCAAGCAGGAAGATGCTGTCGTGGCGAGACGCGTTTCGCGCCTGATGCAGGGCAATGAGGCAGTTGCCATCGGAGCTCTGGATGCGGGAGTGAATTTCTTTGCCGGATACCCGATCACGCCCTCCACTGAGATTGCCGAAATTCTGGCGGCTGAACTGCCCAAACGTGGTGGTGTCTTCATCCAGATGGAAGACGAAATTGCCAGTATCAGTGCCATCACCGGCGCTTCCCTGGCAGGAGCCAAATCCCTGACCGCAACCAGCGGGCCGGGCTTTTCCCTGATGCAGGAAGGTATCGGCTATGCCAAGATCACGGAAACCCCCTGCGTGGTGGTCAATGTGCAGAGAGTCGGTCCCAGCACGGGCATGCCGACCAGCCCCGCTCAAGGCGATATCATGCAGTCCAGATGGGGCTCGCATGGCGATTCACCCGCCATTGTGCTCTATCCCGATTCAGTTAGAGAGTGCTATGAACTCACCATCCGCGCCGTCAATATCGCGGAAAAATACCGCACCTGCGTGATCCTGCTGATGGACGAAGTCATCGGGCACATGCGGGAAGCGGTTTCCCTGCCGGAGTTATCCAATATCAGGATAGTAAACAGAATCAAGCCGACCGTGCCCAAACACTGGTACAAGCATTATGACGAAAACCGCAAATACCTGTCTTCCCTGGCAAGTTTCGGGGACGGATACAGATTCAATGTGACAGGCCTTACGCATGACGTATTGGGCTTTCCCACCAATAAAAAGATCGAAGCGCACGACATGATGGAGCGGCTGCGCAAAAAGATCTCCTACAACATCAGGGATCTGGTGCAGATCGAAAGCCGCGATATGGACGACGCCAAGATCGCCATCTTCGCTGCCGGCATCACAGCCCGCTCCGCCAAGTCAGCCGTGGCAGCAGCACGCAAGGAAGGCATCCCTGTCGGGTTACTGAGGCCTCTGACCATTTGGCCTTTCCCGGCGGAAGCAGTGCGAAAAATGCTGCGCAACGTGGATATCGTGATCGTGCCGGAACTCAATCAGGGACAACTCATCGAGGAAGTGAGAAGGCTGACCAAAGACAAGGACGACGGCAATCTGATCCCAATCCAGCGCGCGGACGGAGCACTCATCACACCGCTCGATATTTTGCGTGTAATAAGGGAGGTTCATTAAAATGGCAAGCATTCCTCAAAAAGTAGTTCATGAATACCTAAGACACGATAAAAAATTCCCGCACGTCTGGTGCGCCGGCTGTTCCAATGGCATAGTCCTGGGCGCCATCATCAGAGCCATTGCCGAACTTCAGCTTAACCGCGATGACTTGGTTATGGTATCCGGGATCGGCTGTTCCTCACGCATGCCTGTCTATATTGATCTGAATACTCTGCATACATTGCACGGCAGAGCCATTGCCTATGCCACCGGCGTCAAGATGTTCAAGCCGCACATGAAGGTTATTGTAGTGACCGGTGACGGCGACTGCACTGCCATCGGCGGTAATCATCTGATCCATGCAGCGCGCCGGAATATCGACCTGACTGTCGTTCTGATCAATAACAATATCTATGGCATGACGGGAGGTCAGGCAAGCCCTACCACTCCGCATGAAGCTTTTGCCACAACCGCTCCCTACGGCAACATCGAGCCGGATTTCAACATCTGCGAGCTGGCGATGGGCGCAGGCGCATCCTTTGTGGCCAGGACCACTGCCTTCCATGCTCAGGAAATGCAGAAATACGTGATGGAAGGATTGAACCATCCCGGTTTTTCATTGCTGGAGATAGTTGCCGCCTGTCCCGTGATCTATGGCAGGCTCAACAAGAAAGGCAGTCCGGCCGACATGATGAAAACCATGCGTGACAATTCCATTCCCTTGACCGCCTATGAAAAGCTGCCCAGAGAACAGACCGCAGGCAAGATCATCCGCGGCATTCTGAAACAGGAGATCAAACCGGAATTTACGGCGGAATATGCGAAACTGGTGGAACGCGTGCAGGGAGGTCAGTATGAGTAGAGCCATTGAAATTCGGCTTTCCGGAAGCGGTGGACAGGGACTCATCCTGGCCGGGATCATTCTGGCGAATGCGGCTGTGCATGATAAAAGGCGTGTCACCCAGACCCAAAGCTACGGTCCGGAATCCAGAGGCGGATATTCCCGCGCTGACGTTCTGATCAGTGACAATGAGATCTTCTTTCCTGAAGCTACGCGCTTCGACGTACTGCTGGCGCTGACCCAGGAAGCCTGTGACAAATACATCTTTGACCTGCGTGAAAAAGGCACTCTGGTGGTGGATACGACCTATGTCAAGAACATCGCCATCCTGTCTGAGAATGTGTATGAAGTGCCGTTCACAGAAATTGTCATGGAAAAACTGGGAAGCCCCATCACCACAAACATCTGCTCATTGTCTTTCCTGGTCAAGGCAACCGGCGTGGTAACGGAAGAATCGCTTAAACTGGCCATCTCGGAATCGGTGAAACCGGCTTTCGTGGATCTCAACCTGAAAGCCATGCAGCTCGGTTTTGAGCTGGCGGAAAACTATAGGAAACAATAATGATCAAACATATCTCACACATCGGTATTGCCGTTTCGGACCTGGACGCCGGCATCGCTTTCTATGAAAAGCTGGGTCTCAAACTCGAAAGCATCGAGGAAGTCCCTTCCCAAAAGGTGAAAGTGGCCTTCTTCCCCTGCGGAGACACGAGGATAGAGCTTCTGGCTCCGACGGCTGAAGACAGTCCCGTGGCTAAATACATAGAAAAAAAGGGTGAAGGCGTGCAGCACATTGCCTTTGCCGTGGATGACCTGCCTGCCGAACTGACAGCCAAAGAAGCAGACGGCATCCAACTGATCGACAAGGAACCGCGCCCCGGAGCGCATGGAGCGGACATCGCCTTTCTGCATCCCAAGTCAACCCTGGGCGTGCTGATCGAGCTCTGTAAAGAGAAACACTAAAACATTATATGCAAAACAAGGGCTGCCATATGGCAGCCCTTGTTTTATATAACAATGTTTTTCTAGATCAATCCATCCCGTTTCAGCATGGCATCGGGATCGGGCTGGCGGCCTCGGAAGGCGACAAACAGATCCATGGGGTGGACGGCATTGCCTTTGGAAAGGATGATGTCCCGGAAGGCATAGGTAACTTCTTTGTTGAAAATGCCTTTTTCCTTTATCAGGGACCAGGCGTCCGCTTCCAAAGCTTCTGCCCATTTGTAGGAATAGTAGCCGGAGGAATAGCCGCCGGCAAAGATGTGTGAGAAGCTGCAGGAGATGCTGCTGTTGGGGGTTGGAGGCATAAGCAGAAATCGTTTGATGACCTCATTTTCAAATTTATCTACATCAGTGATGTCATTGGGGTCAGCCAGATGCCAGGCAAAATCGAGCAGGGCATATCTGAGCTGGTTGAGATTAGCGTTTCCGGCATGGAAGTTGCGGGCAGCCAGCACCTTGTCCAGAAGCTCGTCAGGCAGGGGTTCGCCGGTTTCATAGTGCTTGGCAAAGAGGTTCAGGGCTTCCTTTTCCAGCAGCCAGTTCTCCATGATCTGGGAGGGTAGTTCCACAAAGTCCCAAAGCACCATCGGGCCAGCCAGGGCTTTGTAACGGCAGTCAGAAAGCAGGCCGTGCAGAGCGTGCCCAAACTCGTGGAATATGGTGCGCACTTCATCCATGCGCAGCAGAGAAGTCTGTTCCGGAGTGGAGGGCGTGAGGTTGGCGACATTGACCACATGAGGGCGTTTCAATCCGTCGCTATACAAGCCCTGTCCGCGCAGGCCGTTCATCCAGGCGCCGCCGCGTTTGGTTTCGCGAGGGAACATATCAAGGTAGATTAGCCCCAGAAAGCTGCCGTCTTCAGCATAGACTTCCCAGGTGGTAACATCTTTATGGTAAACAGGAACGTCGTACACCTGCTTAAAAGTGAGCCCGTAGATCTTGTTGACCACCAGGAAGAGTCCTTCAAATACGTTTTCCAGCTTGAACCAAGGTCTGAGCTGCTCAGGGTCGAACTGGAACTTTTTCTCTTTCAGCTTGGTGGAATAGTAACTATAGTCCCAGGGCATCAGTTCCTCCAGACCGTCCAGTTCTCTGGCAAAGCTTTTCAGTTCTTCGATCTCAGCTTTGGCGGCGGGATAGGCGATGTCATAGATCTTTTCAAGGAAGTCGGTAGCGGTTTTGGGATCGAGCGCCATCCGCTCTTCCAGGACGTAATGGGAGTGGGTCTTGTAACCGAGCAGTCTGGCGCGTTCGGCACGCAGTTCGAGGGTGCGCTTGATGTTTGACTGATTGTCAAATTTATCGTTGAAAGCGCGCGAGGCATAGGCCTTCTGCATCTTTTCGCGGATCTCCCGTTTTTTGCAGTAGGTGAGGACGGGGATCAGGTTCGGCATCTGCAGATTAAACAGCCAGCCGCCTTCTTTGCCTTTCTGCTTGGCGCGGTAGGCCGCAGCTTTGAGAGCGTTTTCAGGGATGCCTTCCACGTCGGAGGGATCGGTGAGGTGCAGTTCAAAGGCGTTGGTGGCGTCCAATACGTTGTCAGAGAATTTGGGACTCAGCTTGCTGAGTTCCATGTCTATTTCAGTGAGCCGTTTCTTGTTTTCAGGAGAGAGCATGGCGCCGTTGCGGATGAAGCTTTTATAGACTTTTTCCACATAGCGGTATCTCTCGCAAAGCTGCATCTGCTCTTTGTTTCTGAAGTCTGGAACCGGTTTTTCCTTATCCTTACATTCCTGTTCATAAACTGCCTTAACTCTTTGGAAAATAAGTTCGTCGGTCATGATGGAACTGCTGAATTCAGCCAGCATGGGAGAGATCTGCTGTGCCAGGGCTTTGTGCTCAGCGTCGGATTCCGCGCCCAGCAGATTGTAATAGATGCTGGTGACATAGTCAAGTTGCTCATCGCCAAAATCCATTGCCAGAATGGTATTCTCAAAGGTGGGCGGTTCAGGGTTGGAGCGGATCTTGTCAAAATTCTCCCGGGCGGTCTTGAGGGTGGCTTCGACCGCCGGCATGTAATGTTCAGTCTTAATGCGGTCAAAGGGTATGGCCTGCAGTCTGTGTTTGTTTTCTTTTTCCAATAAGGGATTGCTCATTTTTTAACTCCTATGTTCTATATAACTAAATTACGATCATCACTATCCTGTCAAGCGCAAAAGAGCAGATCTGGCAGGGATACTTTGTAATGCAAAGTTTATGCCAATTGCTTGTCAATGACGAGGGAAATAACTTAATATACGAATAAAGTGGAACCCACCATCAACTTTCGGGAAGGGAAAAAGTGTTTTCTCAACAAATGATATTGACGGATAAGGATTAATTATAAGCAGGAGCCAAGCAGGATGGCAGGAAAATTGAAGTTTCAATATAAAAATAAAGCTGAAAGAACGAAAAAAAAGATTGTCATGTTTTGAAAGCGCAAAATAATGGTATTAGAATACAAAGGACAAAATAAAAGGAGGCAATAAAGAATGAAACGCATTGCTTTGATAAGCCTGATGATTCTTAGTTTGGGACTGGCATTTGCCCAGTTGTCATGTTACGATATCCAATATACGGAAACCGCCGGCCCGGAAGGGACCTATCCCTCTCCCTACAACGGTCAGACCGTCACCGTGACAGGAATCGTGACCAATAATACGTACGGCACCTCATCCAGTTTTCCGACCAGCACGAGATTCTACATCAGCGATCCCGGCGGCGGACCCTGGAGCGGACTGTACATTTATGTGTTCGGCACAGGCGTCCAGGTGGGCGATCTGGTCACCTGCACCGGCCCCATTACAGAATACTACGGAATGACTGAAATGATCTTCCAGCAGGGAGTCACGACCGTTCAGATCCTGAGCAGCGGCAATCAGGTTCCCGCACCGGCCCTGATCCAGACATCCTATCTGCCTGACCCCGCCAATCCCGCAGCGGCAGAGATGTGGGAAAGCGTTCTGTGCAAGGTGGAAAACGTTACGGCAACCACAACTCCCAACAACTATGGCGAATTTTATGTGACCGACGGCAGCGGCCCTGGTCAGATAGATGACGCCTGCTACCTGTATGGGCACAACTGGAGCGGAATCACGGTGGGACGCCATTGGGACAGGATCGTCGGCATTGTGGACTATGCATTCAATATTTACGGTCTGAATCCACGCGGTGACACAGACCTGATCACCACATACAATGAAGACAACGTAGTGGTTCTTCCCGATGCGCAATTGATCGGCAACTTCCCTAATCCTTTCTCCGGCAGCACGGATATAGCCTATAATCTGAAGAGCACACAGCCTGTCCAGATCAGCGTTTACAACCTGAAGGGACAGAAAGTGCGCACTTTGGTCAATGCCAAGATGGGAGCCCAACTGCACAACGTTACCTTTGACGGCAGGGACGATAACGGCAAGCTTCTGCCCACCGGCGTCTATATGTACAAAATGACCGCCGGCAGTGAAGTCCAGAGCCGCAAACTGGTTATCAGATAATAAAAAAGCACTCGGCATAGCTGCAGTGTTATGAGAATGTAAAAGCAACCAATCCGGACAGGACTGGTTGCTTTTTCTTTAACTCCCAAAAACCGGAGGTAAGATGCTGTCAGATTTGGAAATAGGACGCAAGATCGAACTCAAGCACATCAATGAAATCGCCAAACAACTGGACCTGTCTTCCGACGACCTGGATCACTATGGAAGTTACAAAGCAAAGGTAAGATACACTGCCCTCAGGCGCATTGAAGACAATCCCATGGGCAAACTCATTCTGGTTTCCGCCATCACACCAACCCCGGCGGGAGAAGGAAAAACAACTACCTCCATCGGATTGGCGCAGGCTCTGAACTTAGTGGGCAAGAAAGCCACCGCAGCCATACGTGAACCGTCGCTGGGACCTGTATTTGGCGTCAAAGGCGGAGCCGCCGGCGGAGGCTGGTCACAGGTGCTGCCGATGGAGGACATAAATTTGCATTTCACAGGCGACTTCCACGCCATCACGGCAGCCAATAACACTCTGGCAGCGCTTCTGGACAATCATATCTACTATGACAACGAACTCAACATCGACCCTCGACGCCTGACCTGGAAGCGGGTTCTGGACGTCAATGACCGCATGCTGCGCAAGATAGTTATCGGCCTGGGCGGCAGCAAACAGGGCTTTCCGCGCGAGGACGGTTTTGACATCACTCCCGCCAGCGAGATCATGGCGATCCTTTGCCTTTCCAATAACATGGACGAGCTCAAGGAGCGCATCGGCAAGATCACGATCGGCTTCACCTATGACGGAGAGCCGGTGAGGGTCCATCAGCTTGGTTATGAAGGCGCCATTGCGGCGTTGCTGAAGGATGCCCTGAAACCGAACATCGTGCAGACCACGGAAGGCACGCCGGCCTTTGTGCACGGCGGTCCTTTTGCCAACATCGCTCAGGGCGCCAACAGCATCCTGGCCACCAAAACCGCTCTGCGCCTGAGCGAATATGTGGTCACGGAAGCAGGCTTCGGTTTCGATCTGGGAGCCGAAAAGTTCTTTGATCTGGTCTGCAAGTATGGCCAGTTCTGCGCCAATGCAGTGGTTCTGGTTGCCACGGTCAGGGCTCTCAAAATGCACGGCGGAGTGAAGATCAGGGATATTGCCGCACCCAATCCTGCGGCCGTGGAAGCGGGTTTGCCCAATCTGGCCAAGCATCTGGAAAACATTCATAAATTCGGCATGAAATCCATCATTGCGATCAATAAATTTGGCACCGACACGGATGAAGAGCTGGCCATCGTGAAGAATTTCTGCCTGAGCCAGGGCTTTGACGCTTCCATTGTCGATTTCTTCGGTCAGGGCGGCAAGGGCGGTCTGGAACTGGCGGAGCATGCTGTCAACATGATCGACAAGGATGCCTGCAGACTGACCTCGCTCTATGACTGGAATTCCCCGGTCGAGGACAAGATCTTTACGATCGCCTCGCAGGTCTATGGCGCGCAGAAAGTTGACTACACATCCGATGCCAAGGCAGACCTCAAAAAGATCAATAAATACGGCTTTGACAAGCTGCCCATCTGCATCGCCAAGACGCAGAAGTCGCTCTCCGACAATCCGGAACTGTTGGGCAGGCCAAAAGACTTCCTGGTTACGGTGCGTGAGATCGTGATCGCTTCCGGAGCGGGATTCCTGGTTCCCATCACGGGTGAGATCATGCGCATGCCGGGTCTGCCGAAAAAGCCTTCCGCCGGCGCCATTGACGTTGAACACGACGGCAATATCAACGGGTTGTTTTAAGCTTGATTCGATCTGATCCAGTTGTCTGCTCTTCCATACTTAAAACCTGACCGGATCAGAGTAGCCACCCCCTGAGCACCTGCGCCCGGGCACAGGAGCCCAGCCGGAGGACAGCCACTTATGAGAGCGCGTGGATTAAGGTAGATTGAATAAGGAATAATATGCCGAAGTATTTGAAAGAATTCAAGCAGAGAATTGAAGCGCTGCGCAATCCGCAAAGGGCAATTGGCGCAGCAAAGTTTTTTCAAAGCCATCCGGGCGGATATGGTGAAGGTGACCTTTTTTACGGGATAACGGTGCCGGACCAGAAAGCTCTGGCTAAAGAATATTTCCATTTACTTACGCTGGACGAATTGGCTGAGCTGCTGGAAAATCCTGTGCATGACATACGCATAACTTCCCTGATGATGATGGTCAGGCGCTTTGAAAAGAGCAGGGATGAAGCCGAAAAGGAAGCTCTGGTAAACATCTATCTCAGCCACACGGACTATATCAACAACTGGGATCTGGTGGACACCAGCGCACATTACATTTTGGGTCCGTGGCTGATGGATAAATCCCACGCCATCCTGTTTGAACTGGCAGAACGCAACCATCTCTGGAGCCAGAGAATTGCCATGATCGCCTCATACCATTTCATCAGGCAGGGGCAATATAAGACATCCCTCAAACTGGCGGAGAAACTGCTCCACCACAAACATGACCTCATCCATAAAGCGGTCGGCTGGATGCTGAGAGAGATCGGCAACAGGGATTACAAAACCGAGTATGACTTCCTGAAAAAGCACTATAAAACCATGCCGCGCACCATGCTGCGCTATGCCATTGAGAAGTTTGAGGAACCGGTCCGGCAGGACTTTCTGAAAGGTAGAATATAGTGGTTCGGATTAGTGAAATCTTTAGCATCTTATGCATTCTGGGATTGACGGCATTTGTTTGCACCGATGCATTTGCTTTAAATCCGGATTCCATCTCAGGCGAGATAAGCATTCCAGCTTATCTGCTGGCTGGTACTGTTGATAAACTGGCTGTTGCAGACTTAGAACAGACTGACTCTTTATTAAGCCTTCGCTCATATGAACAAGGATTAAAGGACGGTTCCGGCTTGCATGATCCCTTTGGTTTCTTTTTGGTCGGATTATCAGGAGGAGGGGTATTCGGGGTATTAGGAGCTTGGGGAGCTTATTCCCTGGCAGCAAAAGATCATCCAACAGTCAATAGCTTTCCTGACAACTGCATTGAAAGTGAATATCAGAGAGGGTATACAATCAAATCCAAATCCAATAATAAAACTGGCGCTATCATTGGTGGTACCTTGGGAACAGCTATTCATACAATACTGCTGATAAAGTTTTTTGAAAGCAGAACCCCCTATTTTCATCTGAATATACCTTAGAATAAAATAGCTGCACTGCGTTATCGAGAAGTTTGCAAAACCGGTCTGGCAGGACTTTCTGAAGGGTCGAATTTAGGTCTTCTACAGCAGTTTAAAGGGCAGAAAGATAAGTAAGATCAGCAGGGGAAAAAGCCCCAGAGCTATGGCCAGATATTCCCAGAAACCGAATCTGGCATAGGGGTTGCCCAGCTTTTCATTTACTCTGTTGATATACCTTTGCACCGGCAGCAGGAAGATCACATCGATCACCAGTGTCAGCATGAAAAAGACTTCGTGCAAAACATTGGAAATGCCTGTCAGAGTGTAAAAAGCATAACCAGCCAGACCAAAGACCACCCACATCCAGAATAGTCGGTTGCCGTTGAAATCGGCTCTGCAGACAGCATTCAGCTCCCTGTCCGTCTCTATCTTGTTGAGGATGGACAAAACGAAAAAGATTCGCGCCGCCTCTCTGTCAAAGGACTGATGGCCTTGCTTGTGTTTTTCCGACCAGAAGCGCCATTGCCGGTAAAACCAGTAAAGCTGATACAAGCCTCCGCTTAGGATGTTCAGAATGATCAGACGCCTGATCGGAATATGGAAATACAGGTTTCTGGTCTCCTCAACATAGCCGCCCTCCACCACCGAATCGGGGAACTTCTCCACGTGGGGCAGGTCAACCGGTTTGTGCAGTTCCTCTTCCAGTTCAGGAATCTCCCTGATCCTGGTCCAGACTTGGTCGCGGTCACTCATCACATAGGAATCGGGCTCCAGTTCCTGCTTCAGCACCAGGTCCACGATCTTTGCCTTACTGAAGGGGCCTTTGGTCTGCCCGAACTCTGAATAGTACCATTCTGCCATCTGCCATTCTCCTGATCAGTCACTTGAGCATATCTTCCTTTCCGGCAGTATCTTGTCAATCAGAATACTGCATCCTTCCTTTACCTTGCTTAAATGATCACCCTGATTTAACCCATATATAACCCTAAGATAAAGGCATGGGAGCGGTTATCTCCCGGTAATATGTTGATAAATAGTGGTTTATGATGTATGGACAGGGTAGGTGTAAAGAATGGAAAAAAGTATGAGGAATCAGCCCTGGATGGCCTTGCGGATCATCTTCATGGCGCTGTAGGCCAAAAGGCCGGGATTTTTGGTCAGGATGAGAGAGAGCAGTTTGAGGTCAAAATTGCCTTTCATCAGCGCCAGCACGATGGCGGGGTCCACTTCGTTCAAAACGGACACAGCTTTGTCCCATTGAGCGTCCTTGTAGTGGCGGATGATCTGGTTCAGGCGGGCGTTGAGCTCTATGCTGCGCGCGTATTTCCGTTTCCAAAGCGCCTCATAGCGTTTCAGGAAATGGGCTGAGGTGTCGTTTTCAGACAGGGCTTGAGCAGCGGTTTCACCAGCCATGGCTCCGATGTCCAAAGCCAGGCGGATGCCTTCTCCAGCGATGCCAAGCACCTGACCGGCTGCGTCACCTGCGATCAGCAGATTGTCAGAATATGATTGAGCAATGAATCCTGAATTGGGCACGCTGCCCAGATGGGTTTCAATGATGCTGAAAGGCTTGATCTGCTGTGCGACGGGATGTTCGCTGCTGAGGAATTTGTCCAACAGGTGGAGAGGGTTCTCTTTACATATTGGTGAAATGACGCCAAAGCCCACCCTGACACGGTTTTCGCCGTATGGAAAGAGCCAGGCATAACCAACCGGCAGGAAATCCGAACCCAGCAGAATGGTGGTCTTATCCTGCTGCCAGCCCTGTGTGACGATCTCATACTCAGCCCCGTTGCCAAAGCTCTCCAACGGCTTGGCAAGTCCCATATGGCGCGCCAGGACACCGCCAAAACCGCTGGCCTCGATGACCAGGCGCGCTTTAAACTCAGTTGGAAAGCCGTTGCGGACTGCCCTGACACCGCAGATTTTGCCATTGTCCAAGAGTGCTTCCCTGACGGTTGTATTGGTCAGGATCGTGGCTCCCGCAAGGGCTGCCTGCTCTGCCAGGTGCTGATAGACCGCTCTGACTTCAATGATGCAGATCTCGGGTTGGTCGTAATGAAAGGAAGCATGTGAAGACTTGCTGATAAACTCAAGGTTATGAATGGGATGGATGAATTGATCCGGAATGCCGAGAGCTTTCAGTTCAGGCGTCCAACTGCCTCCGCTGGTGTGAACGGGATAGCCGGTCTCACGGCTTTTTTCCAGGACCAGAACGCGCAAACCCTTGGCGGCAGAAGTTTTGGCTGCTGCCAGTCCGGCAGGTCCGCCGCCTGCGATTAGAACATCATAAGTTTGGGAAAAATCCACCTGACATCTTCCTATGCGTTGTCATTCCTGCGAAAGCAGGAATCTTCCAAGGTACCCATCTGCGCGTGAATGGCATATCATTATAGGGAACCGGCATAAATATACCGGTTCACAGCAGATAAATATCTACGCTACAACAAATAACTGTGTCAGGCTGAGCATAGTCGAAGCCTGTGACACCGGCTGCGTGTCCTGCATTTCGACTAAGCTCAATGTGACACGCATCAAAAAAAGTGATTTTGTCTCTTGCGAAGCCCGAAACTCCCTGTGTGGCAAAGGACCACTGTCAGTCTGGGTAGGGAGTTTCGAACTCCGGAAAAATTACTTCAGTTTTACTATCTTCTGTGAGACGACTCTGCCGTCCTGCTCAGCCCTGATCAGATAGACGGAATTGGCGACCCGGCTGCCGGTTTCGTCATTGCCGTCCCAGGTCAGGTTTTGACTGCCGGTTTTGGCAACTGAATCGAACAGGGATTTGATCTTCTGGCCTTTGACATTATAGACAGAAACCTGCAAAGGCAGATTGGCTTTGGCACCTTGAATCTTCAGGTTCAGATAGTTGTCAAAGGGATTGGGATAGACGCTGCCGATGCTGATCCCTGCTGAAGGCAAGACGTTTTCATCCTGGTTGGAGACGGATTCGCCAAAGACGTTATGGAAGACATGATACATCAGGTTTGTGACTTCGTTCTGCTTCATGTTGAAAAGCGGGAAACTCAGGACGATGGCTTTGCGGCAGCCGTCGTTGAAATAGGTGCCGACCGCCATGCCGTTCATCACGCCTTGTGAAGCTGTATTATCGTAGTCCGAACCGTAGTAGTAGATGTTGTAGGCCAGGGGATTGGCACTGACGGATTCGATGTTGTAGATATGTCCCAACAGGGGAGGAACCGTTTTAAGGCTGTCGACGGTCAGGGGCGGGAAGCCTGAACCTTCCGGCAACGCATATCTGAACCGCGCGCTGGTGTGATAATCCACGTCCTGAATGCCGAACTGGTCATACAGGAAGTTGCCGCTCTCATAGGTATAGGGATAGTTATTGTTATTATCAAAGGCGCGGGACGGGAAGTAGGACGTGATCAGGATCTTGCCGCCCAACATCAGATACTTCCTGAGTTCATCCCTCACTTCAAGCGGATATGTCACATTGGCAGAATCATTGCCGTGCCAGAGGATGGAAGAATAGACTCCGATGTCGGCAAGTTTGAGCAAGCCGTCGGTTTCGGTATCCCACTGCGCTGTCTGGAAGCTGTTAAGGACGTTGTCATAAAACAGGTCGCTGACTGTGTCATTGGGCGAAAACACTGTATTGGAAGCATTGTTCATGGTCTCGTCCACGATCAGGATACCCTGGTTCAGGGTCACGGCCCTGGAGCGGACAACCTCTGTGGGAGCGCTTTCATTGTTGTCTGTATCAACTGCAGACAATCTGTAATAGTAATAAAGCAACTGCTCGATACCCTGATCCATGTAAGTGGTGGTTGTGAGCAGATCAGGAGTGACAGGTTCGAAGGGTCCCGTCTGCGAGGTGGAACGGTAGAGTCTGTAGCCGTCCAGGTCGAGTTCATTGTTGGCAGTCCAGTTCAATTCAATGCCCTGGTAAACGGGGTTGTCAATGAAGGCCGCAGGTGTCTGCGGAAGCAGGTACGGAGTTCCTGTCACGATTCTGGCGAGGCCTTCATTATTGGCTGCATCCACAGCCGCCACACCGATGTAATACATTGTGCCATCGGTCAGGCCAGTGAGCACATAGGGACTGGCGGTTGCAGTCTGGGACAGGGGTTGGGCATTAACGTCATCTGTGTAATAGATCTTGTAGGAAACCACGTCCGACTCGATGGAAGCGGCGGCCCAGTTAACCTGCAAAGAGGTTCCTGTGCCCGTATCCATGATGGTTACTTCATCCACGGGTGAGGGGATCTGGTCATAGGTGACGCTGACAGCGGTGGAAGCTTTGATGGCTTCTTTCACATAGAGGGGATTGCAGTTGGCAGTGATGTCATTGATGGAGTGGTAGTAGGGGCAGAACTCATCCTCAAAGAAATAGATAACGGGATAACCTTTCTGCCAGAAGGGGTAGCTGTCGCTGCTGGCGCTGTTCATGCTTCCGGCATAGGGGGTCAGGTTGGTCTGGGCCTGCACCACATCCATGGCGTAGCCTGTGTAGCCTTCAAAACCGCCATACGGCATCAGGCGGATGTACCATTCAGGGCCGCTGGCTGTGGAATGCGCGATCATGTCATGGTTGACCATGAGCTTGACATCCAGATTCTGATCAAAGGTCTGCTGAGCGTGATACTTGCTGCCCCAGAGACCATATTCCTCGCAGGCAAAAGTGACGAAGCGAATGCTGGTTTCCGGCTGGTAATTGTTTTGGTGCATCACTCTCGCCATTTCCAGAGCGGCGGCAGAGCCGCTGGCGTTATCATCCGCACCTGGTGCAAAGATCAGCGGATCGGTGCCGTTGGTGATGGAATCATGATGTCCGCCGATGATGATGTATTTGTCTGGAGCCACGGTTCCGGGGATGGTGGCGACAACGTTGTACTGCATAAGTCCATACTGGGTGAAAGGTTCCACGTGCGCATTGGCAATTCCCAGGCGGATGAATTGGTCCCTGATCCAGTTTGCCACGTCCAGGCGGTTGTCCGCAAACGCATTGCGTGTGCCGAAATCCTGCAGTGACTGAATGAACCACATGATGCTGTCCGCATTGACGGAGGTCAGCAGATTGCCGAAGTTCACTCTGGTAGCAGAAGGAGGTCTCAGAAAGCTGTCCTGCCTGATAACCAGAGGAGTGAAATCCATCCTGACATATGGCATTTCCGTCTGCTCTGCCAGTTGCAGATCAGTTAAGTGTGTTTTGAGCAGGATGGTATTGTCCAGATCAGTGATCCGCTCTCCCAGAGCCTTTGTTACTCTGTTTTCCCGTCCCGGCAGCTTGGTCATCAGATACCAGTTTCCGGATAAGGGGTACTCGTTCAACAGCACATAAGCTGAGCGGGGAAGCTTTTCCAGACTGGCTTGAGGGCATCCCGCCAGAACCTGGTTTTCACTTCTGTAGTATAATTCAACGGAACTATCCTGAGCCAGATATTCCTGATAAACCCTTTGCTGAATTCTGACCAGGCTTTTGGGAGAACCCGTTCCGGCCAGGAGCAGAGAAGCTGCAAGCAGCAGAATTACCGTACCAAATATTTTGTTCATAAACTCTCACCTCTGGTTTAATTTTTATCTTGTGAAAAGCGCAATTTATATGCCATATTCAGTCAAGTTTTATTACTTTGCTGCAGGCGGATCTTCCTGCCTGACTGGCTTTGATCAGATAAACCGAATCAGGGACACGGCTGCCTGTCAGGTCTTTGGCATCCCAGGTCAAAGACAGATTTGAGGCCTTTGCAGATGTATTGTAAAGGGTCTTGACTTTCTGTCCCTTGATGTTGTAAACCGATACCTGAAGGGGGCTATTGGCTTTTATGCCGTCCAGATCGATCCTGAGATTGTTTCGGAAGGGATTGGGATAGGGCTTGTCAAAACTCATCATCTGAACAGAT
>CAZWJK010000016.1:0-2619 GCA_964634035.1 uncultured Candidatus Cloacimonadota bacterium | reverse complement strand
ATTGTTTCGGAAGGGATTGGGATAGGGCTTGTCAAAACTCATCATCTGAACAGATAACTCAGTATCATCACTGCTGGACACTGTTTCGCCGAAGATGTCGTGAAAGACGTGCTGCATCAGATTGGCAACATCTGTCTGTTTCATGTTGAAGAGAGGAAAACTTAAGGTTATGACTTCGCTGATACTGTTGTCATAATATAAGCCGACCGGCATCCCGTTCATAGCGCCCTGTGAACTGGTATCCTGATAGTTGGACCCATAGCAGTAAATATTCGTACCGGAGGGATTTGCTCCTATGGATTCGATGTTGTAGATATGCCCTGCCAGCGGAAGCACCGTTTTCAGACTGTCCACGGTCAGGGGTGGAAAACCTGATCCCTCGGGCTGAGCGTATCTGAACCTGGCGCTGCCGGTGAAATCTGCAGAAGATATGCCAAGCTTGTCATACAGAAAATTCCCGGGTTCAAAGACTGCCGGATAGTCATGATAACTATCAAATGCTCTGGCCGGAAAATATGAGCTGATCAGGATCTTTCCTCCGAACTGCAGATACTTTGCCAATTCGTTTCTGACGGATAAGGGATAAGCCAGGTTGGCGGCATCATTGCCATGCCAGAGAATGGACGAAAAGGCTCCCAGGTCAGCCAGTTTGAGCATCCCGTCCGTTTCCGTATCCCATTGCTGCCTGGCAAAGCTGCTCATCACAGCATCATAAAACTGGTCGCAAGTTGCGTCATCGGGAGAAAAGACGGTATTGGCATCATTATTGACAGTTTCATCAACGATCAGAACTCCCTGATCAAGTGTGACTGCCCTGGACCTGATCTGCTCTGAAAGTGGGCTTTCCAAGCCTTCAGAATCAACAGCGGAGAGCTTGTAATAGTAATATGTGCCGGGCTGAACAGCTTCATCCAGATAAAAGGTGGTATTGATCAATGTCGGATTCAGCAGCAGAAAGGGATCGTTCAGGCTAGCTGTCCGGTAGAAATTATAGCCTGCAATGTCCAGTTCCGGATTGGCTGTCCAGTTAAGCTGGATCGCCTGCCAGACCGGATTGTCGGTCAGTCCCAAAGGCGTCTGCGGAATCGAGCCTGGCGCTCCCGCAGCATATGTGATCAGGCTTTCGTTGTTATCTGCATCCATTGCAGATACTCCCACCTGATAACTCGTCCCTTCCGTCAATCCGATCAACATATAGGGACTCGCATTTGCAGTGTGAATTACAGGTTGGGAAAGCGAATCCTCTCTGCAATAGATTCTGTAGGACACAACATCGGATTCTGCCTGCTCAACAGGCCAGTTCACCAGCAGCGAAGTTCCGGTTCCCGTATTGGTCAGGGCAACGGTACTCACTGGTGCCGGCATCTGGTCAAACGTGGCACAGACTGCTGTCGAGGCTTTGATGACTTCCGTCAGGTACTGCACATTGATATTGGCGACCACGTCGTTGATGGTGTGGATATGGGGAGTGAGTTCATATTCATGAAACAGCAGGGCAGGATAACCGTGCTGCCAATACACCTGACAATCGCTGTTAACGCTGTTATAATCAGCTTCCACAGGTATCAGAGTCGTTTGGGCATCGGTAATGCTCATGGCCAGATCATTATATGCTTCGAAGCCAAGGTAGGGCATAAGTTTGACCTGCCAATCGGCAGGATCCTGAACTGACCAGGCAATGGCGTCATGATTGATCATTGCTTTGATCTGAAGAGCCTGAGCATCTGTCTGAATAACGTTGTAATTGCTGCCCAACAGGCCCAGTTCCTCACCTGTAAAGGAGATGAACCTGATGCTGCATTCCGGCTGATAGTTTGTTGCTTGCATCACCCTTGCCATTTCCAGGGCGGCCGCCACTCCGCTGGCGTTGTCATCTATTCCGGGTGCTATGATCATGGGATTGTTGCCATCCATCACAATGCTGTCGTGATGCCCGCTCACCAGGATGTATCTGTCAGGAGCAATGGTTCCGGTAATGGTGGCTATTACATTATGTATCTCAGTTCCGGACTGGGTAAAGGATTCAAGGTATGCGTCACTAATTCCGAAGCGGATGAATTGATCCCGCAGCCAGTTCGCCACGGCCAGACGGTTGTCGGCATAGGTGTAACGGGTTCCAAAATCCTGCATCTGCTGCAGAAACCAAGTGATGCTGTCCGGATTGATTGCTGTCAGCAAGCTGCCAAAATCCACTCTGGACGCACCGGGTGCGGCCAATGAACAGCGCTTTGGATCAGCGTCTCCATTCCTGGCAGCAGACGGATTCAACTCTCCCGCACTCAGCCCTGCCAATATGATAAACACAAACAGAGAAAGGATAACTCTCTTCATAACTCCCCAGTTTTATGCATACAGAAATAATTGCAATTCACAAGCCAGATCGGACCCGGTTTATGGTCTCTTATCTATCTCTTTGCATTTATAACAGATACACCTTAGGTCAGGTATTATTAGTTGTTAAAATCACACTATCAGCCATCAAAGAAATATCATTTTAATCAGAACCGGTCTCCGATTTATATCATAATGATATGCAACCATTAATCCCCGCATTCATCAAAAATGCCTAAGTTCATTTAATATAATGAAGTTAAGGTTACTGCTGGATTTGGCACACGG
>CAZWJK010000015.1:11847-27933 GCA_964634035.1 uncultured Candidatus Cloacimonadota bacterium | reverse complement strand
AAGGTATCTGAACAATGAGTTATGATTTTACACCAACATTTAGGACTTGACTATCCAGCGCTAAATATAGCTTCAGAGTACTTAGATTGTTGTATGCTGAGAGATAGTTACCGGATATATCCTGTTTAAATGTTATCTTACCCCAAATCTCGCAGGCTTTTTCAGTATTGCCATCATGAAGATAATCAAACGCACTTACATCTATATGATTCATTGAGCTGAACCAGAACAATGAGTTGATTAGTTTATCGTGGTTAGTCTGTAAACAGTCGATTGCATTATCAATCATCTCATTAGTACGATCTAACATATGCAGGAAAGGAAAATCTACACTAAACTGAATTGATTTTCCCGCACCCAGGTAAGCATTTATCATTGATCGATTTTTTTGCTTATCCCGCTCGCTGGAATTGGAGTAAACTCCTAGTACTCTGTATGGGTTTTCCCACACTGCCTTCATTTCAGTACCTCGATCTCCATGAACAAAACAAATCCTCTTTCCCTTTATATTAATCGCTTGCGTTGATTATGCGGTGGAATGGTTTTTACTATAGATTGCGAGACTTTCGTCTCGAAAATCATCTTGCAAGGTTCTTCTCTTATAACCAAACTTTTCCATATTATCACGATACCAAACCCCAAAATTATGTCAATATAAAAATCTGTCTCATCCTTGCTCATCCTGATTTGTCAGCATACAGGGTAATGCTTTCCTGGCTCCGGATCAATGATCACATCTGGTACAAGGAGATAGCATGACCGAAGCGTTGATGAACAGAATCAAGGCACAGTTAGTCAGACATGAAGGTCTGCGGCTGAAACCATATCGCTGTACCGCAGGGAAGCTGACCATCGGTATCGGGCGCAATCTGGATGACCGGGGTATCTCCCAGACCGAAGCTTATGTTATGTTGGAAAGGGACATTTTAGAATTCGAACAGCAATTGTTGGATGAGATTCCAACCATCTACAAAGCATTGGATGAGGTTCGCCAGTCGGTGCTGCTAAATATGTTCTTCAACCTAGGCCTCAAAGGATTGTTGGAGTTCAAGAACACTCTTGCATTTATCGGTGCAGGAGACTGGGAACGGGCAGCCAATGGCATGCTTGCATCCAAGTGGGCTAAACAAGTGGGAATGAGAGCCATTGAGCTCTCCGAGATGATGAGGAAGGGCAAGTGATTCCTATCCCGGTCGAGACTGATGCCATGCTCGCTATTCTCAACCTGCCCAAGGAGATGTCCAACAATGGAATCTTCAAGGAGCATCAGGGTCTGGTGCTTGAGATTATCCACTCTTTGGTTCTGCAAGAGCACTATGATCGGGCAACTCACGATGACTTGCCGGAAGAGGAGCCGTTCCTGATTTCTTTTCGTTTTGGGTTCTCTTTTCTGATGCTGCACTCCACTGCCGAGTTTCTCAATTTGAAGACCCTGGGCGAGGGAATAGTCAAGACCGTAGGATTAGACCAGTCTGCTACCGAACTGCTCACAGGGAGCGAAATAGACGCATTCAAAGCCAACCTTGAGCTGAGAGCACTTACTATCTTGCAAGCCTATCTCAATCCTGTCGGTTTGGATCGCCTGAACGAACTCAAACCCAGACAAGCTCGACCTATCCGGGTGGGAGTGATCTGATGCCAGATCGTAATATTACTTCTCCGGATGAGCTGATAATTGAGATCTACCGGGCTATCTATACTGCTCTGGAGAGCAGACTGCACCTGATCGGGAGTGTTATCGATGCCGACTCCCGCAAGGAGATTCTCACTCAGCAGATCTACGATAAAGGCGATTTCTACGGAAACACGGGTTACGTAGTGGAAACCGATGACTCCGGTATGACACTGAGAGTGGGCTCCAACGTACGCCACGAGCCTTTTGCCATCACCCTCAATCCTTTGCAAGCAAAGTCTTCAGGGAACCCGATTTGCCCACCCTCCCCGGTAAAGTGCCTTCCTGGACTCCGATCGCTCCACTTATAGCTTGGGTCGAACGCAAACACCTGTCTTGGACTGATAAAGAGACAGGTAAAGCTCTGACCGTAGCCGAGATCGCTTATCTCATCCGGGGCAAGATCAAGCGGGAAGGCATCACTGCAAGAAACGTTTTCGCTCAGGTTATCGCTAACCGGGAGCAGTGGATATATCAACAACTCAACTCCATCGAGGTAAGTCTATGACAGCATATCAGAGATTCATGGCAGAACGCAAGCGGATAGAAGATGCGCTCAAGTTCTGTGACATCCCCAACATCCAGTTCAACAAGGATGCCATTCCCAAGCAGTTACCCTGCGCTATCGTGATCCTGGATTCAGAGACAGGCAAGAATTGTACTTCCAGGCAGTATGTGGTAGCGAGAAGAAGGCGGATTCTTTAGTGATCAAATCTGAAGATAAGGTGATGGTATTTGAAGAAATGATGATAAAAACAACCAGCCTCGAATACCCCTGTTATGACCGGATTTCCACGATTTGAAGTTTTCAGTGAGGGTTTATAACTGGTTTACCTGCAAACAACTGCTGAGAATATCTGATTGACAAAAATGAACCCGGAACTGATATTGATTTTAAATTGCAGGATGAATAGTTATAATATTATCGCTGATCCTGCCGGAGAAGATTAAGATGGAAAACTACCTTGTCCTCGAGACTTATGATAATGCCTTTGAAGCTGAACTTGCCAAAGCTCTGTTGGAGGAGAACGGCATAGCCGTAGAACTTAAAAACAGCCTCATTAATAGCATCTACCCCACATTTGCGGGTGATATGTACCGTTTGGAACTTTGCGTCCCTGTGGACAGTTCTGAGGCCGCCAGAGAGATTCTGGACTCCTACACAGACGGATTTACAACCCATAAGATTCTGCAGCAGGAAAACGCCTTGCTGGAAGGCCACTTTCAGCTCACTTCAGGCCGGCACAGCAGCCGCTACATTGAAAAGATCCGCATTTTGCAAAATCCCGAACAGGCCTCACAATTATGCAAAATGATGGCGGACCGACTATCCGACCTTGAATTCGATGCAGTGGTCGGGCCTGCCTACGGAGGCATCGCTCTGGCGTTTGAAACAGCCAGGCTGATCAGCAGCCAGTTCATCTTTACCCAGCGCAAAGACGAAAAAATGACAGTCCGCAACGGATTTGACCTGAGCGGAATAAAGAGTGTGGTCATAATAGAAGACATCGTCACCACTGGCGGCAGCGTCAAGGAAGTCATCGATTGCTTCAGGGAAATGAACATCAGCGTCACGGCAGTGGCGGCCATAGTTGACCGTTCCGGCGGAAAAGTGGATTTCAGATGTGAGTTCATTCCTCTTCTGACTCTGGACATTCCAAGCTGGGAAGCGGATGAATGCCCTTTGTGCAAAAATGAAATGCCGATTATCAAACCGGGAAGCAGTGATAAAAAATGACGGATAAGCCGACCCGCAGACCCAGAACCAAAGCTCCTGTAAACGCTGAACATGTGGCGTATGATTACTTTGCTCCCTATTATGATCAATACATGCGGCATGTGGATTATGACCTCTGGACAGATAAGATCCTGTCGATCTACAAGCAACATACACCCCGGCCCCTGAAAGACATTCTGGAACTAGCCTGCGGTACTGCCAACATCTCAGAATTGCTTATCGGCAAAGGATATAATGTCACCGCTTCAGACCGCTCAGCAGAAATGCTCAAATACGCAGCCCAGAAAGCACACGCACCCCAGCTTCTGCAGGCGGACATGACAGATGCCCTGCCTTCCCAGGCTTTTGACCTGATAATTCTGGTCTTTGACAGCATCAATTATCTCCTGGAAAAGGATCAGGTCAGTTCGCTGCTGGTCAATGTCAGTACTGCTTTGCGGGATAACGGTCTTTTTATCTTTGATATCTCCACTCACCGCAACAGCGTGGAAAACTTCAACCGATACATCAATATCGACGAAGACAAGGACCATGTCCTGATCCATAGGGCTGATTTTGATCCTGAGCAAAGACTGCAGAAGACCAGCCTCACCATCTTCAAGCGCAGCGATAATCACTATGTCCGCATGGATGAAGAGCACATACAAAGGGTTTATCATGTTCCTGAACTGCTGCTTTTGATCGAAGCAAGCCCTTTGGAATGCGTCGGAATTTACACTCAGGTTTATGACAAGAACCTGCTCAAAACCAATACCAGAAAACTGGATCACCAATATTCACGCCTGTTTTTTACAGTTAAGAAGATTTGAAATGCGCCTTGAATCAAATCAGCTATACAAAAATGAAGAATCAATGCACCAGCAGTTCAGACTCATTGCCGGAGTGGATGAAGCAGGCAGGGGACCGATCGCCGGTCCGGTGGTTGTCTCAGCCGTCATCCTGGATCCCAGGCAACGGATCGAAGGCATCAATGATTCCAAACAGCTTTCTGCAAAAAAAAGAGAGCAATTATTTGATGTTATTATACATAAATGTTTGTCCTATTCCATTATTGAAGTGTCACATCAGAGAATTGATGAGATCAATATATTGCAAGCCGTTCTGGAAGGGATGCAACAGGCAGTGGAAGCACTTCAGCTGACTCCCGATCTGTGCCTGATCGACGGCAATAAACTGCCTCCCGGACTGAAAGCAAAAGCTAGGGCATGCGTCAAGGGTGACGCCACCTTTGCATCCATTGCCGCAGCTTCAATATTATCAAAAGTTTACCGTGACAAGCTGATGACCGATTATGACATCAAATATCCTTTCTATGGATTTGCAACCCATAAAGGTTATCCTACCAAGCAACACTTGAGGGCTCTTCATCTAAAAGGTCCATGCTCCATTCATCGCTTATCATATCGACCTGTTAAAGAACATGTTTTACTAAATGAAACAACTTAGGAAAGCAGACAAGATGGTATTCATGGGTGATGAAACAATCAAAGCTGTTAAGAATTTTAACATCTCCACAGAAAAGACTGATGAAAAACTGATCAAAGCAATGGCTATGGTCAAGCTGTCTAGTTGTAAAACAAATCATGAATTGGGTTATCTCAATGATCAGATATATCAGGCGATTTATGACATCTGCATGCAGTTTATAGATGGGAAAAATCATGAGCTGATAGTGGTCGATCCATATCAGGGCGGAGCTGGAACAAGTATTAACATGAATTTCAATGAAGCCATTGCTTATTTGGCCAGTAATCTATCTGATACAAAAATAGATCCAATCATACATGTCAATCTGCATCAATCCACTAATGATGTCTTTCCGACTGCTGTTAAAGTCGCTGTTTTGTTACATTTGAAAGATTTGGAATCCTCCATTGCTGAACTGCAGGAAGCGTTCCAGAGCAAGGAAACTGAGTTTAAAGATGTAATAAAGATTGGACGAACGCAACTCATGGATGCCGTGCCAATGACTTTGGGAATGGAATTTGGAGCTTATGCTGAAGCAATATCCAGAGACAGGTGGAGAATCTTTAAATGCAGAGAAAGAATAAAGACTGTGAATTTGGGAGGAACTGCAATCGGAACCGGACTGGGAGCACCAAGAGAGTATATTCTGAAAGTCAATGAAGAGCTGAAAAGAGTGAGCGGGCTTCCGATATCCCGAAGTGAAAACATGATTGACAATACTCAGAATCTTGACGTATTCGTGGAGGTTTCAGGCATTATTAAAGCGATGGCGGTCAATCTGTTAAAGATATCTAATGACCTGCGTCTGCTGGCCAGTGGTCCGGATGGAGGATTTGCAGAAATTGAACTGCCAAAACTTCAAAAGGGCAGCAGCATCATGCCGGGAAAAGTTAACCCGGTAATACCGGAAGCCGTTGGTCAGATAGCAATGCAGGTAATTTGTAACGATAACCTTGTTGCCATGTTAGCAGGAGCAGGTCAACTGGAATTAAACCAGTTCTTCCCCTTGGCGGCACATACATTGTTGAAATCTTTGTTATTGTTAACCAGAGGGACTCACATATTTGCCTTCAAATGCGTCAAAGACATAAAAGCAAATGCGGACAGATGCATGCAGCATTTATTGCAGAGCAAATCTATCGCAACATACTTACTTCCTGTACTCGGTTATGAGAACATAGAGAAAATCATCACTAAAGCAGTTGCAGAAGGAAAAACAGTATCCGAAACCATTATATCTATGGGATTTATGACGAAGAATCAGTTGGATGAACTATTGGAACCACAAAACATGTATAAATTGGGTTATACTAAAGAAGATTATAAGGTTTGATAAATGGCTAAGACACCTCGAGGTGAAAGACTTGTTATAGTACTCATTGGTAAGAGGAATGCCGGGAAATCATCCCTGATCAATGCATTGGTCGGTCAAGACATAGCGATTGTTTCAGACATAGCCGGCACTACAACAGATCCGGTTGATAAACACTATGAATTATTGCCGCTTGGACCGGTTACTTTTTATGATACGGCAGGCATAGATGATACAGGTGAACTGGGTCAGAAACGCATTCAAGCAACAAAAAAGGTCCTTTACAGAGCTGATATTGCCTTATTTGTAGTTGGTTCTGCAGAAATTGATGACTTGGAGAAAGAAATCATTGCTGAAATCCAGAATTTAAAGATACCGATTATTATTGTATTCAACAAATCTGATGTTCAGATGCCATCCGAATCCTCAGTTTCATATTGTAAGAATAATAATCTAGCATTCTGCATCGTTTCAACAATATCCGGAGCTGGTATAAATCAATGCAAAGAAGATCTCATGTCTATGGCTCCTGCTTTGTTAAAGCAAGAAAGACCCTTGGTCGGAGACTTGGTACAAGCTGGAAATCATGTTGTATTGGTTACTCCAATTGATCTGGCAGCACCAAAGGGAAGATTGATTCTCCCCCAGGTTCAGGTCATTAGAGAATTATTGGATAATGATACAGTAGTAACTGTGGTAAAAGAAAGAGAATTGGAATATGCATTACACAGTTTAAACAAACTTCCAGATTTGGTTATCACAGATTCCCAAGCAATACTAAAAGTTGCAGGTGATGTTCCTGATGAAGTTAAGTTAACAACATTCTCGATTTTGTTTGCGCGCTACAAAGGCGAGTTAGACATATTACTTCAGGGAGCCAGAAAGATTGATCATCTCAGAGATGGGGATAAGATTCTAATCGCTGAATCATGCTCTCATCATATACAGTGTGATGATATCGGCAGGGTGAAAATACCACGCTGGCTGAATCAGTATACAGGAAAGAAAATCAGTTATGAAATTTTTGCCGGCCATGATTTCCCCGTTAATCTGGAAGAATTTGCTCTTGCCATACATTGTGGTGCCTGTATGATTAATCAAATGGAAATGCATCACCGCATTTATGAATGTGAACGAAGAGGCGTTCCAATCACAAATTATGGTATGGCGATCTCCAAGGTTCAGGGTCTGTTGGAACGGGTGGTCAGGGTCTTTTGCATCTGAGAGATACCCGTGGTGAATATCATCCTTGACAAAGAAAGAATTTGATGAGTAAGTATCAGTCGTTAAAATAAGGATAAAGTTTGTACAAAACAGCCGTTGTTCAGTTTAGACCCGAACTGCTGCAGGTTGAAACCAATCTTCAGAGAATAGGAACGCTTTGCCAAAATGTCTCTGCTGACCTGATAGTGCTGCCTGAACTTGTCACGAGCGGCTATGTCTTCCAGAACAAGGCAGAACTGGATTCAGTCTGTGACACAGTGTCGCGGAGCAGATCATTTCATTTTTTCCTTGATTTGGCTGCTCAATTGAATTCATCCATCGTCTTTGGATTTGCGGAAAAGCATGGCAGCAATTTTTACAACTCGGCCGCATTGGTTAATCCTGATACAAGCTATTATGTCTATAGAAAGGCACATCTTTTCTATAGAGAAAAGCTTTTTTTCTCTCCCGGCGACACAGGTTTATTTGTATGCGAAGCTAAGGATGGGATCAAAATCGGCATGATGATCTGCTTTGACTGGCAGTTTCCGGAAGCCGCCAGGGTTTTGGCTTTAAAGGGAGCGCAAATAATCTGCCATCCTTCCAATCTGGTACTTCCATGGTGCCAGCAGGCGATGTTGACAAGGTCTCTTGAAAACAGGGTATTCAGCATCACGGCTAATCGGATAGGTTCTGAAAGTAATGGAGATATTAATATGTCCTTTACCGGGCAAAGCCAGATCGTAAGCCCTAAAGGAGATGTTCTGATCAGGCTCAGCACAGACCAGGAAGAAGTCGGTTATACTGAGATAGATCCTGATCTGGCTCTGGATAAATCGATAACTGATTTGAATGATGCCTTAGGTGACAGAAGGCCGGCATTTTACACAGACATATGTAAACCAAAGTAGTTGATCACTGATTAAAGTAAAACATCATATGGATAAAGATAAAGAATTGGTCAAAAAAGAGATCGAAAATCTTGTTAAAGAAATACAGAGACATAATATCCTCTATTATGAATTTGCCAATCCGTCCATCAGCGATTATGATTATGACCTGTTAGTAAACCGCCTGAAACAGCTTATGGCAGAACATCCAGACCTGGCTGAAGCTGCTCAGTCAATTCAGAGAGTGGGAAGCGATCTCACACCGGATTCAAAAACGATTCCTCACAAGCAAAGAATGTATAGTCTGGACAATGCCTATTCCTTAACCGAGGTGGAAGAATTCCTGAACAAGATCGCAAAAGAGATAGGCAGATATCCCGAAGTAACACTTGAGCATAAAATTGACGGATTCAGCATCAACCTCTTTTATGACAACGGCATTTTACAATATGCCACAACCCGGGGCGACGGATTTGAAGGAGAAGTAGTCACAAGCAATGTAAAAACTATCAAGTCAATTCCAGAGCGGATTGATTATGAGGGCAGCATAGAGATACGCGGCGAGATCTACTTTCCCCTTGATGTTTTCCAGACAATTAATAAAGACCGTGAAAACAATGGAGAGAAACTCTTTGCCAACCCTCGCAATGCGGCTGCCGGAACCATCAAGCTCAAGGACAGAAACCTAGTTGCAGAGCGTGGATTGCAGGCAGTGATGTATGCAGTTGGCTATGCTTCTGCACCAATAGCAGAAAAGCAGAACGAGCTATTGGTCAGGTTGCAGCAACTTGGGTTCCCTGTCTCCCAAGACTATGCCTTGGCATCAAGTTTTTCGGCTCTTGCAGAATATTGTAATTATTGGGATGTGAAACGCTCTGATTTACCATATGAAATCGACGGAATTGTCATCAAAATGAACAATTTTGCACTACAGGCAAATCTAGGCTACACAAATAAAAGTCCCAAGTGGGCGATTGCCTACAAGTTTAAACCTGAAGAAAAGGAAACCATCCTCAAAGAAGTTCAGTTCCAGGTGGGCAGGACAGGTGCAGTTACACCGGTTGCCATCCTCGAGCCTGTTTATATCTCAGGTTCGACAGTTTCCAGAGCCACACTTCACAATGCTGATGAAATCAAGCGTCTGGACCTGCATCTGGGGGACACAGTTAAAATAGTAAAATCGGGTGAGATAATTCCAAAGATCATCTCCGTCAATCCAGATAAACGTAAAGAAAGCGCTCCTATAGTGCAATTTACAAAGTTCTGCCCTGCCTGTCAAAGCCCTCTTTTCAAAGAAGAGGAAGGCGCTATCTTTTACTGCTCAAACAGTAAGTGCCCTGCTCAGTTACAAAGGCAGATCGAGCACTTTACTTCCCGCGACGCTATGGACATTACCGGATTGGGAGAAAGCCTGATCGCCAGAATGATAAAGATAGGCATGCTCAAATCAGTGGAAGATATTTATCGGCTTGATTACAGGAAAATTGCTGAATTGGAGCGTTTTGGGGATAAGTCCGCTGCCAATTTGCAGGCTGCGATTGAAAAGTCCAAAACAGAGAATTTTGATAGGGTGCTTTATGCACTCGGCATACGATTTGTAGGTACTAAAACAGCACGCATTCTTACAGAGCATTTAGGAAATATTGACAATATGATCAAGGCAGATTTTGAGACGCTGAACTCCATTCCTGAAATCGGAAAAAAGATCGCACACTCTGTGATCGACTACTTTCAGGTTAGTGATAACCTTGCTCTGATTGAGTATCTAAGAAAGCAGGGTCTTCAATTTGCTGTAGCGCAAAAGTCAGTATCAGCAAAATTGCAGGGCAAAACTTTCCTGATTACAGGAACCCTTCCACATTTCGACAGAAAAGACATGGAGTCACTGATTCTGGCAAATGGAGGCAAACTTCTAAGTTCAGTCAGCAAGAACCTGAATTTCCTGATCGTTGGTGAGAATGCCGGTTCCAAGCTTGACAAAGCAAAGGCTCTGGGAAGTGTGAACATCATTAATGAAGATCAAATTCTGAGCATGATGGGAATGAATAGCTGATGGTACTGAAAAGATATATCCTGAAAGAGCACATAGCGCCATTTTTCATATCACTGATGGTCGTGACTTTTGTTTTGCTCATAGACAGGGTGATCGATCTGCTCAATACGATTATTGAGAAAAAATTAGATGTTTCCACCATTCTTCAAGTATTTGGTCTGTCCATGCCGTTCATGCTGGCGCTATCCATACCTATGGCTGTTTTGGTGGCCACTATTCTGGCCTTCGGAAGAATGACCGTGGATCGCGAAACAATCGCCATGAAAGCCAGTGGCATTAATATCTACAGGATGATATCCCTTCTCATGCTGGTTACAGTAATCCTGACTGGCGGGATGATGTATTTCAATCACTACACTTTGCCTGAAACCAATCACAAGCTGAAGAACCTGATGCTGAAAATCGCCTATTATAAACCCATGACAATTATTAAACCGGGCGAATTCACCAATATCACGGATTACACCATCTATGTAAAAGACAACCTGGGAACCGAACTGCGCGGGATAGTCATCTTTGACAGGACCGAAACCCGGTATCCCAAAACTATCTATGCCCAAAGCGGAATGATCAGCCAGCTCGATAACGGTAATACTTTGCAGATCATCCTCAACGACGGTGAAATGCACGAAAAGGACGATCAGGATCAGACTCTGTACCAGGTTAGAGCATTCAAGTATTTTGAACTCTACATCCGTGACATGGGCAACCGTATCGATTTTATGGATACAGGATACCGCAGCGACCGTGAAATGACTGCCAAAGAGCTGCTTGCGGATATCAGAAATAACATTGACGAGATTGCTCAAAAGCAGAAGGTCATGTCTGATTTTGACAGACGCATTAATGTTCTCATGCTTGATGCTGCCAATCCGAACTTAACTGAAGAAACAAATCGCCTTAATCAAATGAAAAAACTCGAAGCAGACCGTCTGGCAGAATTGAAAGAAACTGTAAATGCCCTTCAGGTCGAGTATCATAAAAAATTTGCCCTGGCTTTTGCCATCATCATTTTTGTCCTGATCGGAATTCCTCTGGGACTGATGACACGCAGCAGCGGTATCGGCATGGCTTTTTCTGTAAGCTCGGTGATTTTCCTGATCTATTATGTCGCGCTTAACGGTGGCGAACAATTAGCCGACAAGGGTTACATGTCACCTTTCCTGTCCATGTGGATCTCCAATTTCATTTTTCTCATCATTGCAGTTCTTTTAATCATCGGTTCCATCTATGAAAAGAAACTGATCGACCTGCACACCTTGTCTTGGCGGCTTTCACACAAACGCGCAAAGAAAACTCTGATCCCGGATGAAGTGATCCATTGAGTCTGTAATGAGAATATTAGATAAATATCTGATGCGGGAATACATAAGAACTTTTCTTATCATCCTGGTGTCGCTTTCAGTTGTGTTCATAGTCATTGACATTGTTGACAACCTGCCTCGCCTGATGCGGCATGGAGCTTCGGTTCAGAATGCCATCTTCTACTACCTGTTGCGTCTGCCCTATCTGACCATTCTGACTGCGCCCGTAACCATGCTTCTGACTGGGCTTTTCCTGATGAACACGCTTGCCAAATACAATGAAAGCACTGCCATCAGGGCTGCCGGGATCAGTATAAAAAGAGCAATGCTGCCATTGTTTGGGCTGGGATTGGCCATGAGCATTATTATTGCTATCTTTGGTGAATATGTTTTACCCCGCAGCGAAGCCAAACGCACCTATGTTTATCAGGTGCTAATCAGGGACGAACAGCCTGAAGACCAGATGCTTAAAGCAAGGATCCATTACCAGGGACAGAATGGATATTTTTATTACTTCGGTTTCTTTGACGGTTACAAGAACACTCTCAGAGTGGTTGATATAGTCAAATTCGACAATGTCAAAGGAACCGTAACAGAGCGGATCACAGCTACGGCAGCCGAATGGCTTAATAATGAATGGGTTTTAAAAGATTGTGAGATCCGTAAATTCGCTGACCATAAACCTGTTGAGCGCAGCTATTACCGCTCTGTTTCGTTGCCCCTAATGGATGTGGAACCAAAGGATTTTATCAGAATAACGAAGAAAACTCTTTCCATGAACTATTTTGAACTCAGTGAATATATCAGCCGATTAAAAAAAGTAGGAGATGATTACAGCGCTGAGTTGGTTGACCTACATATGAAAATCGCCTATCCGCTGACCAATCTGATCGTCATCTTTTTCTTTATTCCCATCGCCACTGCCAGCATCCGCAGCAAGAGCCGCGGCTGGATCTTCCTGCTCGGCCTGCTGGTCTGTTTTTTATATCTGACCCTGACCAGGATATCTCAAAGTCTGGGGTACAACCAGATCCTGCCACCGGCTGTGGCTGCCTGGGCTCCCAATGTTCTCTTTGCCACCATTGGATTTGTCTTTCTTTACAAAGCAGAAATATAGCTCTTCCCTGTTTAGCCCTTTTATCCTGACCCTAAGCCTGACCATAGATCTCAGTGAGATGCTCGCTAAAATGGCTTGATCTGACGACGATCTATGGTTCATGTATGGATGGCCGTCTAAGCAGGAAGTAAGCAGGTTATGTCCAGGAAATGGTTGTGGCTAGATTTTCGCCCGGTTTGAGGTAATCCACTTCCTGCCAATGCATCTGATAAAGGGCATAACCAGGGTCCGTCGGTTCCTGCCAGTAATAGCCAATGAAGTCAGAAGCATCGAAAATTTCCTTGCGAACAGAGTTGTCAGTGATGGTAAGCAGTTTACCTCTGGCCCTGACGTAACCTGAGTATTTACCCTCCTTGAGAGGAAGACAGATCTCCACAAGCGGATTGGCAGCAATCTGGGCAGCCTTGGCATCGCTAGAGCCTGTTGCAAAGAAGAACCTTTTCTTATCATAAATCAAAGTCATGGGACGCACAAAAGGCTGATCATCGACGCTGGTGGCAACAAAAACCATCTGCTGTGGATTCAGCATTTCCAGCACGATTTTCTTTATGCTCTTGGACATATTTGCTCCTTAAAATATATAGAATAACAAAAGAAAAGGCTGACCCCGTGAGTCAGCCTTCTCGCATATAAGATACATCAGCCCTTTTGCAGGCCTGCCTGCAACGCATTAAAATTGGCTTCCACAATGGCATCTCCTTTACGGGCAAAAATAGCTGTGATGGCTTGTTCCAGTTCTTCTTTTGAGAAGCCCAGATGTTTGGCAGCCGCTCCCAGCACCACTATGTTCATGGAGCGGTTAGCCTTGATTTCTTTGGCAATGCTGTCCGCATCGAGCAGAACGTGGTTCGGAATGGATTTTATCCTGGCGTGGATAGCATCCAGCTCAGGATACTTGGCTATGTTATCAAAGGGATTGCTGTTTGTGATGATCCATCCGTCACCCGCCAGATAAGGCAAATAGCGCAATGCTTCCATCGGCTCGACCGATAGGATCATATCTGCCGCACCGAAGGGAATGAGGTCAGACCAGATGGGATTTTCGGAAAGACGTAGATGGGATTGCACATCTCCCCCGCGCTGGCTCATTCCGTGCACTTCGGCTTGTTTGAAGTGCCAGCCGCGTTTCAGCGCAGCATAGCCGATCAGGGTTGCAATGGTCAGAATGCCCTGTCCGCCTACTCCGGCAAGAATTATATCCTTCTTCATCCTACTCCTCCATCTTGTACTTTTTCTTGAGAATCTGCACGCATTCGCGCTTCGGGATCACTACTGATACGCCGTTGTAGGCAATTTCCTCTTTATAGATCCTGACCATATCTTCTTTGTTCTTGGGGAGCGGAACAAAACTGCGGATGTGCTCTTTTTCCACACCTAAACCAAAGCAGATCTCTTCCAGCTTGCTGAAGCCGGTGTATTCCTGGCCACCTGTCATTCCCGTGGTGGAGTTATCCAGAATCACGATGACGACGTTGGATTTGTCAAACAGGCAATCCAGCAGTCCTGTCATTCCGGAATGAGAAAAGGTGGAATCGCCTATTACAGCTATTGCAGGATATAGACCAGCGTCGGCAGCGCCTTTTGCCATGGTTATGGAAGCACCCATGTCCACACAGGAATTGATGGCATGGTAAGGAGGCAAGAATCCCAAAGTATAGCAGCCAATATCACTGAAGACATGCCCCTTGCCATATTGCTCCATAGCTTCGTTCAAAGCTTTGAAAGAATCGGCATGCGGACAGCCCATGCAAAGCTGCGGTGGGCGCGGAGCCACGATATCAGGAATGGCGACACCCGGATTGTCAGGCAGTCCCAGAGCTTTGGCTACCAGATTGGGATTAAGCTCACCGTCACGAGGGATGGTGCGATCCAGTCTGCCCTTGATCTTTTTGGTCCCCTGCCAGGCCATACCCTTGATCATGTCTTCCACAAGCGGCATGCCCTCTTCCAGAACCAGTATTTCATCAACTGCATCATACATTTGTTTGATCTGATCCACAGGCAGTGGATATTGGCAGATCTTCAGCACAGGATAAGGAACTTCCTGATTGCCATAATTTTCTTTGAGATAATTATATGCCAAGCCGCAGGCAATAATTCCCAATTTATTTTCCTTCGCTTTTAGATCGGCCTGGTTGAATTGTGAATTTTCTGCTTCTGCCACGAAGTCCTTCTGCAGATTGATCAAATTCTTGTATTTCTTTCTGGCAATGGCTGGCAGCAACATGAACTGGTTTGGGTCATCGGGAAACTTAAGCTGATTCTGCGCTCTGCGTTCGCGGGTCTGTACTCCTGCCCGTGAATGTGAAAGACGGGTCGTCAGTCTGATCAGGACAGGAACATGATACTTTTCCGATAGCTCAAATCCGTAAAAAGCCATATCATAGCATTCCTGCTGATTGGAAGGCTCCAGCACAGGAATCATGGCAAACTTACCATAGAATCGCGAATCCTGCTCATTTTGGGAAGAATGCATGGAGGGGTCGTCCGCCACAATGATGAGCAGGCCGCCGTTAGCTCCCGTAAAAGCGGAATTCATAAAGGGATCGGCTGCCACGTTGAGTCCGACGTGTTTCATGCAGGCAATGGCCCGTTTCCCGGCATAGGACATGCCGATAGCCGTTTCCACTGCTGTTTTCTCATTGGATGACCAGGTGCGGTGGATGTTGTTTTCATTAGCCTGTTTGGAACGCTGGATATATTCCATAATTTCTGTGGAGGGGGTTCCCGGATAGGCAAAAGCGCCTGACATTCCGGCATCCATAGCGCCCTGGGCTAATGCTTCATCACCCAGCAACATCAGTTTTTCCATATTGTCTCCTTATTCAGTTTTTTTTCTGATTCCCTCAATACAAAATTTGGATATCCTTGCAAGTATTTTCTTGGAATTTGTTTCAGTTGATTAGAAAAACCTTGACGAAATACTCGTTTAAAGCAAAAAGGAAAGTACTAAATTGATTGCTTAGAGTTCGTTAAACAAAGGAGATAAAATGAAAAAGCTGACCATAGTCTTGATCGTTGTCCTCTTGTTCAATTTTGGCGCTCTATCGGGTAAAGCCAAAAAACCCTCATCTGCAGCTCAGGACACAACCAGCCTGAGACTGTTTGACACAATCGGCCACAAGCTCCAGATCAATTGCACCAATCTGGGCAGAAGAATCTATTTCATAGACGATATTATTCTCAACAAAGCAGATGTTCAGGCAGGAAAGATCAGTTTTTTGCTGAACCGCGATTTCATTATTTCCGATGTGATTATAAATGATGTTGCCATACCCATCCGAAAATTCCGAAACGTCAATTCCAAAGGTTTTGACCCTAATCTTGATC
>CAZWJK010000015.1:5295-11747 GCA_964634035.1 uncultured Candidatus Cloacimonadota bacterium | reverse complement strand
GGAGATGAATTCTGGTATCCCCGTAATCTGAATAAAGATGACAATGTCCTGCTGACTGTCAAGACAACGGACCAGATCTCCTTCTCGCTGAACGCCAAAGCTGTGGACTACACCAGGCCGACCAAACGCCTGAAGGAATACAGAACCAGCTTTATTGATAAAAAAGACGAACCTGCTCTGATAATTTTTACGAAAAAGGGCTAAAGTAGCTCAGCCGGTAGAGCAACTGATTCGTAATCAGTAGGTCAGGAGTTCGAATCTCCTCTTTAGCTCCAGTTACTGTCGGCCGGTTCTCTGAACCGGCTTTTTTTGTTAGTTCATCAAAGGAGTTGCTTTGCCAAAGACCCTGACTGCCATTACTCTTTTTTCCGGTGGCTTGGACAGCCTGCTCAGTGTTCTCTGGATGCAGAAACTGGGAGTCAAAGTCATTCCCGTTTTTTTCAGGACTCCTTTTTTCACCGAAGAAAGAGCTGTGCAGACTGCTAACGCTAATGGTTTGAAACTGGAAGTGATAGATATCTCGAAAGCGCACCTTGAGATGATGAAGAATCCGCGTTACGGCTTTGGTAAAAACTTCAATCCTTGCATTGACTGCCACGGTCTGATGTTTAGACTGGCAGGAGAGCTTCTGACCCAATACAATGCAGACTTTCTGATCTCGGGAGAGGTTCTGAGCCAGAGGCCTATGTCGCAAAGGCGGGATGCCATGAACGCAGTCAGCAAGCTGAGCGGTTACAAAGACCTCTTGATCCGTCCCTTGTCACAACAGCTTCTGGAAGATACCCAACCCATCAGAGAAGGCTGGATCAAGAAATCAGACATGCTTGCCATCAGCGGACGCAGCAGAAAGCCTCAACTGGCTTTGGCCAAAGAACTCGGTGTATCTGTTTTCCCCGGTCCGGGTGGCGGGTGCAGACTCACAGACAAAAATTTCTCCGTGAGGCTTCGGGATTTAGTTGAACACAATCAGCTAAACCTGCCGGAAATCACACTGCTCAAATATGGCAGGCATTTCCGACTGGATGATAAAACCAAATTCATCATCGGCAGGGACGAAAACGATAACAACAATATCATAGGTGCCCAGGCAGGATTTCTTTTTATGTTGAATGAAGAGATCCCCGGTCCGCTCGGTTTGTTGTGCATAAAAGAAATTGATGATAATCTGATCTCGCAGGCGGCATCCCTGCTTGCATACTACAATTCCAAGTCACCTGACTCTGTAACGATTTCATACGGATTCAGCTTTCCGCTGGACAAATCCGTCACTGTCAAAAAAGCTGCTGCTGATCTGGTCAACACACTTATGGTCAAGGAGTAGGATTTGATACGATACAAGCTGTTTTGTCTGCTGCCAGGTTTTGATACCAACTGCTGGCTGGTCTATGATGACCAGACTTCAGATGCTGTCCTGATCGATCCTGCTGCTCCGGAAGAAGACTTACTTAAGTCTATTATGGATCAGCAACTGAAAGTTAAGTACATTGTCAATACTCATGGCCACGCCGATCACATAGGAGGCAACGCATTTTTCAAGCAAAGGCTGAATGCCCCTGTCTGCATTCATAAAGCGGATGCGAATATGCTGATCAACTCCAAACTCAATCTTAGTGCCTATCTGGAAGTCGATCTGTCCCTTCCTCAGGCCGACATCGAGTTTTCCGACGGTGACAAGCTCAAACTTGGTGACCATGAAATCAGTGTCATTCACACTCCCGGTCACACGCCTGGCTGCATCTCTCTGCTGATCGATAATCTGCTGTTCAGCGGCGACACTTTGTTTTATCACGATATTGGCAGAACCGATCTTCCCGGCGGAGACTATCAGTTGATTCTTTCCTCCGTCCGAAACAAGCTTCTGATCCTGCCTGACGAGACAATCGTGCTGCCAGGTCACGGACCGTCTTCCACTATTGCAGATGAAAGAATTAACAATCCATATATTTGAGAATATGATTATGCATAACCTTGTTCTGATCCTTGACTTCGGTTCCCAATATACTCAATTGATTGCACGGATGGTGCGATCCCTGAATGTCTATTGCGAAATAGTCCCTTTCTCTGTGAGCAGCGCAATTCTGAAGGAGAAGAATCCCAAAGCTTTGATCCTGTCCGGCAGTCCTGCCAGCGTCACTACAGAAGGAGCTCCCATACCTGATTTGTACATTTGGGAAATGGGTATTCCCATTCTTGGCATTTGTTATGGTATGCAGTTGATAATATCTCACTTCGGCGGTGAAGTCAGTAAAGCTGACAAAAAGGAATATGGCAGAGCGATCTTGAAGCTTGCAAACGATAGCGATTTGTTTGACGGCATGGCAGATAAGGAGACGGTCTGGATGAGTCATGGCGATGAAGCAAAGTCCCTACCCGCCAGCTTTCACAGACTTGCCTATACTGAAAATGCGGAATTTGCTGCCATCACGCATAAGGAAAAACCAATATATGCATTGCAGTTTCATCCCGAAGTGGCTCATACGCCCAACGGCAGGCAGATCCTGTCCAATTTCCTCTTCCGTATCTGCGGCATCAAGGCTGATTGGACTCCCGCCTCTTTCATCGAAGAAACCATCGCTTCGATCCGCAGCGCCGTTCAGGAGAAACAAGTGATCCTGGGCCTGAGCGGAGGAGTGGATTCTTCCGTGGCTGCAGCTCTGTTGCATAAAGCAATTGGCGACCAGCTCATCCCGATCTTTGTGGACACAGGTCTGCTTAGAAAGAATGAATCCGACAAAGTCAAAAAAATGTTTGCTGCCCTGCCCGGTTTTAAGTTTCAGATCGTTGATGCCGGAGAGCTTTTCCTGAATAGGCTGAAAGGCATCTCTGACCCGGAGCAGAAACGCAAGATCATTGGCAATGCTTTCATTGAAGTGTTTGAACAGGAAGCAGCCAAACATCCTGATGCCGAATTTCTGGCACAGGGCACCTTGTATCCCGATGTCATTGAAAGTGTTTCTTTTAAGGGGCCTTCCGTCACCATAAAATCACACCACAACGTGGGCGGCCTGCCTGAGAAGATGAAGCTGAAGCTGGTGGAACCCCTGCGCGAACTCTTCAAAGATGAAGTTCGTGCCGTAGGCAGGGAGCTTGGGCTCCCCGAGCAGCTCATCCGCCGACATCCTTTTCCGGGACCGGGCTTGGCGGTCAGGATCATCAGTGATATTACGCACGAAAAGGTAAAACTTCTTCAGGAGATCGATGACATCTTCATCAGCGAACTCTACAATTGGGAGCTGTATGATTCCACCTGGCAGGCGTTTGCTGTTTTGCTGCCGATTCAAAGTGTCGGCGTCATGGGTGACGAGAGGACCTATGAAAATGTCTGCGCCCTGCGCGCCGTGAACAGTGTGGACGGCATGACCGCAGACTGGACTGAGTTTCCTTTCGCTTTTCTGAAAAAGGTCTCGAACCGCATTATCAATGAAATACCCGGCGTGAACAGAGTCGTTTACGACATCAGTTCCAAACCACCCGCTACCATTGAGTGGGAATGACCTCAAGATTTGTGCTTGACATTTAAACATGAATCAGAATTTTGGACAACGCAAGGGCGAGATAGCTCAGCCGGTAGAGCAGAGGCCTGAAAAGCCTTGTGTCCCCAGTTCGATTCTGGGTCTTGCCACCATGCTTTACAGGGCGCTGAAAAAGCGCCTTTTCTTTTTATGAACTATATCATCAAAAACATCAGAATCCCAGTCTCAAAGCAGCCAGACGCAGTTTCCGCAATGAAGAAGATTGTGGGCGGCAAGTATGGTCAACTGAGCTCTCTGAAACTTATCCGCCGTGCCCTGGATACCAGAAAGAAAGATCATCCTTATTATGTTTATACTTTTCAAGCCGCTTCAGAACACCCTCTCAGGAACCATCCTGACATCGTTTTGATCAAAGAGGAAACAGAACAGACACCACCTAAAACCAGGCTTTCTGACCTTCATCCTATCATAATAGGAATGGGTCCCGCCGGATTATTTTGTGCTTTGGCAATGGTGGAGCGCGGACTGAAGCCCATGCTGTTTGACCGCGGCGATAAACTTTCTGCCAGGGCCGGCTCTGTTGAAGCATTTTGGAAAGAAGGCAAACTCGATCCCGAAAGCAATGTCCAGTTCGGTGAAGGAGGTGCCGGCGCTTTTTCTGATGGCAAGCTGACTTCGCGTTCACGCAATCGGGACATTCAGTCAGTTTTTGATTTGCTGGTAAAATTCGGAGCACCGGATAGCATAAGCTGGGAAGCCCTGCCCCACCTCGGCACCGAAGGCATCAGGGCTGTGGTTTCTCGCATCAGGGAATATCTGATCTCGCAGGGCTGTTCCTTTCGCTACAGAAGCAGGCTGGAGGACATTGTCATCAATGGCGGGATTGTTAAACAAGTCATCATCAATGGTCAAAGCCATTCTCCCGAAGTTCTTGTCATTGCGCCCGGAAATGCGACCCGAGACACTTTCAGGATGCTGTCTGACAGAGGGGTCGCACTGCAGCCAAAACCTTTTGCTATCGGCGTCAGAATCTCGCATAAGCAGGCTTGGATCGATGCAGCGATCTACGGAAGCAACAGATGGACAGAGCTTTTGGGGCCAGCTTCCTACAGATTGACTGACAACCATGCCGGCAGGGGGACTTACACTTTCTGCATGTGCCCGGGCGGTTTTGTAATTGCCGCTTCCAGCGAAAAGGACACTTGTGTAACCAACGGAATGAGCTTTGCGGCCAGGGATTCCGGCTATGCCAACAGCGCTGTCGTGACCGTTGTTAATGCTGAAACTTATGGTGCTGATCTTTTTAACGGAATGAAATTCCAGTCTGCCATTGAGCGTAAAGCTTTTCTCAATGGCTATGCAGCGCCCTATCAGACTGCTTCGGATTACCTTAAGGGCGTTCTTTCCGCTGATAGAAATCTTGCTTGTCTGTTTCCTGCTGCACAGTCCTTCCAACTGTCAGACTTGTTTCCTGCAGAGATCAACGATGCTCTTAAGCACGGTCTGCAGCATTTTGATAAGATATTGCCAGGATTCATTGATCAAGGCATCCTGATCGCGCCGGAAACCAGAACCTCTTCCCCGCTGCGCCTTGTCCGCTCTGAAGATGGTTTGAACTGTCTTGGGATCAGCAATTTATACGCTGTCGGCGAAGGTTCCGGCTATGCCGGAGGCATTATCAGCAGCGCGGCTGACGGTTACAGGACAGGCAGCAGTTTCAGCCTGTGACGTTTTTTCGTTTGACAGTTAAGCAAGCCGGCAATAATTGTGCACAATACTTTTGCAGAAGGATGCAATGGCAAGAATTCTTGTGATCGAAGACGACAACAGTTTCCGCAATGTGCTGGTCACCATGCTCGAGCGCGCGGGATATGAAGTTCTGCAGGCCGAAAACGGCACCCAGGCGATCAGGCACTGTGGTGAAAGCAGTCCGGACCTGGTTTTGACCGATATCATCATGCCCGATAAGGAAGGTCTGGAAACCATTCAGGAACTGCTGGGCCTGTGTCCTAACCTCAAGATCATTGCCATGTCCGGCGGCGGCAGGTTTGGTCCCAACAGCTATCTGCCTTTGGCGGAAAAACTCGGCGCCAAGAAGACCCTGCAAAAACCCTTCATGCGCGACGAACTTCTCTCTGCCATCTCCGAAGTCCTCGCCCAAAAATAACCTGTTCTTAAGCATATATCAGCTTTATCACCCCTAGCATTTTGCTTTCATCACACCTTCATCCTGCATACATCCATCTCATTATCCTGTCATAATCCTGTCCTAATCCTGTCGGGTTTAATCCGACTGGATCCCGACTGAATCCCGACAAGATTATGACTTGCAAGGAAATATGAAAAGAGGAGGGAGTATGTGCAGAAAATGGAGAAAAACGGGTTCAAACCTTTTTCTGTTGACATTAAAAGCTGATTTTAAATACGACTTCAGCAGAAGAAAATAACAAAATTAACCCTAGGAGGAATGATGAACGACGAATTAAAGTATGGAAAAGTCAGTTCTCAAGAAGCGATGGAAATGGAAGAACGGTATGGTGCGCACAATTATCATCCGCTGCCGGTTGTTTTAGCAAAAGGCGACGGCGTGTTTTTGTGGGATCCGGAAGGGAAAAAGTACTATGATTTTCTGAGTGCATATTCTGCCGTCAATCAGGGCCATTGCAACAAAAAGATCGTTAATGCCCTGGTCGCGCAGGCCCAGGAACTTTGCCTGACCTCTCGCGCCTTTTTCAACAATATGCTGGGCCCTTATGAAAAATACATCACCGAGTATTTCAGTTACGATATGGTATTGCCCATGAACAGCGGTGCGGAAGCGGTCGAGACCGCCCTCAAACTTGCCCGTAAATGGGGTTACAAGGTCAAGGGCATAGCACCCGACAGCGCCATTCTCATCTTCTGTGAAGGCAACTTTCACGGCAGAACCATTGCCATAGTGTCAGCTTCCACAGATCCGGACGCCTATGACGGCTACGG